>NZ_AXVR01000002.1 GCF_000484695.1 Salinispora cortesiana | reverse complement strand
CCCTGATCGACCGGCGGGTGTATCTGCCGGCGTCGTGGACCGACGACCGGGACCGCTGCGCAGCTGCCGGCGTGCCCGAGGACATCGAGTTCGCGACCAAGCCGGAGTTGGCCGGCGAGATGATCACCGCGGCGCTGAAGGCGGGGGTGCCGGCCGGGTGGGTGGCCGCGGACGAGGCTTACGGCAACAGCAGTGTCTTCCGCGCTGGCCTGCGTGAACACGGGATCGGCTACGTCCTTGCGGTCTCGTGCCGCCACGTGGTGCCCATCGACGGCGGCAAGACCCACCTGCGCGTCGACCGGATCGCCGCTGATCTGTCGAACTCGGCGTGGCATCGCCGCAGCGCGGGCGCCGGGTCCAAAGGCCCACGCTTCTACGACTGGGCCTGGCTCGATGACGTGTGCACCGACGCCGACCCCGACGACGGCGGCCAGCACAGCCTCCTGATCAGGAAGAACACCACCACCGGTGAACTGGCCTTCTACCGCTGCTGGACCCCGAAACCGGCCGCCCTCGCCCAACTCGTGCGGGTCGCGGGCATCCGCTGGAGCATCGAGGAGAGCTTCCAGGCCGCCAAGAGCCAGGTCGGTCTGGACCAGCACCAGGTCCGCCGCTGGGACTCCTGGCACAGGTTCACCACCCTCACCCTGGCCGCCCTCGCCGTCCTGACGATCTGCGCCGCCGACCAGGACCACACCGATACCGGCCTGATCACACTCACGGTCAACGAGACCCGCCGCCTGATCAACGCCTGCATCATCCGCCCGATCAATGACCTCACCCACCGTTTGCACTGGTCAGGATGGCGACGACGACATCAAGCCCGAGCCCGACGAGCCCACTACACACGCCGCCTCAACCTCGAACCCCAGCCATGATCCCGAACGGCGGCTGCCGTACTAGTGTCTCGCGATTCTGGGGTCTGGCACGTTCAAGCTCGGTATGGATCCGGCATTCGCGGCGAAGGTCTACGACATCGTCGGTTTGTATTTGGACCCGCCTGGTGGCGCGGTCGTACTCAGCCTCGATGAGAAGACCCAGATCAAAGCCCTCGACCGGACGCAGCCGCTGTTGCCGATTGAGACCTGGTTCGGCATTGCCACCCGGCAGGCATCCGGCGCGGCACCTTCTCCTCCGTGCAGGACCTGATCCGTGCTATCCGCCACTACATCGTGGCCTGGAACGCCAACCCCGCCCGTTCCAGTGGACAGCGACCGCCAACGAAGTCCTCGGATGACTAAATTTTCTACCAATGAGGGTGGTGAATCAGAACCCACGCCACCTGCCACCATCACGGCAACAGCGCCAATAGCCGCCGATTCGCTCACTCAAACCAATGCGCCACCCACTATTCCATGGCATCCTTGGCAACGAAAACGCGACGACCTGAGATTCCTGGCCATTCGGTATTCGGCAAGCCTACATGAACAGATAAATCAACCTCAATGGGACCACTCTGAAGGGTGTACAACTCGAAAATTATGTCCTCGATGTCCTCATCGACCTGATGATTGCGCTCCCGGACCACAAAATACAGCATGACCCGATCCTGGCTGACGCCTATCGAGATGGCGAGCATATCTCGCGAAATCAGCCCCAATGCCGCCCGTACAACATCAAGCACAAATTTATTTTCACGCTTCAAAAGGGGTTCCACTCCGCACACCTCTCACGACGTTCAATTCGGATCCCTTGGAACGATATCAGGGCTACGCTCCCCCTCGATGAAGAAGGCATTCGTAGGTTGATCAGGGAACCCAGCGCCGGGATTATTGTTGAATCCGTTACGTTATCGAAACGGATTCAATATATTCACCCTTCATCCCGAGAGTCGTAGTGTCGCTACGATGATGCGCGTCCAATGCATTTTGGGTATCCGTAAAACTAGGGAAATAGCTCTTGTCGGTACCCGCATGATTTGCTTATCCCTTAACGTGGCGAGCCTGCTTTGGGGCCGACAGTCGTGTCGATACAAGGAACTCGACTCGCATTATGAACAAGAACCGGCACCTTACCTGCTAGTAAATAAGGCGTACGAAAGCCAGCAATCGTAAGGTTGTATACGGATTGTCGGCGGCGTGTTGCTCAGCCTCGATGATCGAGGCTGATGACCCATCATGGACGCGGAGCTCATCGCCAGGGACAAGACTCTCCGCTGGCGTACAGGTACGCCGCTGTCGGTCGGCGAGGATTTCCCGGACGAGCCCGGCGGAGCCCGGGAGGCGGTAGAACGGGGAGATGAGGAAGACGGTGGTCCGGGAGGCGGTCGAGAAGCGACGTCCCGCCCGTGACTGAGAACCTGTTCGACGAGGTCGGCATGCTCCTGCGAACGGCGGCTGACCAGGTTGTGCTGCCGCTGTTCCGCCAGCTGGACGAAGCCGACATCGAGGAGAAGGCCCCCGGCGACCTCGTTACCGTCGCCGACCGGCGGGCGGAGGAGCTGATCTCGGCGGGTCTGCGCCGGCTGCGGCCAGACTCGGTGGTGGTCGGTGAGGAGGCCGTCGCCGAGGACCCGGAGCTTCTGCGGCACCTGCACCGCTCCGGCCCCGTGTGGCTGGTGGACCCAATCGACGGCACCGGCAACTTCGCTGCCGGTCGCCCGCCGTTCGCACTGATGGTGGCCCTGTTGATCGACGGAGAACCGAGCGCCGCGTGGATGTTTGACCCGGTGGTCGGCACGCTCGCTGCCACGCAACCCGGTGTGGGGGCGTACGTCAACGGGCGTGCGGTGCGTACCACCGGAGCGCCGGCTGACCTGGACCGGCTACGGGGCTCGGCGATGTCTCGCTACCTGCCGGCGGCCCTGCGTCCGCGGGTGGAGGCGGCCGGTGCGCAGCTGGGCGAGCTCCTGCCCGGCCAGCACTGCGCCGGGCGGGAGTACCTGGACATGCTCCTCGGGGTGCAGCAGTTCGTGCTCTACTGGCACACCCTGCCCTGGGACCACGTACCCGGCACTCATCTGGTCCGGGCCGCCGGTGGGGTCGCCCGGCGCTTCGACGGAGCCGAGTACCACCCGGGCGTCGAGGGGCAGGGCCTGCTCGTCGCCGCGGATGAGCGGATCTGGGTGGCGGTCCGGGAGGCTTTCTTCGGCGGAGCGTGAGGGCGCGCGCCACCCAGAGTCAGACCGTATCGAGCCAGCGGATTTGGGGTCCTCGCAGCGGTGGTCGGTCCGGTATTGTGGCCGACGGTCTCCGCCCGCTGGCCGCCGTACGGCGTCGATGGGACCACCGACCAGCGGAGTTCGTGGGGGCTGACGGCACTCGGGAAGGATCCACTGTGCGCACAGTCCCGCCCCGCGGGGGTTCCCGTCCGCTGACTGTCCTCGCCGTGGCGGTGGCCGCGGCGGTGGCGGTGCTGCTCGGTGCCGTGCCGGCCCAGGCCGAGCCGGGGGAGGGTGGCAGCGAGAAGTTGCGGACTGCGCTGACGGCCGCCGCCAAGGCGCACATCGACGCCACGGCCAAGCTGAAGAACTCCAAGCGTCGGCAGAAGGAGCTGACCACGGAGCTGAAGATGGTCGAGGCGCGGCTGACCGACCTGACCGCCCAGGTTGGCGTGGTGGCCGCGCAGTCGTACCGGTTGGGCCGACTCACCCCGATGGCGACATTGTTGGAGAGCGCGTCGCCCGATGAGTTTCTGAATCGGGCGATGAATCTGGACGTGATGGCCCGGCGGGACGGCCGTCGGGTGCGCGAGCTGACCGAGGTTCGGGAGACGGCGAAGAACGCCAAGGTCGCGATTGACACCGAGATCCGCGAGCAGGAGAAGCAGCTCGACGTCCTGGCGAAGAACAAGAAGGCGGCGGAGGTGGCGCTCGCCGCAGTCAGCTCGGGTGGCGGCTCCGGCTTCGGTGGCGGTTCGGCCAGCGCCGCGTCGGCGCCCCGGAATTCGAACGGCTCCTGGCCGTCGGAGTCCTGCTCGGTCGATGACCCGACCACCTCCGGCTGCATCTCTCCGCGCACCCTGCACATGCTCAAGCAGTCCCAGGCGGACGGTTTCAAACGGCACGTCTCCTGTTATCGCAGCGGCGGTGGTGGCGAGCACCCGAAGGGGAAGGCCTGTGACTTCGCCGCCGCCTCCGGTGGGTTCGAGAACGTCACGGCGACCGGCGGCGACAAGGCCTACGGTGACCAGCTGGCGACCTACCTGAAGAACAACGCGAGCCGACTCGGTGTGATGTACGTCATCTGGTATAGGCAGATATGGATGCCGAATACCGGTTGGCGAGCATATAGCGGCGGCGGCAGCCCCGCTGCTGACCACACCAACCACGTTCATGTTTCGATGTACTGACTCGGGCGGCCCATCTCACTGCGTACCATCGCGCGGGTGAACTCCGCCTCGTCCCAGACTCCCGTCCGGTCGGCCCAACTCGGGTCGGCGACCGGTCCGGCCCTGCCCAAGGGGCTGGCCGCGTTTCTGGTCTTCTTCTCCAGCGGCGCGGTTCTGGTGCTGGAGACAGCCGCGCTGCGCCTGGTCGGTCCGTACGTCGGGGTGACCCTCCAGGTGACCAGCTCGGTGATCGGCATCGCGTTGGCCGCGATCGCGTACGGGGCGTGGGCCGGCGGGTGGCTGGCGGACCGCCGGGACCCGCGTACCCTGCTGGCCCCGGCGCTGGTGCTGGCCGGGATCGCCACCGCGGTGACCCTGCCCGCGGTCCGGTACGCCGGGGAGGTGCTGCGGGGCGGGGCGGCCTCCGCGATCCTGCTGCTCGTCGCGCTGGCCGTCTTCGTACCGGCGATGCTGCTGTCGGCAGTCACCCCGATGGTGGTCAAACTGCAGCTGTCCGACCTGCGCCGGACCGGCCAAGTCGTCGGCCGGCTCTCCTCGATCGGCACCCTGGGTGCGGTCACCGCCACCCTGGTCACCGGCTTCGTGTTGGTGGCCGCGTTGCCCAGCACGGTGATCCTGCTCGGCCTGGCGGTCTCCCTGGGGCTTACCGGGCTGATCCTCGGCGGGTGGTTGAGGCGGACGGCGGGCGAGCAGCTGACCGGACCGGCCCGGGTGTCGGCCAGCCTGGCCGTGCTCGGCCTGCTCGGCGCCGGACTGACCACGGTCGCCCCGAACCCGTGTGACATCGAGACGGCCTACCACTGCGCCCGCGTCGAGACCGACCCAGGCCGGGCGAGCGGGCGTACGCTGCTGCTCAATTCGGCCCGGCACTCGTACGTGGACCTGGCCGACCCGACCCACCTGGAGTACGCGTACACCCGGTGGATCGGGGCGGTCGCCGATGTCATCGCACCGGCGGGTCGTCGGCTGGACGCGCTGCACCTAGGCGGAGGTGGTTTCACCATGCCGCGGTATCTGACTGCCACCCGGCCGGGCACCGAGAACGTGGTCTTCGAGATCGACGGCGGGCTGGTCGAGCTGGGCGAGGAGAAGCTCGGCGTGCGTCCGGGGCCGGAGCTGCGCGCGGAGGTGGGGGACGCCCGGATGCTGGTCGCCGCCGAGTCGGCGGAGAGTCAGGACCTGGTGGTGGGGGACGCGTTCGGGCATCTGGTGGTGCCGTGGCACCTCGCCACCCAGGAGATGGCCGCTGAGATCCGCCGGGTGATCCGTCCTGGCGGCGGCTACGTGCAGAACGTCATCGACTATCCGCCGCTGCGCTTCATTCGCAGTGAGGTGGCCACCGTCGCGGCCGAGTTCCGGCAGGTGGCCCTGATCGCCCCGCCGGCCGCGATCGCCGGTGAGCAGGGGTCCAACTTCGTCATCGTCGCCTCGGACGCGCCGTTGCCGCTGGCCGCGCTCCGAGAGCGGCTGCGCGAGGTGGACCCAGGTGCGGTCGTGCTGGACGGTGCGGCGCTGCAGGAGTTCGTTGGCGACGCGTTGGTGTTGACCGATGACTACGCCCCGGTGGACCAGCTGCTCGCGACCGCGTGATCGACGCCGCCTCCGCCGGGGTCAGCTGAGCGCGGCGAACGACTGCACCTGCTCGATGCTGCCCTCCACGATCAGCATGCTCCCCGAGGCCAGCACGGTGTCGCCGGTGGCCGCCTGGAACCGCTTCCCGGCCAGCTTCGCCGCGACCACCCGTACTCCGTGGCGGTCCTCCGGGTTCAGCTCGCGCAGTGGGCGGCCGGTGAGGCTCTCCGGGGTGCGGACCTTGGCGATCGCGAAGTCGTCGCCGAACTCCATGAAGTCCAGCATCCGGCTGACGATGAGATGGGCCAGCCGTTCGCCGGCCTCCGCCTCCGGGAAGATTACGTGGTGGGCCCCGACCGAGGTGAGGATCTTCGCGTGCTCCGGCGAGCGGGCCCGCGCCCAGATCTGTGGTATCCCCAGGTCAACGAGGGCTAGAACGGACAGTACGCTCGCCTCCAACGAGGCTCCGATGGACACCACGGCGCGTTCGAGGTCTTCCGCGCCGAGCTGGCGCAGCGCCCCCTCTTCGGTGGCATCGGCCTGCACCACCCGGTCGATTCGGTCGGCCCACCGCTGCACCCGCTCCGCGTCCTGGTCGATGGCGAGTACCGGATGCTCGAGCTGCACGAGCGTGTCGGCGACCTGGGAGCCGAAGCGTCCGAGCCCCACCACGATGACCCCGCTGTGTTGGTCTTTCCTAGCCGACAAGGGGTTGCTCCTCCGGGTAGCGGTACAGGCGTCGTCGGGTGTTCAGCGCGAGTGCCGACCCCAGGGTCAGCGACCCGACCCGACCGATGTACATCAGGACAACAAGTACGTACTGCCCGGCGTCGGGCAGGTTGGGCGCGATGCCGAGAGAGAGGCCGGCGGTGCTGAAGGCCGAGGTCACCTCGAAGAGCGCCACGTGGTGTGGCATCCCCTCGGTCAGCAGGATCAACGTCACCGTGCCGGCGAACACGAGTGCCACGCCGAGCAGCGCCACCGTGACCGCCTGCCGTTGGCTGGCGGTGGCGATTCGGCGATGGCGGATGGTGACATCCGGCTCGCCCCGTAGCTCGGCCCAGATCACGAAGGCGAGGAGGAAGAAGGTACTGACCTTGATGCCGCCGGCGGTGCTGGCGCTGCCGCCGCCGATGAACATCAGCGCGGTGATCGCCGGGATGCTCTCCTCGCCGAGCGCCTCGATGTTGATCACGTGGAACCCGCCGGTCCGGAAGAACGCGTTCTGGGCGAACGCGGCGAGGAGCTTCTCCGGCCACGGGCGGATGCCCAGGGTGTAGGGGTTGGACCATTCGGCGGCCAGCAGGGCGAGGAAGCCGACGCTCAGCAGGGTCAGGCTGCCCCAGATGGTGAGCTTGGTGGAGATCGACCAGCGGGTTGGGTGTCGCCGACCCCGGACGGCCTCGAACAGGGCCGGGAAGCCGAGTCCGCCGAGGAGTGCCCCGAACGCCATCGGCAGGATGAGCCAGGCGTCGCTGGAGAACCCGAGCAAGCCGTCGCTGTAGAGGGCGAAGCCACCGTTGTTGAAGGCCTGGACGGCATGGAAGACACCGACCCAGAGCGCCTCGCCGAAGGCGTAGTCGTACCGAACCCACAGGCGGAGCGTCAGGATGACGGCGATGACCGCCTCGGCGGTCAGTGCGATGGCGGCGATCCGAAACAGCAACCGACGGACATCACCGAGCCCAAACTCGGCGGTCTCGGCCTGCACGAGTAGCCGGTTACGCAGCCCGAGTCGGTGGGACACCACCAGGATGACCAGGGTGGCGCCGGTCACGATGCCGAGACCACCGACCTGGGTGAGGATGGTGATCACCGCCAGGCCGAAGTCGTTCCAGTAGTTCGGCGTGTCCACCACGGCCAGGCCGGTCACCGAGACCGCGGAGGCCGAGGTGAAGAGGGCGGTGACGAACGGGGTGTGCCGCTGCTGGCCGGTCGCCCATGGCAGCATCAGCAGGAAGGTGCCGATGAGGATCGTTGCGCCGAACCCGATCGGCACCAGTCGAACGGGGCGCCGCAACAGCCAATGCACCCGACAATCTTCACTTTTCGCCTTAGATGATGGGGTGGAAATGGCACTCTGGAGGGCCGACCAGCGACGAGAAATCGGCCTTCTGTGGGCGTTTCAGGCCAACCTGCGGCCGGTGGCACCCCGGCACGGGCGCACCCCGCTAACCTCCTGATCGACGGTGGGCTTCGAAGGAGGACAGTGCATGGGCGAGCGGCTGGCCGTGATCAGTGGGGGTGGCACCGGGATCGGGGCAGCCACCGCGGAGGCGCTCGCCGTTGACGGTTTCGACGTGCTCGTCGTGGGCCGGCGGGAGGAGGCGCTGCGGGCCACCGCGGCCCGACTCTCCTGGGACCTCGACCGACCCGGCGCGGTCCGGGCGGTGGTGGCGGACCTGACCGATCCGCAGCAGGTTCCCCGGGTGGTCGAGGCGGTCGAAGGCCGGGCGGTGGACGCGGTTGTCAACAACGCCGGGGGCTACCTCGGTGGGGAGCCCGACACCCTGGCCGGGGTCGCCGAGCAGTGGCGGGTCAATCTCGAGGCGAACGTTCTCACCGCCGTCCTGCTCACCGAGGCGCTGCGGCCGGTGCTGCGGCGTCCCGGTGGCCGGGTGATTCTGGTCAGCTCGATCGCGGCGCAGCGGGGCGGAGGTGGGCCGTACTCTGCGGCGAAGGCCGCGCTACACGGCTGGGCGTACGACCTGGCGGTGCGGCTCGGGCCGGAGCAGATCACGGTCAACGTGGTCAGCCCCGGGTATGTCGCGGACACCGACTTCTTCGGCGGCCGGATGACTGCCGAGGGACACGACCGGCGGGTCGCGGCCACGTTGGTCGGTCGGGCTGGCACCCCGGACGACATCGCAGCGGCAGTCCGCTACCTCGCCGGCCCCGCCGCCGGCTACGTCACCGGGCAGGTCCTCGGCGTCAACGGTGGGTCGGTCCTGGGTCGGTGACGACGGCGGCACCCCGCCGCCGTCGGCTCCCTAGCCCAGTAGCTCGTAGACCTCGGCGGGCGCTGGCACCACGTCACCGGTGGGCGGAGTGATCGCCGGCGCCTTGCCGTAGTCGAAATACTTCACCATGTACTCGCCGGCGGGTTGTTCGCCGACTCCGGGAAGTTCGATGGACAGCGTCTCGAGGTTGCCGTCGGCTCCGATCGCTGCGGTGAACGGAATCGACGCCGCCGCGTCGCCCAGCTCCGAGATGTCCCCGTCAAACAACGCCTCGGTGGCCAGCGGATCATCGGTCAGGTCGACGGTGCCGGTGTAAGAGCCATCGGCCTGCTCCTGCACATCGTCGGACGCTCTGATGATCACTCCGGTGTTGCCGACATCGGCGATTTCATACGTCAGTGAGTCGTCGGCGAGCTTGCTCTGGTCGAGATCCACCCACTGCTTCTGCTTAACTCCGAGGAGGTCGTACAGCTCGGTCGTCTCCCCGAAGTCCACCTGCATCCAGAGGTCCTGGTCAAGCGCTCGCATGGACATCGCTATGCTCAACTCGCCCCCGTTCATGTCCTCGGACATGGTGAGAACCATCTCCATGCCGCTGTTCGTCGGGTCAACGACGCCGGAGAGGGCCGTGCCGTCGGTTTCCGTGCCGGAGAAGCGGAACGCCGGCGTCTTCTCGTCCGGCACCGCGGCGAGCAGGGTTTGCTTCGGGGTAGCCGGGGTGCTGGGGGCCGCGGACGGCTCCTTGTCCACCACGCCGCAACCCGCCAGTAGTAGGCCAGCGGTCAGGAAGGCGGCTGATCCGACGGCGGTCCGCCGGATCAGGGGGGTGGCGGAGGTGCGCTGGGTCATGCGTGCTGCCTCGCAAACTATTGGGGGAAAGCACAGTCGATCATTTCATAGCCCGGCAAAACCGGCCGTCCTCGCCAGCGCGGGAGGCACTGGTAGAAATGTCTGATGGGTCAGGATCGAACGGCGGTACGCGAGCAGGCAGAAACGGTGCTGCGCCGGCTGGCCGGAGAAGACGCCCGGCTCCGCGACGACCAGTGGCGGGCGATCGAGGCGCTGGTGGTCGACCGGCGGCGGGTGCTCTGCGTCCAGCGCACCGGTTGGGGTAAGTCAGCAGTCTACTTCGTGGCCACCGCGCTGCTGCGGACGTCCGGCGAGCACGGACCGACGGTGATCGTCTCCCCGTTGCTGGCGTTGATGCGGAACCAGGTCGATGCGGCTGCCCGGGCCGGGATCCGGGCCCGGACCATCAACTCCGCGAACCTCGACGAGTGGGACGAGATCACCGGGGAGATCCACGCCGGGGCGGTGGACGTGCTTCTGATCAGCCCGGAACGGCTCAACAACCCGGACTTCCGGGATACCGTGCTGCCGAAGCTGGCAGCCACCACCGGGCTGCTCGTGGTGGACGAGGCGCACTGCGTCTCCGACTGGGGGCACGACTTCCGCCCCGACTATCGCCGACTGCGGACATTCCTCGGCAACCTGCCGGCCGGCACGCCGGTGCTCGCCACCACGGCCACCGCCAACGCCCGGGTCACCAAGGACGTCGCCGAGCAGCTCGGTGCGGCGTCCCGGCTCGGGGCGGGGCCCGAGACCCTGGTGCTGCGGGGCAGCCTGGACCGGGAGTCGCTGCGGCTCGGCGTGGTCGACCTGCCCGGCCCGGCGTACCGGCTGGCCTGGCTCGCCGACCATCTGGACGAACTCCCCGGCTCCGGCATCATCTACACCTTGACAGTGGCCGCGGCGGCGGAGACCGCCGACTTCCTCCGGTCCCGGGGCTACTCCGTGGCCTCGTACACCGGCCAGGCCGACGACGCGGACCGTCGCGCCGCCGAGCAGGATCTCCTCGACAACAAGATCAAGGCATTGGTGGCCACAAGCGCGCTCGGGATGGGTTTCGACAAGCCCGACCTCGGGTTCGTGGTGCACCTCGGCGCGCCACCGTCGCCGATCGCGTACTACCAGCAGGTCGGCCGGGCCGGCCGGGCCGTCGCCCACGCCGAGGTGCTGCTCCTGCCCGGCGGTGCCGAGGACGCCGCGATCTGGCGATACTTCGCCGCGCTGGCCTTCCCGCCGGAGGATCAGGTGCGGTCGGTGCTGGCCGCCCTGTCCACCGACCGCCCCCGCTCCACGCCCGCGCTCGAGCCGATCGTGGACCTGCGCCGTACCCGGTTGGAGCTGATGCTCAAGGTTCTGGACGTTGACGGTGCGGTCCGCCGGGTACGCGGTGGCTGGATCGCCACCGGTGAACCCTGGACCTATGACGAGGTCCGGTTGCGTCGGGTCGCCGCGGCCCGCACCGCCGAACAGTCGGCGATGCGGGAGTACGCGACCACCTCCGGCTGCCGCCTTCGCTATCTGCGGGAGTGCCTGGACGACGCTGGGGCAACCGACTGCGGCCGATGCGACCGGTGTGCCGCACCGACCTTCACCGAGGAGCTGTCCGAGGACGCCCTGCGGGCGGCCGAGGCCTTCCTCGGTCGCCCCGGTGTCGGGATCACCCCTAAGAAGCTCTGGCCAACCGGCCTTGCCGCGGTGGATGTACCCCTCCGGGGGCGGATCGCCCTCCCCGAGCAGACGTTGCCTGGTCGGGCCGTCGGGCGCCTCTCTGACCTCGGCTGGGGCGGGCGGCTGCGCGAACTCGTCGGGCCGGACACGGCCGACGTGGAGGCGCCCGACGATGTGGTTGCCGCCGTGGTGGAGGTGCTCCGGGAGTGGGCGCACGGCGCCGATCCCTGGCCGCGTCGCCCCGTCGGGGTGGTCGCGGTCGGCTCCCGCCACCCCCGGCTGGTCACCTCACTCGCCGGGCGGATCGCCGCGGTGGGGCGAATGCCGCTGCTCGACACCGTCGCGGTGTCCGCCGGGGGCGGAGCACGCGGCAACAGCGCCCAACGGGTACGCGCCCTGCACGGCTCGGTGACCCTGCCGTCGGAGCTGGCCGGTGCCCTGGCCGGACTGGCCGGGCCGGTGCTGCTCGTTGACGACCTCGTCGACTCGGGGTGGACCATGGCGATGGTGGCCCGGGAACTGCGTCAGGCGGGCGCGCCGGAGGTGCTTCCGCTCGCCCTGGCGGTCGCCGGTTGAGTGTTCAATCCGGCCGGTGGACCGGCCGCTGGGCCAGGTGACGCAGCAGGTCCCGGATGTGGTGCTTCTCCTCGACCGACACCGCCGGGTCGGCCAGGCGCTCGAGGATCGCCCGGACATCCGCCTCGACCGGTCCCTCGTTGCCGAGCCGAGGCAGCGTGGAGCCGGCCTCCGGCAGGCCGAGAGCGCGGAACGCGGCGGCGACGGGTAGGTCGAGCGCGACGCAGAAGCCCCGCACCTTGGCCAACTCGGGGTAGTCCTGCCAGTCACCGGCGAGCCAGCGGAAGACGGTGGAGCGGCCGACCCCAGTTTGGGCCGCCAGGTCGGTCACCGTCCACCCGCGCTCTGCACGGGCATTGTCGATGGCGCGCCGGACGAAGCGGGCGAAAGCTGCCTGTGCGGTTCCCTTTCCCGAAGTCATCCCAGCTGATCTTCCTTCCCTCGGCCTGGTGCGGCCTTCGCATCATCGAGAGTCGACACTCGACATTCGACGGTGCGTGGTTCGAGGGTAGTACGGCGGCCCGGATTGGGGACCGACCACTGTGGATGTAACGATCAGCCGGTGGGGTCTGTGGTGGTGCCCGCCGGGCGGTTGGTGGCACTGGTTACCGTCGCGCCGGCTGGCTCACCGAGCAGGGTCGCCAACCTCGGTGTGACCCGCCACTGGTCGATCAGGGACCGGTACTGCGCCCAGTGTTCACCAGTCGGGGGCGCTCCGGTGCGGCGGGCCCGGATGAGCAGGTTGCGCGGCGTGTGACGGGAGTCGACGAACTCGACCACCTCGGCCCGGTACCCGTGCAGTCGTAACAGTCCGGCCCGGATCGCGTCGGTGAGCACGTCGGCGAAGCGCTCGCGGAGGATGCCCTGTCGAGTCAGCAGCTCGTACGGGGGCGGGGTGGGCTGGGAGCGGAGCTGGGCGGCGAGGTCGTGGTGGCAACAGGGAGCCGCGAGCACCCAGCGAGACCTCCACTGCACCGCCCGCGCGAGCGCCTCGTCGGTGGCGGTGTCGCAGGCGTGCAGGGCCAGCACCAGATCGGGGTCGGGCCCAACAGTCGCATCGGTGATCGTTCCCGCCACGAAACGCACCTGATCGGCCCAGCCCAGCCACCGAGCCAGCTCGGTGTTGCGTTGGCGCTGGTCCTCGCGGACGTCCACGCCGACCAGGTGGACATCGATGCCCTGCTGGGTCAACCAGCGGTACGCGGCGAAGGTCAGGTAGGCGTTCCCACAACCCAGATCGACCACGCGCAGTGGGCCGCGGAGCCCGTCCGGGAGCGTCGCGGCGAGTGCCCGCAGAAAGGCGTCCACCTGCCGCCGCTTGGCGGCTGACCCACCGATCACGGTGAAGATCGGGTCGCCGGGATCGAGCAGGTGGGCCTTCGTTCGGTCGTGTCCGACCGGCTCGGCTGCCGGCGGGGCCGCCGTGCGGTGTACCTGTGCCGCGCCGGACTTTGTGACTCGGAGCTGCAGGGTCGTCGCTGTGGTCTCGACGTGCCAGTTGCCGAAGGGCTCGGCCAGCAGCGCGTCCACCGCCGCCTCCGCTTCCGCGCCGCGGACGAGGTTGCGGGTGTGGGGTGCGCTCCCGTCCGCGGTGATGACCTGGAGGCGGGGGCCGGAGTTGAGGGTGACCGGCCGTAGCTCCGCACGGTGCACCGATGGGCGAAGCCCACGGCGATGCCCAGCGGCCACCGCCCGGGTGAGCCCGGCGTCGAGCAGCAGCGTCCGCACCTCGGCGAGCGCGACGGGTAGGGGTTCCGGCATGGTGTCGTCCTCCGGGATGAGCGGTGGGGCACTGCGCTGGCACCAGCGCGCGACGCCCCCCGCTGGTGCCAGCGAGGGACGTCGGCAGCGACGCGACGTGCTCAGTCGGTGGCCGTCTTGGCCACCGTGCCGGTGTCGGCCGTCTTGACCGTGCCGGTGTCGGAGCCACCGCTGCGGCGCCGCCGACGGCGTCGCGGCTTCGGCGCCGCGGTGCCCGACGAGTCGGCGGTGGCTGCTTCGCCGGTCTCGCCGGTTGACGCCGCGGGCTCGCCGGCGGTGACCACCTCGCCGTCCCGGCGGCGTCGCCGCCGGCGGGGGGTACGCTCCGCGGTCTCGCCGCCCTCGCCCTGCTCGGTGGTGGCGCCGGCGCCAGAACCGGCGTCGCCGCCACGGCCCCGGCGGCGGTCCCGGCCCGTGCCACGGCGGGGCCCGCGGCCGTCGCCGCGGCGGGACCGTCCGCCGAGGTCCTCCTCGACCTCGGCGGAGAGCCCGGCCCGGGTGCGTGCACCGGTGGGCAGAGTGCCGGTGATCTCCGGGGAGATGTCCAGCTCGGCATAGAGGTGCGGGGAGGTGTGATAGGTCTCCGGCGGCTCCGGCATCTCCAGGCCGAGGGTCTTGTCGATGATTCGCCAGCGGGGCATGTCGTCCCAGTCGACGAAGGTCACCGCGACGCCGCTCGCCCCCGCCCGGCCGGTCCGGCCGATCCGGTGGGTGTACGTGTCCTGGTCCTCCGGGCAGTCGTAATTGATGACGTGGGTAACGCCGCTGACATCAATTCCCCGGGCGGCCACGTCGGTAGCGACCAGGGTATCGATCTTGCCGGTACGGAAGGCCCGCAGTGCCCGCTCCCGGGCACCCTGGCCGAGGTCGCCGTGGACGGCGGCCACGGCGAAGCCGCGGAAGTCCAGGTCCGCGGCGACCCGGTCGGCCGCTCGCTTGGTCCGGGTGAAGATCATGGTCAGCCCGCGCTCCTTGGCCTGGAGGATCCGCGCCACGATCTCGATCTTGTTGAGTGAGTGGGTGCGGTAGGCCAACTGCTGGGTCTGCGGTGACGGGCCGGTCTCGGCGGTGTGCCCGGCGTGAATCGTCATCGGCCGGCGCAGGAAGCGCCGGGACAGCGTGACGATCGGGTCCGGCATCGTGGCCGAGAAGAGCATCGTCTGCCGTTCTTCCGGCAGCATCGCCAGAATCTTCTCGACATCGTCGAGGAAGCCCAGGTCGAGCATCCGGTCGGCCTCGTCCAGGACGAGCGCGCGGACCCGATCCAGCTGCAACTGCTTCTGCTTGGCCAGGTCGAGTAGCCGGCCGGGGGTGCCGACCAGGATCTCCGCACCCGTGCGGAGCGCCTCGATCTGCGGTTCGTACGCCACTCCGCCGTAGATCGGCAACACCCGCACGCCACGGGTGCTGCCCGCGGCGTGGAGGTCCTTGGCGACCTGGATGCCCAGCTCGCGGGTGGGTACGACGACCAGCGCCTGTGGGGTGCCGTCGCCGCCCTCGGCGGGAGCGAAGACCCGTTCCAGCAGCGGTACGCCGAAGCCGAGGGTCTTGCCGGTGCCGGTTGGGGCCTGGCCGATCAGGTCAACGCCGCGCAGCGCGATTGGCAGCGCGTACTCCTGGATGGCGAAGGCCCGGGTGATCCCGGCGGCGCTCAGCGCGTCAACGGTCTCTTTACGGGCGCCCAACTCGGCAAAGGTGGGTGCTTCCGGACGTACTGATGCGGTGGCGGCGAGTTCGGTGCCATCCATGAGGTTGTGGGTGAGTTCGCTCATCTCGACTGGGGGTGCCCTCTCGTGGGTGCGCCCCGTTGAGTCCTCGAGGCGCGGACGGTGTGGCGCGGGCCACACGATCGGGTGGCGAATCGCCAAGCCGGACCGGGCCGCACGCGCGCCGCGGGCCGGCTGCGACCAGATCGAAACGGGAACTAATCGATCGTTGGACCAGATCGATTGCTGGACCAGATCGAGATCGAACGTCGGTCGGTGCCCACGGCAACTGTTCTATTCTACCTGAACCTCCCCGGCGCCGCTCAGATTCCGGCAGGTGATGCCGGGGAGAGCCGGCGCCTTTCGCCTGCTCGAGGGGGTAACCGCAGGCTACCGGGGCAGGGGCGAGGGGTGGTCCGCTCGCCGGCACTGAGCTTCGGGTGGGGCCGGGACCCGTCGAGGGTGGCCACGACTCGGCGTGGCGGCCCCAACCGCCTACCGCGCCCCCGGGGCCGGACCGAGGGACTTTCCCCAGGGTTGACTCGCCGCTGTCCCGCGCACGGAGCGCGGGGCGTCGGCATCGCTCGTGGCCGGCGGGCTGGCCACGAGCCACGGCAAGTGCCTCGGCACCTGCCGTGGCGGGCCGCTGGTCAGCGGACGGTGAATCCGACCGCCCGGGAGGACGCCTCGGCGATCTCGACGTAGGCGACCTTGTCGACCGGAACGATGACCCGCCGCCCCTTCTCGTCGGTGAGGGAGAGGGTGCCGCCGTCGCCGGCGATGGCGTCGGTCACGATCCGCTCAATCTCGGCCGGCGACTGTGCGCTCTCCAGAACCAGCTCGCGCGGCGCGTACTGCACGCCGATCTTGACCTCCACTGTGCCTCCTCCGCTGGGGGCGAGAATGCCGCCTTGCGAAGGCTATCCGATCACGGGGGCGGCGGTCAGGCTGACTCACCTTGCAGCGGGAAGCTCGCGATGCCTCGCCAGGAGAGCGTGGCGACCAACGCCTCCGCCTCCTCCTTCGCCACCTGCCGCCCTCGGGCCAGCCAGAACTGCGCCGCCGTCTCGGCCGCCCCGACCAGGCCGGATGCGAGTAGCTCCGCGTGTGCCCGGCTTACGCCGGTATCCGAGATGATCGTGTCGGTGATCGCCGCGATGCAGCCCTGCTCCACCCGCTCGACCCGCTGCCGTACCGCGGGGTCGTTGCGCAGGTCGGACTCGAAGACCAGGCGGAATGCCTCACTCTCATGGTCAACGAAGTCGAAGTACGCGCGGACGGAGGCGCTCACCCGCTCCTTGTTGTCGAGGGTGCCGCGCATCGCTTCCTGCACCTTCGCCACGAGCGTGTCGCAGTGGGTGTCGAGGAGCGCCAGGTAGAGCTCCATCTTGCCGGGGAAGTGCTGGTACAGCACCGGCTTGGAGACCCCTGCGCGTTCGGCGATGTCGTCCATCGCGGCTGCGTGGTAGCCCTGTGCGACGAACACCTCCTGCGCCGCGGCGAGCAGCTGTCTGCGGCGGGCGGACCGGGGCAGGCGGGTGGGCCTGCCGGCGGTCTGGGTGCCGTTCCCCACAGCGGTCATGGGAGCCTCCGAGTTCTTCATACGAGCTGGCATATCACCCGAACCGGTCAAGGATCGCCGCCTGTCCCGGAATTGGCCCGCCGCCGTAACTTATCGCCACTGTCACCACACGGTAGCCTCAGCGGGGGCGACCAAGGAGCGCGCGGTGAGTGATGCAGGGCAACCCGGTGCCGCCACCCCGGGAGAGCACGGTGACGGGACCGGTCCAGAGCCGGTCCACTCCCGATCCGACAGTCCGTGGGCGCCCCCCACCGGAGGCTGGTCGCCAGAGTCAACCACACCCCGGCGCCGAGATGGCTCGTCCGCTGGTTGGGCCGACTCCTCTCCGCGCCATGGCGACCTGCCAGCTCCGTTGCCCGGCGCGACCGAGAGTGGTCCTCGCCCCCATCTCAATGGATACCGGACAAATGGTCACGCATTTGCCGCGCCGGAGGTGCCGGCCAGCCGGCCAGGCCCGGTGAGTGCCCCGCCGGGCCGTTCGGGCAGGCCGGTCCAGGAAGCCGGCGGAGACCGGCCGACCGCGCCCGCCGCTGAGCAGCCACCCGCGCCAGCCGGGGCACCCGAGGCCGTCCGGGACGACCGGCTGGACCCGCCGGCCGAGCCCGACCCTCGGCCGATGGCCGACCAGCCCACACCGCCACCACAGGGCTGGTCCGGCCCGAGTTGGGGGGCCGAGTGGGCGCCTGAGCAGGCCGGCGCCGGGTCGCCACCGGCCGGCCGCCGAGCTCGGGTGGAACCGGATGGATGGGACGAACCGGAGCCGCCTGGCCGCCGGGCTCGGGTGGAGCCGGACGGGTGGAACGAGCCAGAGCCACCTGGTCACCCGGCTCGGGTGGAACCGGACGGGTGGGACGAACCGGAGCCGACCGGCCGGCGGTTCCGGGGCGGGACTCCGCGGGACGCGGCGGGGGAGCGGCGGGAGACCTCCGGCCGCCGGTTCCGTCCAGACCCAGACGAGACCGAGGCGGGCGAGGGGGGCCAGCCGAGCGTCGAGCGTCCCGCCTGGGCCGTCGAATCGCAGCGGGCCTTTGAACCGGTCCGGGCCGAGCCGCAGCGGGCCTACGAGCCGCTCCAGGCCGAGCCGTCCTCGACGTTTCCCAGCGAGCCGGGCCGTCGCTCCGGCATCCGGTCGGAGCACCAGCCCGCCACCGAGTCGGCCCACCAGCCGCCAGCCGCCCCTGCGGCCTGGGCGCCGGAGCAGCCAGCCGGATCGGCGGAGGCGGGCCCGCCGTTGACCGCGTCCGTTCGTGGCGGCCCCGGTGGTTGGGACCGCACCCCGGCCGAGTCGATTCCGACGAGTACACCCCCCTACCCGGCCCGCCGGTCCGCCCCCGAGCCGGCATCCACGGCGCCGTCGGCCGACGCCGACCGACAGCCGGAGTCGGTGTCCGCGATGTTGCCGCAACGTGTCCCCGCCGAACCGGATGTACCCGCCGGGCCGGAGCTGTCAGCTGCAGAGGTGCCCGCCAAGACCCCAGAACTCGCCCGTATCGCCACCCACCTCCGCCAGGTCGACGAGCCCGCTCCGCTGCGCGAACGTCCGGAGGGCTTCGACGTGGACGCCATTCTCGGTGCGGTTCGTGGGGTGACGGGTGTCCGCGACGCGGCGTTGCGCCGTACCCAGTCCGGCGCACACAGCCTCCGGCTGGACCTCGCCGACGGTGCCGACCCGGCGGAGGTGAGTCGGCACGTCGCTCGGCTCCTTCAGGAACGGCTGGGGCTCGCCGCTGCCCCGCAGAACATGCCCGACGGGCTCGCCGATGGGATGTCGTCCACCCATCGGCAGCCGGCCGGGCCGGCTGCGCCGAGCGGACGGTCTCCGGTTGGCCTCCCGTCGTGTACCGAGCGCCGGGACGCGGCCCTGTCGGAGCCGCCGCGTCGCCGACGGCACTCCGGCGGACCGCATCGGGTCCGGGCCGCCGCCGTGGACGAGCCAGCCACGGCGGTCAGCGGTGCCGCCGATGGCCCGGCGACAGCCGAGACGTCGTACGGCGGGGGGCAGGTCGCGGCGACCGAGCTGGCCCCGTCCCGCCCGCTTGACACCGGGGGTCGGCCCGGGCCTCGGGTGGTGCTCGACCACGTGCAGGTAAGCACCTTCGGCCTCGATGCGACCGTCGAGGTTCGCCTGCTCGCCGCCGGGTCACCCGCCGCCGGCTATGCGACCGGGCCGGCGGTGGACGGCTACATGCTGCGGCTGAGCGCGGCGGCGGCCGCCGCCGCAGTGGATCAGCTGCTGCGTGCGCCGGGGCCACAGCCGGACCGGGGGCGCTGCTTCGTCGAGCACGCCACGTTGGTGCCGCTGGGCAACTGCGAGGTCGCGACGGTCGTGGTGTTGCTGGTCTGCGACGGTTGGGTCGAGCAGCTCGCCGGCTCCGCGCTGGTCGCCGGCGACCCCCGCCAAGCGGTCGTACGGGCCACCCTGGCTGCGGTGAATCGTCGCCTCGAGGCGCTGCTCGCCGACCCCGGGGACGCCGGATAGCGCCCCGCTCCGGCGGCCGGCCCACGGCCGGCGGGTTATTCCCGTTCCCGCAGTTCGGGCGACGTGTCCCCGCTCATGGCCGCCGGCCTGCCCGGCGAGCGACAATGGCGCGGTTCGCCACTGCCGACCCACGGGGAGTTAACCGTGTCGCTGCCCCCGCTCGTCGAGCCCGCCGCCGAGCTGACCGTTGACGAGATCCGTCGCTACTCGCGTCACCTGATCATCCCAGATATCGGGGTCGAGGGGCAGAAGCGGTTGAAAAACGCCCGGGTGCTCTGTGTCGGTGCCGGTGGTCTCGGTTCTCCGGCGCTGATGTACCTGGCCGCCGCCGGGGTGGGAACCCTCGGCATCGTCGACTTCGACACCGTTGACGAGTCCAACCTCCAACGGCAGATCATTCACGGCGTCTCGGATGTCGGCCGGGCCAAGGCCGAATCCGCCTCCGCCAGCATCCGTGAGATCAACCCGCTGGTCGAGGTGAGGATCCACAACACCGCGTTGGACCGGGACAACGTCCGGGACATCTTCGCCCAGTACGACCTGATCGTGGACGGCACCGACAACTTCGCCACCCGGTACCTGGTCAACGACGCGGCGGTGCTGCTCGGCAAGCCGTACGTGTGGGGGTCCATCTACCGGTTCGACGGGCAGGCGTCGGTGTTCTGGGCCGAGCACGGCCCCTGCTATCGCTGCCTCTACCCGGAGCCGCCCCCGCCCGGCATGGTGCCCTCCTGCGCGGAGGGCGGCGTGCTCGGCGTGCTCTGCGCCTCGATCGGCTCGATTCAGGTGAACGAGGCGATCAAGCTCCTCGCCGGTGTCGGTGAGCCGCTGGTCGGCCGACTCATGGTCCACGACGCTCTGGAGATGAGCTACCGCAAGATCAAGGTGCGGAAGGATCCGAACTGCGCGCTCTGCGGCGAGAACCCCACGGTCACCGACCTGCTGGACGACTACGAGGACTTCTGCGGTGCGGTGTCGGCCGAGGCTCAGGAGGCCGCGGCGGACGCGACGATCACCGCGGGCGAGCTGAAGGCGTGGCAGGACGCCGGCAGAGAGATCTTCCTGGTTGACGTGCGGGAGCCGGCCGAGTTCGAGATCGTCCGAATCCCGGGCTCCACGCTGATCCCCAAGGGGGAGATCATCTCTGGGCAGGCGCTGGTCAAGCTCCCGCAGGACCGACAGATCGTGCTGCACTGCAAGTCCGGCGTGCGGTCCGCGGAGGCGCTCGCCGCGCTGAAGTCCGCTGGCTTCCGAGACGCGGTGCACCTCCAGGGGGGTGTCCTCTCCTGGATCAAGCAGGTCGATCCGTCGTTGCCCGCGTACTGATCGGGCCGGGGATGGCCAGCGCGGGAACGCCCCGGTACCCGGCGTTGCGGCGAGCACCGGGCAGTGGGTGGCCGATTCCCTGAAGCGGGGTCGCATCTGCCCAGGTAGCGTGACCGCCGTGGTGGATATCGAGGCCGCGATCGGTTACGTGGTGGCGCGGGGAGACGTGGTGGAGCGTGCCCGGCTTGCCCGACTTCGTACCGGCGCGGTGCCGGCTGAGGAGGTGCTCGCCGTCGCCGAGGCCGGGCAGCTACCGGCGGGCGGCTGGCCGGCGTACCTCGAGGGGGAGACCGCCTCCGTTGACGCGACCTGTTTCCGTCTCGGCGAGCTCGACGACCTCGGTGCCCTCGGCCGGCCGGCGGCTCGGCGGGCGCTGGACTGGCTCGCCGCGCGCCAGCTGCCGGAGGGGGGCTGGGAAGAGGACGTCGCGCTGACCGACACCGCCCCGGAGTGGGCCCGGCCGGGCGACCCGGAGGCGGGCTTCTACCTGACGGCGAGCGCGGCGTTCTGGCTCAGCGTCGCCGGGCTGGACGCCCGGGCCGCCGGCCCGTTGGACGCCCGGGTCGGCGGGGCGTACGCGGGCGTCGTGCACGGTGCCGCGCTCTCCCTCGCCGCCCGCCTGAACTCGGACGGGACCTGGCCGTCGTTCCTCGCCGCCGGCTGGCTGAGCGCGGCGGTGCTGTTTCGGCAGGAGATGTACCAGGAGTCCGCCCGGATTCAGGTGGCGCTCGCCGAGCGGATCGGCGACATGGCCCCGGCCAACGTCGCCTGGCTGGCCGCGACGCTGCGCCGGGTCGGCGTGGACCCGCAGGACTGGGTCCTGGTGCGCGCCCGCCGCCGGCTCGCTGAGACCCAGCGCAGTGACGGGGGCTGGGAGAGCGAGGACGGGCACCAGTTCGACGTCCACGCGACGCTGACCGCGGTCCGCGCCTGCCGTTGACCGCCCAGCTTGGGCGTGGTCCCGGCGCTGCCCTGCTCGGGCGCCGCCGGTGCTGCCCCGCCCAGACCTCGCCACCGGGACACCGGCCCGGGCCGGCGGTCAGCGTAGCTGACCGTCCCCGGTGACCACATACTTCGTGCTGGTCAGCTCCGGCAACCCCATCGGCCCGCGGGCGTGCAGCTTCTGGGTGGAGATGCCGATCTCGGCACCGAAGCCGAACTCCCCGCCGTCGGTGAACCGAGTCGAGGCGTTCACCATCACCGCCGCCGCGTCAACCCGGGCCACGAACTCGCGGGCGGCCGACTGGGAGTCGGTCACGATCGCCTCGGTGTGCCCCGTCCCGTACCGCTGGATGTGCGCGACCGCCGCGTCCAGCGACTCGACGACGGCGACCGAGATCTCCGCCGCCAGGTACTCGGTGGCGTAGTCCTCGTCGGTCGCCGGCAGCACGGCGGTGGAGTGCCGAGCGACCTGCGGGCAGCCGTGTACGGTCACCCCGGCCGCGGCGAACGCGGCCAGCGCCGGGGGCAGATAGGCGTCCGCGACCGCGGTGTGCACCAGCAGCGACTCGGCTGTGTTGCAGGTGGAGAGGCGCTGCGTCTTCGCGTTCAGGGTGATCGCGACCGCCTTTTCCACGTCCGCGGCGGCGTCAACGTAGACGTGGCAGTTGCCCACCCCGGTCTCGATCACCGGGACGGTTGACTCCTCGACAACCGTGCGGATCAGTTCCGCACCGCCGCGCGGGATCAGGACGTCGACCAGCCCCCGGGCACGCATCAGCTCCTTGACCGAGTCGCGGGTCGTGGCGTCGAGCAGCTGTACCGAGTCCGCTGGTAGGCCGGTGTCGGCGACCGCGTCCCGCAGCACCGATACCAGCGCGGCGTTCGACCGGGCGGCGGAGGAGGAGCCCCGCAGCAGCACCGCGTTGCCGGACTTCAGGCAGATGCCGGCGGCGTCAACGGTGACGTTCGGTCGCGCCTCGTAGACGATCCCCACCACCCCGAACGGCACCCGAATCTGCCGCAGCTGTAGGCCATTGGGGAGGGTCGAGCCCCGGACCACCTCACCGACCGGGTCGGGGAGCGCGGCCATCTGGCGGAGCGCCTCGGCGATGCCGGCCACCCGCCCCGGGTCGAGGGCGAGCCGGTCCAAGATGGCCGTACTCAGCCCACCGGCACGTCCGGCGGTGAGGTCCGCGCTGTTGGCGGCCAGGATCTCGGCCGTCCGCGCCACCAGCGCGTCGGCCATCGCGTGCAGCGCGGCATCCTTGCCAGACCGCGTGGCGACGGCCAACTCGGCCGCCGCCGTCCGGGCTCGTCGTGCCTGCTCGACGACGCTCATCTGCACTCCTTGGGATCTCGGGAAGGACTCGTGCCGGGCCAGCGCCCAGCCTTACAACAGCACCAGGTCGTCGCAGTGGACGACCTCCCGTTCGTAGCCGGGGCCGAGGGCCGTGGCGAGCTCAGCGGTGGAACGTCCGAGCAGGCCGGGTAGCTCTACCGCGTCGTAGTTGACCAGCCCGCGGGCCACCGGCACGCCGTCGGTGTCAACCAGGTCAACCGGATCGCCGGCGGTGAAGGCGCCCCGCACCGCGGTGATCCCCGCGGGTAGCAGCGACTTGCGTCGGTTGACGACGGCCGCGACCGCGCCCGGGTCCAGCTGCAGCCACCCGCGCGGGGTGGTGGCGTGCGCCAGCCAGAACAGCCGGGCAGCCGGCCGGCGTTGACTGGGGTGAAAGAGCGTGCCGACCGGCTTGCCGTCCAGCGCCTCGGCCGCCTGGTCGGCGGAGGTCAGGATCACCGGGATGCCGAAGCCGGTGGCGATCCGGGCTGCCTCCACCTTGGTCACCATGCCCCCGGTGCCGACCCCGGCCCGGCCGGCGCCGCCGATCGCCACCCCGGACAGGTCCCGTTCGTCGTGGACCTCGGCGATCCGGGTCGATCCGGGGCGGGCCGGATCGCCGGTCCAGAGCGCGTCCACATCAGAAAGCAGGAGGAGCAGATCGGTGTCGACCAGGGCAGCCACCAGGGCGGCGAGCCGGTCGTTGTCGCCGAACCGGATCTCGTCGGTGGCGACCGTGTCGTTCTCGTTGACGATCGGCACCGCGCCCAGGTCGAGTAGCTTGCGCAGGGTCCGGTACGCGTTGCGGTAGTGCGCCCGCCGGGTCAGGTCGTCCACGGTGAGCAGGACCTGACCGACGGTGCGCTGGTGCCGGGCGAAGGCGGCGGCGTATCGCCGGATCAGCAGCCCCTGGCCGACACTGGCGGCGGCCTGCTGGGTGGCCAGGTCCCGGGGGCGGCGGGTCAGCCCCAGTGGGGCCAGCCCCGCGGCGATCGCGCCGGAGGAGACCAGCACGACCTCCCGGCCCTGGGCGGCGAGCGTGCCGAGGGTGTCCACGAGCGCGTCCACCCGCCCGTCATCCAGGCCGCCGGCGGGCGTGGTCAACGAGGAAGAACCGATCTTGACGACCACCCGCCGGGCCGCCGTCACCTTGTCGCGCACCCGCCTATTCTGCGATGTCGGTCCGTCAACGCCCGGCCCGGTTCCCATATCGTGGCGCGTCGTGGGACCCGAGGAGTATGTCGAGGCGGTGCTGGAACTGGTCGAGCGGATCCCGCCCGGCCGGGCGATGTCGTACGGTGCGGTGGCCGACGCGCTCGCCGAACGTTCGGGGCGGGCGTCGCCCCGGCTGGTCGGTTCGATCCTGGCGCGCCACGGCGGGGGTGTGCCCTGGCATCGCGTGGTGAACTCGGCTGGCCGGCTCCCGCCCGGGCATGAACTCTCGGCCCGGGCCCGGCTGCTCGCCGAGGGGACACCGCTGCGCGGCGACCGGGTTGACCTGCGGGCGGCGGGCTGGTCGCCGGAGTAGGGGATGTGATCGCCGCCATACTTGTGAGTAATATTCGACGCCATGGACGCGCCGCCGGTTGGAACCGGTCCACCTGCTGCTGGCTCCACCGCCCTCCCGGCGCCGGCCGGCGCCACTGCCGGCTCGCCCGGAAGCGCGGCGCTGCCCCGACGGGTGCACCTGGGCTACGCCACCGGATCGTTGGCCACCGGGGCCTTCGGCGCCGTGCCCGGGCTGCTGCTGCTGCCCTACCTGACCGACACGCTGGGTGTGACGGCGGGAATCGCCGCCCTGCTCGTGCTGCTGCCGAAGGCGTGGGACGTGCTGGTCAATCCGGTCGCCGGCCGGATCTCCGACCGCACCCGCTCCCGGTGGGGAGCCCGCCGCCCATACCTCCTCGGCGCCGGGATCGCGCTCGCCGTCTGCTTCGCCGCGATCTTCGCAGCGCCGTTCGGCACCGGGGCGGCGGCCGGCGGCTACGTGGCGTTGGCCTTCCTGGCCACCGCGACCGCGTTCGCCTTCTTCCAGGTTCCGTACGTGGCGATGCCGGCCGAGCTGACCACCGGCTACACCGAGCGCACCCGGTTGATGACCTGGCGGATCGCGGTGCTGGCGTTGGCCATCCTGGTCTCCGGCGCGGTGGCCCCGCTGGTGCGGGACGCGGGCGGTGGCGGGATCGCGGGGCACCGCTGGATGGGGCTCTTCGTCGCCGGCCTGATTCTGCTGGGCGCGGTCGGGGCGTTCGTTGGCACCCGGTCCGCCCCGGTCGGCATCGTGCAGGAGAGCGAGCCGTCGTTGCGGACGCAACTCGCAATAGCCGGACGTAACCGCGCGTTCCGGGCGCTCCTGGCCTGCTTTGTGATCCAGTCTGCCGGGGTGGCGACGATCTTGGCCGGGGTGAACTACTTCGCCACCCAGATCCTGCGCAACCCGGAGAGCGGGCCCACCGTCCTGTTCGCCTGCTTCGTCGGGCCGGCGCTGTTGGTCATGCCGCTGTGGAGCCGGTTCGGACAGCGGTTCGGCAAGCTCGCCGGGCTGGTCGCCGCCGCGCTCCTCTTCGCCGCCGGTGCGCTGGCCCTGGTCGCCGCCGAGGTGCTCCCCGCCGTCGGGATCTACCTGCTGGTCGCGCTGGTCGGTGTCGGGTACGCGGGCCAGCAGGTCTTCGCCCTCGCCATGTTGCCCGACTGCATCGCCTACGACGAGGCCCGCACCGGTCGTCGGCAGGCGGGCGTCTTCACCGGGGTGTGGACCGCCGGGGAGACCTTCGGGCTGGCGCTCGGGCCAGGCATCTTCGGTCTGGTGCTCCACCTCTCCGGCTACCTCTCGTCGGACACCGGAGCCGCCGCGACCCAGCCGGAATCCGCCCGGCTCGGCATCCTCCTCGGCTTCACCGTCCTCCCCGCCATCCTGGTCGGTGCCGCCACCCTGCTGCTGCGCCCCTACGCCCTCACCTCCGTCGATCTCGGCAACGTCATGGCGGAGCCATCTGCCCACGAGTCCGAGCACCCGGCGGGGAGTACGGTCACCGAAAACCATGGAAAGGGCACCACTGAATGATCGACGAAGCGGGGCTGCCCGCCCACGGACTGCCGGCAGAGCGCGTGCTGGCTGGAATCCGGGCACTGCGCAGCGGGGACCGGCCCACCCACGGCGGACGGCTGTTCGCGTACGTCTACGACCCGGCGGTTCCCGGGCTGGATGAGCTGACCGCCGCCGCCCACGCGGAGAGCGCCCACGTCAACGGGCTCGACCCGACCGCCTTCCCGTCCCTGCTCGCGATGGAGAACGCGTTGGTCGGTGCCGCCGCCCAGCTACTCGGGGGCGGGCCCGGCACCGCTGCGCCGGACGTGGTGGGCTCGGTCACCGGCGGGGGCACCGAATCGCTGATCCTGGCGGTGAAGGCGGCCCGGGACGCCCACCCCGAGATCACCGAACCCCGGATCGTGATGCCGGTCACCGCCCACGCCGCGTTAGCCAAAGCCGGCCACTACCTGCGGGTGGCCGTGGACATGGTGCCGGTGTCGGCGGAGACCCTGCGCCCCGACCCGGCCGCCGTCGCCGCCGCGATCCGCCCCGAAACCGTGCTGGTCGTCGCCTCCGCCCCGGGGTACGCGCACGGGGTCATCGACCCGGTCGCCGAGATCGCGGCGGTCGCCGCCGACGCCGGGGTGCGCTGCCACGTGGACGCCTGCTTCGGTGGCTGGGCCCTGCCCTGGCTCCGCCGCCTCGGCGAACCGGTGCCGGCGTTCGACTTCGCCGTACCCGGGGTCACCTCGATCTCGGTCGACCTGCACAAGTACGCGTACGCCCCGAAGGGCGTGTCCATCCTGCTGCACCGGGACCCGGAGCTGCGCAAGCCGCAGTACTTCGTGCACGCCGACTGGCCCGGCTACACGATGATCAACCCAGTGATCGCCTCCACCCGCTCCGGCGGGCCGATCGCCGCCGCCTACGCGACCCTGCGTCACCTGGGCGAGGACGGCTACCTCCGGCTGGCGGCGGTGACCCGGGACGCGGTGCGAGAGCTGGCCGACGTCGTCCGAGCCACGGACGGGCTGCGGCTCGTGGCCGAGCCCGAGTCGACCGTGATCTGCTTCACCGCGACCGATCCGGAGCTGGACCTCTTCGTGCTCGTGGACGAACTGGGCGCGCGGGGCTGGCACACCCAACCACAGCTCGCCTACGCCGGTCTGCCGCGCAGCGTGCACCTGACGGTGACCGCGTCAGTGGCGCCGGTGGTAGCCAAGTTCGGCGGTGACCTGGCCGACGCCATCGCGGCGACCCGGGCGGCCGGGCCGGTCACGCTCCCCGCGGAACTGCTCGCCCTCGCCCGCTCACTGACCCCGGAGGGGCTGACCTCGGACCTGGTCGCCGGCCTGGCCGCCGGGCTCGGTCTCGGCCTGGGCGAGGCGGCGGACGCCGGGTCGGCCGAGCCGGTGCCGGACCGGATGGCCGTGGTGAACACCCTGCTCGAAGAGGTGCCGGCGGCGCTACAGGAGCGCCTGCTCATGGAGTTCGTCGGCCTGCTTCAACGACCCACCTGGTCGCACGACTGACGGCGGGGACGCCCGCGAGCGGCGTAACCGGCGTCTGCTCGCCCGGCCCTACCAGGCGCGGTCCGATCCTTACCGGCGCAACCAGGTCGACACCGGCCCGGTTGCGCCGGGCGCCGCCGCGGGCGCTGTGGTTGACTGTCGTACCGGGAACGGATGAGGGAGGCCCGAGGTGCAGGTGCCGGCTGTGCTGGGCGAGCCGATTCGATTCGTGCTGAACTGGGGCCGGCGCTACTCGCTCTGGGTCTTCAACTTCGGCCTCGCCTGCTGCGCCATCGAGTTCATCGCCACCAGCATGAGCCGGCACGACTTCATGCGCCTCGGGGTGATCCCGTTCGCGCACGGTCCCCGACAGGCCGACCTCATGGTGGTGTCGGGCACGGTCACCGACAAGATGGCCCCCGCCATCAAGCGGCTCTACGACCAGATGCCGGAGCCGAAGTACGTGATCTCCTTCGGTGCCTGCTCGAACTGCGGCGGGCCGTACTGGGACTCATACTCGGTCACCAAGGGCGTTGACCAGCTCATCCCGGTCGACGTCTACGTTCCGGGCTGCCCACCCCGGCCGGAGGCGCTGCTGCACGGCATCCTGCGGCTGCAGGAGAAGATCGCCGCCGAGCAGGCCGGCGTCGGCGGGGTCTCCCGTCCGGACGCCCTCGCCGCACCGGCCGACGCCCCCGCCCCCCGTTCCGCCGAGTCGCTGACCGCCCCGCCAGTCCGTCCGCCCGACCCGTCCTGACCCGTTCCGTTCCTGCTGGGGCGTCCCCAGCTCAGGCGGTGAGGTCCAGGACCACCTTGACTTTCTCGTCGCTGACCTCGTACGCGGTCGTGAAGTCGGACATCGGTATCCGGTGGGTGATCAGGGAGTCCAGCCACGAGTGGTCGGCCCGGACCAGCGCCGCCACGGCCTGTTCCCAGTGTCGGCGGTTGCCGGTGACCGACCCGAAGACCACCTTGTTCTCCAACACGAGCGTTCCGTTCAGCGCCCCGGCGTCGAAGTCGATGGTCCGGCCACCGCTGGACATGCCGGTCAGGCAGACGATGCCGTTCGGGCCGACCCTGCACATCGAGTCCAGCACCACCGTCGGGCTGCCGGTGCACTCCACCAGCACATCCGGCTGGAAGTCCAGCTCGTTGACCGACCCGGTGTGGTAGCTGGCACCGAGCGTCCGGACCAGGTCCGGCTTCGGCCCCGTCGTGTTTCGGTCCAGTACGTGGACGGTCAGTCCACGTTGGGTGGCGAGCAGCGCGGCGAGCAGGCCGATCGGCCCGGCGCCGGTGACCAGGACGGTCCGCGCGTCCCAGTGGGTGCGCTGGCCGATCCGCTCGATCTGCTCCCACGCCTTGGCGACCACGCTGGCTGGTTCCAGCAGCATCCCCACCCGGGCGAGGGTGGCGTCGAGCGGCACGGCGAACTTCGGCTGCACCCGCCACCGGTCTCGGGCGAAGCCGGGGAGCCCGCTGATGCCGTGCTCGGTGTACAGCCCATTGCGGCACATGTCCCACTCGTCCGCAGCGCAGTTCGGGCAGGGCAGCGGGTCGGGATGCCGAACGATCGCGGCCACCAGGTCCCCGCGGTGCAGGGTGCCGGTCGGGTCCGCCAGCACCCGGCCCAGCGACTCGTGCCCGATGACCAGCCGCTCCTGGTCGGGGGGAGCGTCACCGCGTTCGCCGGCGATAATGTCCTGATCGGTGCCGCAAACCCCCACCGCCAGCGCCTCGACCAGGATCGCGCCCTCCTCGGCGGCCGGCTCGGGCCAGTCCTCGACCAGGCGGAGCGAGCCGGGGATCCGAGGAGAAACCGTCACCGCGCGCATGATCCTGATCTTCGCCGAGGGAGGCGGGCGCCGGGTGCCGAACACCATGCGGACCCCCGATCGAGCCATCGGCCGACCGGGGACCCGCGGTCACGCCATCGGCCGGCCGTCCGCGCGGTGGAGATTGGCTGCCGCTGGGCAACGCACGCCGACTCCAGCGGTCATAGGATCGGCGACATGACTCTGGACGAGGTAGGCCAGCGGATGGCCGCGTTGCTCGCCCCGGTCGAGGTCACCACCTCGGTCTCCGGCGGTCAGGCGTACGCCCGCGCCACCGTTGACGTGCCCGCGGAGAGCTGGACCGACGCGCTGCGTGCGGCCCGGGACGACGCCGAGCTGGCCTGTGACTTCTTCGACTGGCTCTCCGCGGTGGACGAGTTGGCCGCCGGGTTCGACGTGGTGGTGCACCTGTGGTCCAGTACGCGTCGGCACGGGCTGCTGCTGCGTACCCGGGTGCCCCGCGCGGCGCCGCGGGTCACCTCGGTGGTCGACATCTTTCCGGGTGCGGCCTGGCACGAGCGCGAGACACACGAGATGTTCGGCATCGACTTCGTCAACCACGTCGACCTCAAGCCGCTGCTGCTGCCCCCGGAGTTCGAGGGGCATCCGCTGCGTAAGGAGTTCGTCCTCGCCTCCCGGGTGGCCAAACCCTGGCCGGGGGCGAAGGAGCCGGGCGAGGCCAAGGCCGGTGGCGGTCGCCGGCCGATGCGCCCACCGGGCGTGCCGGCGCCGGGGGAGTGGGGCCCGGCACCGACTTCCCCCGAGAGTGGGGGGACGGCCTGATGCCGCTCTGGGTGGAGCTGCTACTCCGGGTCGGCGGGGTGCTGGTCGCCTTCCTCACCCTGCCGCTGCTGGTCGGCCAGGCCGAGCACAAGGTCATGGCGCACATGCAGGGCCGGCTGGGCCCGATGTACGCCGGCGCCTTCCACGGCTGGGCGCAGCTGATCGCCGACGGCGTGAAGTTCGTGCAGAAGGAGGAGATCACCCCCCACGGGGCGGACCGCCCGGTGTTCCGGCTCGCTCCGGTGGTGGCCCTGGTGCCCTACCTGCTGGTGCTGATGGTGATCCCACTCGGGCCGGGTGATCTGGTCGGGCAACCGCTGGACATCGGTCTCTTCTTCGTGCTCGCCGTGGTCGGGGTCGGCGTGGTCGCCGTGCTGATGTCGGCGTGGGCCTCCGCCAACAAGTACAGCCTCCTCGGTGGTCTGCGGGCCGCGGCCCAACTGCTCGGCTACGAGCTGCCGTTCGTGCTCGCCGCCGCGTCGGTGGCGATGGCGGCCGGCACCCTGAGCCTGCCGGGCATCGTCGAGGCGTGGCAGCCCTGGTGGCTGATCTGGCAGGCCCCCGCGATGATTGTCTTCTTCGTGGCGGGGCTCGCCGAGATCCGGCGGCCGCCGTTCGACATGCCGATCGCCGACTCGGAGCTGGTGTTCGGCTACCTGACCGAGTACACCGGCCTGCGCTTCGCGTTCTTCCTGCTCGCCGAGTACGTGGGGGTCGTGGTGATCGCCGCGCTCACCACCGTGCTGTTCCTCGGCGGTTGGCAGGGGCCGTTCGCCGACGCGCAGCTCGGCTGGCTCTGGACCCTACTCAAGGTCGCCGCGGTCAGCTTCGTGATCATCTGGTTCCGGGTCAGCTACCCACGCCTGCGTGCAGATCAGCTCCAGCGGCTCTGTTGGCTGGTGCTGGTTCCCGTGTCGCTGGCCCAGCTTGTCCTGACCGTCACCGTCCGCATCGCCCTTTAGCGTCTGTCATCCCTTAGCGTTGCGGAGTGATGCCTCGCAAGCTCGGCTACCTGTACGGCATCGGCGCGTACGTGCTCTGGGGCTTCTCTCCGCTCTACATGAGACTGCTCCGGCCGGCGAGCCCGTTGGAGATCCTGGCCCACCGGGTCGTCTGGTCAGTGGTCTTCGTCGCGCTGGTGCTGGCAGCGATGCGCAACCGCAGCTTCCTGCGAGCGCTGCTGCGCAGACCGCGGGCCCTGGCCGCGCTCGGCATCGCCGCCGCACTGGTCGCCCTCAACTGGGGCACCTACATCTACGGGGTCAACTCCGAGCGGGTGGTGGAGACCTCCCTCGGATACTTCGTCAACCCGCTCGTCGTGGTGCTACTCGGAGTCTTCGTACTGCGGGAGCGGTTGCGCCCCGCGCAGTGGGCGGCACTGGGCGTGGGCGGGGCGGCGGTCGTGGTGCTGACCGTCGACTACGGCCGCCCACCGTACCTGGCGCTGGTCCTCTCGTTCACTTTCGCCGGGTACGGGCTGGTCAAGAAGCGCCTCGGCCTCCCCGCCGCCGAGGGGCTCTTCGTCGAGTCGGCGGTCCTCGCCCTACCCGCGTTCGCGTACCTAGCGTGGCTGGGTGGCACCGGCGGGGCCGCGTTCGGGGCGGTGTCGGCGGGACACACCGCCCTGCTGGTCTCGGCCGGAGCGGCAACCGCGATTCCGCTACTGATGTTTGCTGGTGCGGCCAACCGGCTGCCGTTGACCAGCCTCGGGATGCTTCAGTATCTCGCCCCGATTCTCCAACTCGGCTGCGGCGTCATCATCTTCCGCGAGCCCATGCCCCCCGCTCGCCTGGCGGGCTTCGCCCTGGTCTGGCTCGCGCTCGCCGTCTTCACCGTCGATGCCGTCCGCGCCGCCCGCCGCCTCACCCCGCAACCTGAGGAAGGAGCATTGGCCGCGGTTCAACCCGGAGCCAGCACTTCACCTCAGCAAGAGCGCAAGATCGTTTCGGGCTGAACTGTCGGTCCTGAGTAGTGACTGGTTCTGGGTCAGCTACCCACACCTGGGTGTAGATCAGCTCCAGCGTCTCTGTTGGCTGGCGCCGATCCCCATGTCGCGGGCCCAGCTTGTCCTGGCCGTCACCGTCCGCATCGCCCTTTAGCGCCTGCCGTCCCATATCGTTGCCGACAAGCTCGGCTAGTGGCTCGCCGCCGGGTAGGTTTGACCAATGACCACGAGCGCGACGGTGCCGGATGGTAGGGCCTACGAGGCTTTGATATTTGACTGGGATGGCACGCTGGTGGATTCCAGTGAGGTCTGTTTTGCGGCTTTGGCACGTGCGATGGCAGATGTGGGAGTCAAACTAGATCCGGATTGGTACTGGCCGCGGCAAGCCATTGCGTCGCCCGACCTGCTGCTCGTGTGGGAGCAGGAGTTTGGCCAATTGCCAAAACCGATTGAAGAAATTATCGGTAGGTGCCGCCAGTACGTGCGGGCAGCCGCTCCTAATCTGAGAGTCATCGATGAGGTGGTCCTGGTTGCGCGCACAGCGCGGCGACGCGGCCAGCGGCTCGGCATCGGCTCGAACTCGTCCGGGAGCGTCATGGCTGCTGGGCTTGAAGCGACAGGCCTTGCAGCCCTGTTTGATGTCGTAGTCACCTGGAGTGATGTGCCGCAGGGCAGGGGGAAACCCGAGCCGGATATCTTTTTGCTGGCTGCCCAGCGGCTCGATGTTGAGCCGGCCGACTGCTTAGTATATGAGGACACTGAGGCGGGTATCGCGGCGGCGATTTCGGCAGGTATGACGGCATACAATGTCCAGACTGGCGTCCTGAGTAGGCTTCCTGGAGTGAAGTCTGTGCTGACGGAGTCAAGTGCGGTGGATTAAGAATCGCCGTCGTCAGGTCACCGCAATAAGCCCAGATCGCCGGGCAAGGTCATGCACGAGTGTCCGAACCCTTGCCCGGTCACGAAAGATCAGTTCGCGCAGCAGTTCCCGTACCAATGTCGAGTCTCGAACCTCTTCATAGGAGTGCTTCTCGGCATCGAGAAGCCGGAGTATAGCAGGCTCATCTGCGCCTTGACGGACGAAGCCGCGTGCCATATTGATCAGCGCGGCCGCACGGCGCTCCACGCTCGGAATTCCTTCGAATTTCAAGCGCGAAGAGTATTTGACGACATCGTCGCATCGCCCAAGCTCAGCACTTATAGCGAGCCGATGAATGTCGACGTTCGTCGGGCAGAAAGCCGTCCAGGGATCACAGTATTTTCCGGTCGCGCGGGTTGCCTGCTCGGCAACTTCGTGAAGCGCCCACGCCCGTCCGTCTTTCGTCGGACTGGGCGGCACTGATGGACGCCGCAAGGTGCAGCATCCCGTAGTCTGCGATCAGCTTCGAGTCAGGTTCTGTTTGGTTGATGCACGCCTTGACCTCGTCGGCAGCGGCGAGACATAAGCGTGTCGCCTCGTCTTGTTGCCCGGCTCGACGATAAGATGCAGAAAGGGCCCATGCGCCCATTGCGACCAGGTGAGGGTCGTCTGCCTCTCGTGCTGCATACATCGCCCTGTCGGCGGCGATCCAGGCAAGGCCCGCGTCCGGTAGATGATGCAGCCATTGGCGGGCGATCTGGTACGCTCCTGCGAGATTCTGAGCGACCGGTCGCCGGTCGCCAGCGCCATGGCGGATGGCAGTAGCGTCAATAATCAAGCTAGGCAGCAGGTCGCCCAGCATGGTGTGAGCAAACGGCGAGCTATGCCAGATTTTCCACGCCTCGGCCACTCGCTTACCGATATTCGATTCTGCGGCTTGCGGTAGGGATGTAGGCACTGCTACCCGCATGATCGCTTCCCGGACTGCGGCCACAGCATCGCCCGACGGGCGCTGCCTTGGGCTGTGATTATCTATAGGGCGACTTATTAGATCCTCAATCTGACACCGCACGGCCTGTGCGATCCGTAGCAGATCAGTAAGGCGTTCGGCGTGTCGACGGCCTTGTTCCACTGCCGACACCCACTGCACGGACTTTCCGATCCGTGATGCAAGCTCCTGTTGGGTGACCTTGGCGGCGCGGCGATGAGCGGCGATGTTCGTCCCGATCCCGCGCACCAAACTCGACTCAGTGCTCATACCTACGACATCCTCCTGGCACCAGGATACGGACACTGCTACCGATGTAGTAGTTCCAGCATGCAATGGAGTCATAAAGTTTGGTCAGCATCACTGATCGCTTCAAGCTGATTGGCCGGTGTAGGTCGCCCTAACCGGACGTGCCACGAGCTGCCGTTCGGTTAGGTGCCCTCCCCACAGCGAGGGGTTGAGAGTCCCTTTCCAGAGAAGAGGAGACTGCCATGCGAATGCGCTGGTTTCGCTGCAAAGAGCCGGATCCGCCCGCCCTGCCGCAACGAGTCCGGGGTACGGCCCCGCCAGCGTGGATGACGCAGCCGACCTGCTGCTACCCCCGGCCGGGTAGCGTCGGCCGACTGACCCCAGCTCAGCAGTGGCGGGCTAACGGAGGTCGTTGGTGAACCTTCATCAGCTTCCACAGCCGAGGCTTGGTCCGTATCCGGAGCACCCTCAGCACCGCACCGGAGACCGGCCACCCCACACCCCGCTACGGCCCAGGTGGGCGTGTCGTGCCTGCGGCCAGCCTTGGCCCTGCGGCGAAGCCCGCCTCCTCCTTAAAACCGAATTCGAGGGTCGAAAATCAAGCCTGTTGATCTACTTTTCTGGTCTGTTCTACGAAGCGATGCACGATCTCTACTACCTCAACCCAGGTGGTCAGGTCGAGCCCCACGAGCTGTTCGACCGGTTCGTGTCATGGGCGTAGTAGCTAGAGCTTCGATGATGCGGCCGAGGGCCCCGCCGGCCCATCTCTGCCAGATGACCCCAGATCGTTCGGTAAGGCAGGAGATCGGAGATGGCATGTTTGGATCAGTGGCTTCACCTCAAGCATTGGTTAGCGAGAGTGAACGATTCGCAACGGGGCGCGCCGTAGCCCCAATGAGTGACAGCGCTCTGTCGGAGCGGGGGGTACGCCCCTTCGGGCTGAGTTTCGCACGCCCGCTGGACAGGACTGATCGCGTCGCGCTGCCTGAGTGGCGGTGGTCCGACGACCGTCAAATCGGTGTCACTCCCAACGGTGAATCCTGGCACCAAACCGTCCAGGCTGGAATCATGAAAACGACCGGGCCATCGCCTGACGGAGGCCCCAACACCGGGGGCGAAGAGTGGACTCCGGACTTCATGCCGGACCAGCCGAGCTGACACATGACCGTTCTGGTGCTTGCCGCAGACGTCGACCCGACGGTAGACGCGGTGGTGGAGATGCTGACCCGGCGAGGCGTTCCCATATTTCGCTGTGACACCTCGTGGTTTCCCAGCCGCCTCAGTCTGGATGCGGAGATGACCGAGGCGGGTTGGCGCGGCGTTGTTCGTACTGAGCACCGGACGGTGGCGTTGGAGGGGTTGCGGTCTGTGTGGTACCGCAACCCCACCACGTTTGCTGTCTCGGATCGCATGTCGCCGGCCGAACGGTGGCACGCCACTCACGAAGCGAAGTTCGGGCTCGGTGGGGTCTTGTGGTCTTTGCCGGTGCGCTGGGTCAACCACCCGGGCCGGCAGGCAGAAATGTACAAACCGATGCAGCTTACTGTGGCCCAACGGTGTGGTATCCCGGTTCCTGCGACCCTGGTCACCAATCAGGCTGATGCGGTGCGCCGCTTCGCCGATCACCACCCCGGCCACGTGGTTATGAAACCTCTCAGCTTCGGTTCCATCCTCGAAGAGGGGTGTCGCAAAGCGCTGAACACTCACCTGCTGTCTCGCGCGGACCTAGCCGACATGCGCGGGGTCGAGACAACGGCCCACCAGTTCCAACGCTTTATCGACAAGGCATATGAGGTGCGGCTGACGGTGGTGGGTGAGCGGATGTTCGCGGCAGCCATCACCGCGCACAGTGAGGAGGCGCGGATAGACTTTCGAGCTGACTACGATGCCCTCACCTATAAAGTCGAGGATGTTCCCGGCCGGGTGGCCGATGGGGTTAGTGCATTCATGTCCCACTTCGGAACCGTGTTCGGTGCCTTCGACTTCGTGGTCGACCCAAACGGCAAATGGTGGATGTTGGAGTGCAATCCAGCCGGGCAGTACGGTTGGATTGAAGGCGCAACCGGGCTGCCAATAGCCCCCGCGTTAGCTGACTTACTGGAGAAAGGGTGATGAATTGACTGACTGGCAGCCGTGGGCGGCTACGTTGGCAGACAAGCTTGCCGCTGAATCCGCGATAGCCGATGACCAGTGGCGGGCGGCATTCGAGGGCACCCCGCGACACGTGTTCGTACCTCGATACTGGGAACTTGACGAGTACAACCGTCCCAGCCGGCTCGTGGACGGCGCCATCTCCGCCCACCGTCCGGAGTGGCTGGAAGCCGCGTACACTGATCGTTTTTTGGTGACCCAGTGGGTGGCTGACGAGGACAGGAGGGTCGTCACCAGCTCAGCCTCCCTACCGTCACTGGTGGCCAGGATGCTGCACATCCTTGACGTTGCAGACGGTCACCGCGTCCTAGAAATCGGTACCGGTACCGGCTACAACGCAGCCCTACTGTGTCACCGGGTCGGCGCGCAAAAGGTCGTCAGTGTGGACATCGACGCCGGCCTGGTAGCCGACGCCGCCGGCCGCTTGAACACCGTGGGTTACGCGCCCACGGTGGTTGCCGGAGACGGAGCGCTGGGCGTCAAGGGTCACGGCCCGTATGACCGCATCCTGTCGACCTGCGCCACGCGTGGGGTGCCACCCGCGTGGATCGACCAGCTCGCCGACGGCGGACGGATCGTCACCCCGTTAACCATGGGCGGGGCGCTCGCGGTGCTGACCAAATCTGGCCCCGACGAGGTGTCCGGTCATTTCGACGTGGAACAGGCCTGGTTCATGGCGATGCGTCCTGCCACCCGGGCGATGCCGGTCGGCTTCCTCGCCGACCAGCCCCAACCCGTTTCTGATGAACTCGCGGGCCTCGGCGTCAGTAGCCTTGAACCCAAGGCGCTGGCGGACCCTGACTTCCGGCTGTGGCTCCTGCTCCACCAGCCGACGCTGCATTTTGTCGAGCACTTCGACAACGAGTTGGCGCATGCCGGGCTTACCGTCCACGACGGAGCTGACATCGCCACCGCACTGCGGCGCGCTGATGGGCCGCTGCACGTCCGGCAGTCGTCCCCCAGGCGGCTGTGGGACACCGTCGAAGTGGCGTGGCGGTCGTGGATTGACCACCACAAGCCGCGACGCGATCGGCTCGGGATCGCCGCCACCACTGATGACATCCAGTACGCGTGGCTCGATCACCCGGCTCGACACCAGGGCGGAGGTGGCCGTGCCGGTGTCTTCCGCTGGCCATTGCTCGCCTGACCCTCTGCTCAGACCAGACCGGCGTCGTGGACCAGAAGCGCCACCTGGACCCGGTTGTTGAGATCCAGCTTCGCCAGCAGCCGCGACACGTACGCCTTGACCGTCGCCACACTCATGAACAGCTCCCCCGCAATCTCGGCGTTGCTGCGGCCCCGGCCAAGCGCGATCGCGACCTCCCGTTCCCGCTCACTCAACCCGGCAAGACGCCCCTGTGCCCGCTGCCGGCGCGAATCAGCGCCAACGCCCCCGGTGACGTGCGCGACCAGTTGGCGGGTAACCGTCGGAGACAACATGGTCTCACCCACTGCCACCCGCCGGAGGGCATGCACGATCTCAGTCGGTGCAGTGTCCTTGAGCAGAAAGCCAGCCGCCCCAGCCCGCAACGCCCGCAGCACCTGCTCGTCAGCATCGAATGTCGTCAGCACCAACACTTCAGGTGCGTTGGGCGCAGACCGCAACTTCTCCGTGGCCGCCAGCCCGTCGAGCTGCGGCATCCGGATGTCCATTAACACGACGTCCGGCGCGTACGTGGCCACGGCAGCAGGCACCTCGGCGCCATCAGTGGCCTCCCCCACCACCAGAAGGTCCGCCACACCGTCGATAATCATCGACAGCGCAGCCCGAACCAGCGGATCGTCGTCGACGATCAACACCCGAACCGGACCGGCCGGCGCCCCACCATCCGCCGGCGAGCCGTTCGACCCCGCAGGGCCCGGCTCGCCGGACGGACTGGTCAGGCCGGCCACGGCAGCCACGCGGCGAGCCGGAAGTGCCCGGCGGCGTCCCGTCCGTGCTCCAGCCGCCCGCCCGCCAGACCGACCCGCTCGGCCACACCGACAAGCCCAGTCCCGGCGCCGGGAATATCAGCACCAGAACCGGCCGCAGGGCTTCCCACGCCCTGCCCCGCTACGCCAACCGGCCAGGGATTGCGGATCTCGACAGTGAGCCCGTCGCCCCGGCGCCCGGTGAGCCGCACGTCGACCACCACACCCGGGGCGTGCTTGCGGGCGTTGGTCAGCCCCTCCTGCACGATCCGGTACACGCTGCGCCCCACCGTGGGCGGCAGCTCCACCCGTTCGGCGACTTGATCGACGAGACTCACCCGGACACCGGCGGCTCGAGACTCGCTGATCAGCGTCGGCACGTCGACGAGGGTGGGCTGAGGTCGTTCCGGTTCGGCGCCCTCCGCCACTCCGGTCTCCGCCCGGAGTACCCCGATCACCTCCCGCAGGTCCCGCAGGGCAGCGTGTGCGCTGCCCCGGATCACCCCGGCCGCCCTGGCAACCTCCTCGGACGAGGCATCTGGACGGAATTCCAGTGCTCCAGCGTGCAGGCTGAGCAACGAGATGCGGTGCGCCAACACATCATGCATCTCCCGGGCGATGCGGGTACGTTCCAACTGTCGAGCCCGCGTCACCCGCAGCTGCTGCTCAGCCTCGGCCCGGTGCGCCCGCTCCCGCAGCGACACCACCAGCTGCCGACGTGCCCGGACGAACATGCCCCACGCCAGCATGGCCCCGAGGCACAACAGGATCCAACCCACGACCAACCACAGCGACCTCACCGGTTCGGGGCGTAGCCGCAGATAGATCGGTATGGCGAGCAGATGTACACCGAACATGCTGGCGGCGACCGGGAACGGCCGGTGCACGCTCACCGTGAACAGAATGATCAGCAGCGCCACGTCGCCACTGACCGAGAACAACGCCAGCGGCAGGCTGGCCAACGCCAGACCCACCGGCCAGCGCCGACGGACCCAGAGAGCACCGCAGAGCACCAGGCTGGCCAGGAAGTCGACCTCGTTGAGCCAGCTCGGTCCGGCGTTCAGCGCCAACGCCGGCTCGGCCGACAGCGAATCCTCCCACGCCACCAGCGCCCAGCCGAGGGCGGCCAGGAAGCAAAGGCTGTCGACGAACCAATCCCGCAGTGTCCGCCGGGCCCGGGCCGTGGGGGCCGTCAGAGTGCCCGGAAGGAGCCAGGAGTGTTCGGATACGGCGGTGCTGGTCACTGGTCAATCGTAGGGACCGGCCGGGGAGACCCGACAGCTACTAAAGTCGACGCCGGCCATGGCCCAAGGTCTACCCGACGACAGTCGGCCGGCCGCAGCACACCGCCGGGTGGTTCCGGCAGTTTCGATGCCATGATCATGGTCGAACACCTCACCAAGCGGTACGGCCCGCACACGGTCGTCGACAACGTCTCGTTCCACTGCGAGCGAGGCACTGTTACCGGCTTCCTCGGACCGAACGGTGCCGGCAAATCCACCACCATGCGGATGATCTGCGGGTTGACCCCGCCGACCGACGGCAGCGCAACGGTCGCCGGCCGGCCGTACCGGCAGCTACCCAATCCGGGACGGGAGATCGGGGTGCTGCTCGACGCCTCGGCCCAGCACTCGGGGCGCACCGGGCGGGAGACGCTGACCCTGGCGGCCACGACGATGGGTGTGGACCGTAGCCGGGTCGCCGAGGCGCTGGACCTGGTCGGATTGAACGCGGTCGCCGCCAGGCGGCGGGTCGGGGCGTATTCGTTGGGGATGCGGCAGCGGCTCGGCCTAGCGCTGGCGCTGCTGGGTGACCCCCGGGTGCTGATCCTCGACGAGCCGGCCAACGGCTTGGACCCAGAGGGCATCTACTGGATGCGCGGCCTGCTGCGCGACTTCGCCGACCGGGGTGGCACCGTGCTGCTGTCGTCGCACCTGCTGCGCGAGGTGGAGGCAGTCGCCGACCGGCTGCTGGTGATCGGCGGCGGCCGGATTGTTGCCCAGGGCGCCAGGGACGTGTTGCTCGCCGACACGGGCACCCTGGTCCGGGCACGGGACTCGGATTCCCTGCGGCTCACTCTGCAGCGGGCCGCACTGGACGTCACCGCCGACACCAACGGCGGATTCGTCGTGCACGCCGAGCCGGGCGTCGTGGGCCAGGCCGCCGCCGACGCCGGGTTGGTCCTCACCGAACTGCGGCCCGCCGCCGACGGCGGCCTCGAACAGCTCTTCCTCACCCTCACCGCGGGCGCGACCACGAAGGAGGCCGTCAAGTGACCATGACCGCCGAGCCCACCACCGAGGCGGACACCCGCGTCGCGGCCGCCAGGCCGTCCATAGCCCGACTGACCTCGATCGAGCTACGCAAGCTCACCGACACCTGGGCCGGCCGCTGGCTGCTGGCCGCCATCGGGCTGATCGCGGTCGCCATCGCCGTGGTGCAGCTGTTCGTGTTGGACGACGCGGAGCAGACCTTCACCAGCTTCCTCTCCCCGTCGCTGCTCCCGGTGGGCCTGCTGCTGCCGGTGGTCGGCATCCTGTCAATCACCTCGGAGTGGACGCAGCGCACCGCGCTGACCACGTACGCCCTGGTCCCACATCGGGAACGGGTGGTGCTGGCCAAGCTCGCGGCGGTGGTGCTGGCGGCACTCGCGTCGGTGCTGGTGAGCCTGGCCGTGGCCGCCGCCGGCACCCTCGCCGCCAAGGCCACCGGTGGCGCGGGAAGCTGGGACGGCGAGTGGGCGTTGGTACTGAACGCGGCCGTGTTCCAGTTGGTCAACGTACTGATGGGGGCCGCGTTTGGCCTGCTGCTGCTCAACACCCCGCTGGCGATCGTCGGCTATCTGCTGCTGCCGACGGTCTGGAGCATCCTCGCCACGATGATCTCGGCGCTGCAGGGCCCAGCCAACTGGCTCGACACCTCGATCACCATGGAACCGCTCTACGGCAGTGAGATGACCGCCGGGCAGTGGGGCCGGCTGGCGGTCTCGGTACTGGCTTGGGTGGCCGTGCCCTTGGTCGCCGGCCTGCTGCGGACCCTGAGGCGGGAGATTTCCTGAAGGGATCGCAGCATATCGATTTCCGCGAAGCGTGAGCCCGACCTGCGCGTCACTAATCACGTCTGACGGGATCGCAACAAGCGTCGTATGACGGCGAACTGCCCCGCCCTCGGCCTCACAGCTGGGCGGGGCGGTTTCACCTCGCATGCCAAGGATCGACGTGTCGTCCCGAGGCTCGTACGGACGCGCTGCTCCGAGACTTCGAGACCGACAACAAGGCCGGACCGGCCGACCGTCGACGCTCTCGACCTCCGGGGCTCACCGGCGGCGACTCACGGCGGCTCCGTCAGCGTGGTGGGGTGTGTGCGGGGTCGACCCGCTCGGCTGGTGGGGGCGGCGGTGGGGCGGTGCCGTCGCCGAAGGGGCGACCACCCAACTCCCCCCGACCGTGCGGTGTCAGCCAGTTCGTCAGGTCCGGCCCGAGCGGGACGATCCCGGTCGGGTTGAGGTCCCCGTGCACCTCGTAGTAGTGCCGCTTGATGTGATCGAAGTCGATGGTGTCGCCGAATCCGGGGGTCTGGAACAGGTCCCGGGCGTACGCCCAGAGCACCGGCATCTCGGTCAACTTGCTGCGGTTGCACTTGAAGTGGCCGTGGTAGACCGGGTCGAAGCGGACCAGCGTGGTGAACAGCCGTACGTCCGCCTCGGTGATCGTCTCCCCGACCAGGTAGCGGCGCTCGGCCAGCCGGTCGCTCAGCCAGTCCAGCCGGTCGAACAGCCGCCGGTACGCCCGGTCGTACGCCGACTGGCTGCCGGCGAAGCCGCAGCGGTAGACCCCGTTGTTGACATCGGCGAAGACCACTGCATTCACCTCGTCGATCTCGTCCCGGAGCTGCTGCGGGTAGAGCTCCGGTGCCCCGTCGCGGTGGTACGTGGTCCACTGGGTTGACAGGTCGAGACTCATCTGCGCGAAGTCGTTGGTCACCACCTGCCCGGTCGGTACGTCGATGATCGCGGGGACCGTGATCCCGCGGTCGTAGCCGGGGAAGCGCGCGAAGTAGGCGTCCGCGAGCCGTTCGATGTCCAGCACCGGATCCCGCCCACCGGGGTCGAGGTCGAAGCTCCAGCTTCGCCGGTCGTGGGTCGGGCCGGCGATCGCCATCGAGAGGACGCCCTCCAGCCCGAGTAGCCGTCGGACGATGACCAGCCGGTTCGCCCACGGGCAGGCGCGACTCACCGCCAGCCGGTACCGCCCCGGCTCCACCGGCCAGCCGTCCCCGCCGTCGGCGGTGATCCGGGTGGCGATGTAGCGCTGATCCCGGGTGAACTCACCGCCCGGCTCGACGTACCTTCCGCCGGTGCGGCGCAGCGCCGCCTCGCCGCTGCCCGCCGTCGCGCCCTCGGTCACGCCGCCCCCTCTGGTCGTCGCGATGCGCCCACTACCCATCATCGCCGGATCAGACGGCGCGCGAAGCGTCGTGCCGTAACCCGGCCGTGCCTCGCCCGACCGATGGGTTACCTGCCGGCTGTGGCCGGCAGCCGCAGCTCGCCCCGGCCGATGGTCGCCGCCGGTACCGGCCGGCAGCCGCACTCCGCGCCGGGTGGTGGTCGCGCCCGCCGGGGGGCACAGGGCAGGATGGTCGGCATGACCGACCCCAGCGAGCGCAGCGACCCGGCCGACGGTGAGCGCAGCCTGCCCGGCGTGGGCCTGGTTAAGGGGCTCGGGGTCACGTTGAAGACGATGACCCGCCGCTCGGCCACCCAGCAGTACCCGGATGTCGCCCCGGCGTTGCCGCCGCGCTCGCGCGGCGTGATCGCGCTACTCGCGGAGAACTGCACGGTCTGCATGCTGTGCGCCCGCGAGTGTCCGGACTGGTGCATCTACATCGACTCGCACAAGGAGGAGGTGGTGGTGCCCGGGGCGGCCCGTGCCCGGCAACGCAACGTGCTGGACCGGTTCGACATCGACTTCTCGCTCTGCATGTACTGCGGGATCTGCATCGAGGTCTGCCCGTTCGACGCGCTCTACTGGTCCCCGGAGTTCGAGTACGCCGAGTACGACATCAAGGACCTCCTCCACGACAAGGAGCACCTGGGCGAGTGGATGGGCACCGTTCCGCCGCCGCCGGCGCACGACCCGAACGGCGAGCCGGCCAAGGAAGAGACCGCCGCCGCGCGTAAGGCCGCGATCCCCGCCGAGCGCCCGTCGGCCGCTCCGCCCCGCGCCGGCGAACGCCCGACGGCCGCCCCGCACCGCTCTGCCGAACGCCCACCGCCCCGCCCCGGGTCCCGACCAGCCGGGGAGAACGCCACCGGGGAAGGCCCGACCCCGTGACCGGCACCGACGCGCTGCTGCTCGCCCTGGGCGCGCTGGCGGTCGGCTCCGGCGCCCTGGCGGTGGCCACCCGACACCTGGTCCGGGCCGGCCTCTACCTGGTGCTCTGCCTCGCCGCCGTGGCCGGGATGTACCTGGTCCTCACCGCCGAGTTGGTCGCCTGGGTGCAGGTGCTGATCTATGTGGGGGCGGTGGTGGTGCTGCTGCTCTTCGCGGTGATGCTCACCCGTGCTCCGATCGGCGCCTCCACCGATCTGGACCGACCGGGTTGGCCGGCGGCCCTGATCGGCGGCGGCACCGGGCTCGGGCTGGCCGCACTGCTGGTGGAGGCGTACTGGTGGTCGTCGGTGCCGCTACCCACGGCGGGTAGCGCCGAACGAATCGGGGAGCAGATCTTCGGCAGCTGGGTGTTGCCCTTCGAGGTGCTCTCGGTGCTGCTGCTCGCCGCCCTGGTGGGGGCGATCATCCTGTCCCGCCCCGACATCGGACGGTCGCCGGTGGACCAGGCCGGCGTCAGCGGGGCGGACGAGGCCTCCGCCGAGGGTAGGCGGCCCCGGTGAGGCCGGTCATCCCCTACGTCACCGCCGCACTGCTGTTCGGGCTCGGCACGTACGGGGTGCTGCGCCGGCGCAACGCCATTCTGGTGCTGATCGCGGTCGAGTTGATGCTGAACGCGGTGAACCTGATCCTGGTCACCGCCGACACCACAGTTCGATCCCAGCTGCCGCACGGCGGCCAGGTCTTCGCGCTGTTCGTGATCGTGCTGGCCGCCGCCGAGGTGGGCGTCGGGCTGGCCATCGTGCTGCAGCTCTACCGGCTGCGCGCCAGCGTGGCCGTGGACGAGGTGCCGCTGGCCGAGCCCCCGCCCACCACAGCGGCCACCCCTGGGGAGGCAGACCGGTGAGCACGCCCGTCCTGCTCGGCACGCTGCTGCCGGCCGTACCCCTGGTGACCGGCCTGCTCGGCCTCCTGCTGCCGCCGGCGTCCCCGCAGGCCGGTGCGGCGCGGCAGCGGGCCCGCCGGGCGGCGATCACCCTCGGGACGACCGGCGCGGCCCTGTCGCTACTCCTCGCCGTCGCCCTGCTGGTCACCCTCGACGCCCCGGCCGAGGCCACCCGGACCTGGATCGACTTCGGCGACCTGACGGTCACTCTCGGCGTCCGGCTGGACTCGACGGTGGCGCTGGTGGCGGTCACCGTCGCCGCGGTGGCCCTCGCGGTGCAGGTCTACTCGATCGGCTACCTCCGGAGCGGCCCGCACGACGAGGTGGACGTCGACCATCGCTACCCGCCGTACGCGGCCCAGATCAGCCTCTTCACCGCCGCGATGCTGCTGGTGGTGGTCGCCGGAGACCTCATCCTGCTGCTGGTCGGCTGGGAGGTGATGGGCCTCTGCTCGTACCTCCTGATCGCCCATGAGCGACGGCTGCCCGCAGCACCCGGCGCCGCGATGAAGGCATTCCTGGTCACCCGGGTGGGCGACGTCGGCTTCCTGCTCGGGATCGCGCTGCTCGGCGTCTCCGCCGGCAGCTTCCGGATCGCCGACGTGCTCGGCCACGACCACGCCACCGGGCTGCTCACCGCCGCCTGCCTGCTGTTGCTCGCCGGGGTGGCCGGCAAGAGCGCCCAGTTCCCGCTGCACACCTGGTTGCCCGACGCGATGGCCGGCCCCACCCCGATCTCCGCGCTGATCCACGCGGCGACCATGGTGGCCGCCGGGGTCTACGTCGTCGCCCGGCTCTTCCCCCTCTTCGTGCAGGTGCCGGTCGCCCTGGCGGTGCTCGGTGTGCTGGCCTCGATCACCCTGCTGCTGGGCGCGTTCGCCGCCATCGCCCAGGACGATCTCAAGCGGGTCCTCGCCTGGTCAACGGTCTCCCAGCTGGGCTACCTGACCGGCGCGCTGGCCGTGGGCGCGCCCGCGGCGGCCCTGTTCCACCTGCTCACCCACGCCGCCTTCAAGGCGCTGCTCTTCCTCGCCGCCGGGGCGGTGATCCACGCCGCGGGTACCGCGCTGATGTCCGAGCTCGGTGGCCTGCGCCGCACGATGCCGGTGACCTTCTGGTCCATGCTGATCGGCCTCGGCGCGCTGGCCGGGCTGCCGCCGCTGTCCGGCTTCTTCAGTAAGGACTCCGTGCTGTACGCCGCCGAGGAAGCGGCCCGGCACGGCGGCCCCGCGCCGGACTGGGTGAGCTGGTTGGTGTGGCTGGCCGGGCTGGTCGGGGTCACCCTCACCGCCGGGTACGCCACCCGGCTGCTGCTGCGCACCTTCTTCGGTGCACCCCGCAGCCCGCTGCGTCAGCCGCACGACCCGCCCGCGGTGCTGCGCTGGCCGGTGCTGCTGCTGACCGTCCCGGCGGCGCTGCTCGGTCTGGCCGGATTCTCCGGAACCTTCGCCGGGTGGCTCGAACCTTACGGGCCGGCCACCCGGGAGCGCCCCGCGGAGCTGCTGCCCGCCGATCCGCTGGTGCACCTCGGCCCAACCGTGCTGCTGCCGCTTGTCCTGCTGGCGCTCGGGGCGGGGCTCGCCTGGGCCCGTTGGCGGCGAGATCCCGCCGGTGACCCGGCCGCGCTGCTGGGTCGGCTGCGACCGCTCAGCGCCCGGGCGTTCTGGCTCGACGACCTCCAGCACACCCTGGTGGTACGCCCGATCGGCCGGCTCGCCGCTGGTGCGCGTACCGCCGACGAGGTGGTGGTGGACGGGGCGGTCACCGGCAGCGGTCGGGTCGCCTGGTGGCTTGGGGGCGGGCTGGCGGCGTGGCACCGCGCCACGCTGCCCCGGGCCGCGGCCGGTGTGCTGGCCGGCGCGCTGCTCATCGGGCTGGCGGCGGTGCTGATCGGAGGCGACGCATGAGTGGGCTCGTGGGGCAGGTCCTGCTGGTCGCGGTGCTGGCGGTGCCGGCGGTCGGCGCGGTGGTCGTCGCCGCGCTCCGACACGACCGGGCCGCCCGCCTGGTCGGTACGGTGGCCGCCGGGCTGACCCTGCTCGCCGCGCTGCCGCTGGTTGCGGGCGGCGACGACGGTGGGACGGGCGCCGACCCGAGCCCCGCGGTCCGCCCCTGGCACCAGGTGGACCTGCCCTGGGTGCCCGGCCTGGACCTCCGCCTCCACCTCGGGGTGGACGGCATCTCCTGGCCGCTGGTCGTGCTGACCGCGCTGCTGACCCTGCTCTGCTGCGGCTACACCCTGTGGAGGGTCCCCAGTGGGGGGAGCGGGCGGGCCTTGGTGGCGTTGCTGCTGGTGGTCGAGGTGGGCATCCTCGGCACCTTCCTCGCCCTCGACCTGGTGCTCTTCTTCGTCTTCTTCGAGGTCGTCCTCCTGCCGATGTACGCGATCATCGCTGGCTGGGGTGGGCCGGACCGGCACCGGGCGGCCCGAAAGTTCGCCCTCTACACCCTCTTCGGTTCGGTGCTGCTGCTGGTGGGCGTCCTGGTGGTGGTGACCGCCGCCGGCACCGCGGACATCGTGGCGCTGACCGGCGGCACCGGGCTCTCCCGCGGGCCGCAGCTCGCCGCGTTCACCCTGCTGGCGCTCGCCTTCGCGGTGAAGAGCCCGCTGTGGCCACTGCACTCCTGGCTGCCCGACGCGCACACCCAGGCGCCCACCGTGGGCAGCGTGATCCTCGCCGGGGTGCTGCTCAAGATGGGAACCTACGGGCTGATCCGGGTCGCGGTCGGCGTCGCCCCCGAAGGCGCCGAGTGGGCCGCGCCGGTACTCGGCGTGCTAGCTGTCGCGGCGATCCTGGTCGGCTCCCTGGTCTGCCTGGCGCAGACCGAGCTGAAGCGGCTGATCGCGTACTCCAGTGTGGGGCACATGGGCTTCGTGCTCCTCGGCGTCGCCACGCTCACCGGTACCGGGCTGCGGGCAGCCCTGATCGGCAACATCGCGCACGGGATCATCACCGGCCTGCTGTTCTTCCTGGCCGGTGCCATCAAGGACCGGGCGCACACCGGTGACCTGGCGGACCTGTCCGGGTTGCGGGAGACCGCGCCCCGGCTGGCCGGGCTGCTCGGCTTCGCCGCCGTCGCCTCGCTGGGCCTGCCCGGCCTGGCCGGCTTCTGGGGAGAGGCCTTCGCCGTGATCGCCGCGGTCCGCGTCGGTGGTCCCCTCTGGCTGACCCTCGCCGTCCTCGCGGCGCTCGGCGGTGCGCTCACCGCCGCGTACCTCCTGCGGCTGCTCCGCCAGGTCACCCACGGCCGGGCCAGCTCGGCGGTGGCGCAGCTCGGGCCGGGTGTGGCGAGGGCGGAACTGCTGACCTGGGCGCCGCTGGTGTTGCTCACGCTCGCCGTGGGGTTGGCCCCGATCCTGGTCCTGGGCGTGGCCCAGGCGCCGGTTGACGCCCTGCTGTCGGGGCGCCCGTGAGCTGGGTGGAGGTACGGGCATGAGCATGGTGCAGACCGTCGACAACGTGGCGCTGCTGCCGGCGTACCTGGCCGCCGGGACGGCGGTGCTGGTGCTCCTCGCCGACCTGCTGGTGGCGCGGGCGCGGGTCACCGTCTCCGCCGCCGCGCTCGGTGCGCTCGCCACGGCCGCCGGCGCGATCTTCGTTGGCGGAGGCGGCGAACGTCGTACGTTCTGCGTCGGCGCCGACTGCTCGTACGTCTTCGGTGGCCGGGCGGCCTTGGTCGCCGTGCTCGTCGCGTTGCTCACCCTGGGCGTGCTGGGGCTCTCCGGGCCGCTGCTGTGGGCCGGGGCGACGCCGGTGGGCGAATACTGCTTCCTGCTTGCCGCATCGATGACCGGTGGGGTGGCGCTCGGTGCGGCCGGTGACCTGATCACCCTGATCGTGGCGCTGGAGACCCTAACCCTTCCGCTGTACGTCCTGGTGGGCCTGCGCCGGGGCAGCCTGGCCAGCATCGAGGCGGCGGTGACCTTCTTCGTGGTCAGCGTGGTCGCCACGACGCTGACCCTGCTCGGGGCGGCCCTGCTCTACGCGTCCACCGGTGCGCTGCACCTCGGCCGGCTCGGGGTGCTCTTCGCCGAGCAGCCGGAGCTGCTCGACATCCCGCTGACCACGGTCGCCGTGGCGCTGGTCGTGGTGGGGCTGACGGTCAAGGTGGCGGCGGTGCCCTTCCACGCCTGGGCGCCCACCACCTATGACGGCGCGCCACTGCCGGTGGCCGCGTACCTCTCCACGGTCTCGAAGCTCGGCGGGGTGGTGGCCCTGCTCGCGGTGGTGCAGCACGCCCTGCCGGCCCGGATCACCGGCCCGGTGCTCGCGCTGCTCGCGGTGTTGACCATGACCGTCGGTAACCTGGTGGCGCTGCGCCAGCGCCGCACCGTACGGCTGCTCGCCTGGTCCTCGGTGGCCCAGGCGGGCTACATCCTCGCGCCGCTCGGCGCGCTGGCCCTCGCCGCGGGCCGCACCGGCGACGCCCGCGCCGCCGCCTACGCGGCAGCGGTGGCGTACACGGTCTTCTTCGTGGTCCTGGAGCTGGCGGCGTTCGCGGCCGTGGTCGCGCTGCGACCGGCGGGCGCAGACGGCGGCACCCTCGATGAGTTGCGGGGCGCGGCCCGGCGCCGGCCGTGGGCGGCGGTGGGGCTGGCGCTGGCACTGGTCGGCCTCGCCGGTCTGCCGCCCGGCCTCGCCGGGCTCTTCGCGAAGGTCACCGTGGTCCGGTCGCTGCTTGACGGCGGTGCTGCCTGGCTCGCCCTGGTGGTGGCGGTCAACGCGGTGCTCGGCCTGGCCTACTACCTACGGGTTGCCGCCGCGCTCTGGTCCACCGACCGACCGGCAGCGGCGCCGGCCGACCCGGCGGTGGCGGCGGTGCCTGCGACCGGACCGGCGGTGCCTGCGACCGACCCGGCAGCGGCGGTGACGGGTCCGAAGGTGGTGCCGACCGACCCGAAGGTGGTGCCGACCGATCCGACAGCGGTGCTGGTCCGGGCGAAGTCAGTCGCGGTGGTCCTGGCGGCGGCGACGGTCGTGGCGCTGGTGGTCGGCTTCGCCCCGCAGCTCGTGCTCGACCTCGCCGCCCGCTGACCCAGCGGCCTGCACCCCTCGTTACCAGGCATTTCACAGCCATATGACGGATGGTTGACGGGTACCGGTGGTGTTGAACCGGTCAGCGGATCGACGCGGTCCGCGCACCGAAGGAGTGACCGTGCACCATAACCGTCTGAAGACCGCCGTGCTGCTCGGCCTGCTCACCGCCCTGATCCTGGCGGTGGGCTACTGGTTCGGCGGCAGTGGCGGACTGGTCATCGCCGTCGTCATCTCGCTGGGGATGAACGGCGTCAGCTACTTCTACTCCGACAAGCTCGCGCTGCGTGCGATGCGGGCGCAACCGGTCAGTGAGGCACAGTTCCCCGAGCTTTACCAGATGGTGCGGGAACTGGCCGCCGAGGCCCGGCAACCGATGCCTCGGCTCTACGTGAGCCCGACCAGACAGCCCAACGCGTTCGCGACCGGTCGGAACCCGCAGAACGCGGCCGTCTGTGTCACCCAGGGGATCGTCGAGATCCTCGACTATCGCGAGCTGCGTGGGGTCATCGGGCACGAGCTGTCGCACGTCTACAACCGGGACATTCTTATCTCCAGCGTGGCCGCCGGCCTGGCTGGCATCATCACCGCGTTGGCCAACCTGGCGTTCTTCATCCGGCTCGGGGGTGACGACGAGGAGGGGCGCAACCCGGTGGTGCTGCTGTTGACCATGATCCTGGGGCCGATCGCGGCCACGCTGATCCAGCTTGCGATCGGCCGTAGCCGCGAGTTCCAGGCGGACGCTTCCGGCGCCCAGCTCACCCGAGACCCGTTGGCCCTGGCCAGTGCCCTTCGGAAGATCCACAAGGGCACCCAGGCGCGTCCGCTGCCGCCGCAGGGACAGCTCACCAGCGCCGCCCACCTGATGATCGACAACCCGTTCAAGGGCGGCGGCATGGCGGCGCTCTTCTCCACCCACCCCCGGATGGAGGAGCGGGTCGCCCGACTGGAGCAGATGGCCGGCAGCGCCGGGCCGATCCAGTACCGCTGAACCGGCTGGGTTCAGGCACCGACTCCTCCCTCCCGGGGTCGATGCCTGAACCAGTCATCGGTGGGTACCACGCCTTTTGTGTTCGTCTTCTTCTCCAATCGCCTTGGCTGCCTCGGCTCGGTGCTGATCAGCGCGATTCTTACGGTGATCCTGCTGCTCATCTTCGCCCGGTGACTGCTTGTCATCGCCCGATGAGCGCGACGGCAGCCGGCGGCGCGACCGGGTGATGATGATCGCAGTGCCCAGGACCGAGGCCACCAGCGCCGCGGCGAGCGCCGGCGCCCAGAGCGGCGCGACCCGCAACACCACCGCGCCGAGCACCGCGCCGCCGAGGAGCCCCACCAACCGAGTCGCGCCGGCCGCACCTGCCGCGAACCGGTGCGGGTCGAAGACCACCCCCCGCACGATGGAGGTGAGCGATCCGGTGAGGTAGGTCGTGGTGGCGTGGGGTATCCCGGAGCTGATCGTCACCACGCTCTGTATCCCACTGGCCGTCGCGGCGGCGAAGAGCAGAACCAGGGAGGCGGGGTATCCGGGCCGCCCTCCGCTGGCCCACCAGCCACCCGCCACCCCGACCAGGATCAGCACCTGGGCCGCGGTGACCACGTGGGTACGGGAACGCCAGCCCGGCCCGGCGTGCCGCAGCGGTAGGGTACCGGCGGCTACGCCGACCGCGTAGCCGCCGACCGCAACGGACCCGCCGCTGAGCAGGCGAGGATCGACGGCGACCAGATTGTGGCCGAGCTGAACCAGATTGCCGGTGATCACGCTGGCGAAGAACCCGCCGAGCTGGGTCACGCAGAAGACGTCGAGGCAGCCGGAGGAGGCGGAGAGTACGACGAGGAGGCGCGCCACCGCCCGGTGCGACAGGTCCGGGTGGCCGAACTTCGCGTCCTGCGCTCCCGCCCCCCGCATCCGGCTGCCTTTCCTGGCCGGTCACTCTTCCCGGTCCGTCGCCTTTCCGGCTCGTCACCCTTCGCGACCATCGCTGGGATCGCTTCTTCCCCCGTTGTCGGCTTTCATGCTCCCGACCAGGCACGGGCGCATTCGAAGGGCGCTGCCGGTGACCCCACTCTTGACATCAAGTCAGCTTCAAGTGCTCTGATCTTGTGGTGAATCTGGACGGACTACGGGTTGCTGTTACCGGCGCCGGGCGCGACTTCGGGCGCCTCCTGGCGACCACCCTCGCTGAGCACGGTGCGCAGGTGTTTGTCTCCGCCCGCGACGAGGCGGCAGCCAGACGCACCACGGAATTGATCCGGCAGCGTGGGCGGGGGAGCGGCGAAGCCTTCGGCTGTGACCTGACCAGCCCCGACTCGGTACGCGCGTTCGCGGCGGCGCTGGCCGACCGTACCGACCACCTCGACGTCCTGGTAAACAACGGTGCTGGCTACCTGCACGGTGCGGACCTCGGCGACGTCGAGGATGATCACATCATCGCCACGATCGGCGGCGCCGCGACCGGCACGGTCCTGCTGACCAAACACCTGCTGGCGCTGCTGCGAGCGTCAACGCGGCCGGACATCATCAACATGATCTCTGCCTGCGGCGAGGTCGGCCACCACCGTTCGGCGGCCCATCCCGCCTTCTACGCCGCCAAGCACGCCCAGGCCGGCTTCGCCGAGATCATGTCCCATCGGCTACGGGCCGCAGGAATTCGAGTCATCTCCCTCTTCCCGCCGGACTTCGTGCAACACGGTCCACGGGCGGCAGCCGGCGACCTGACCGCCCAATCTGTCGTGGACTGCGTGCTCTTCGCGGTCAGTCAGCCGCGGGACTGCTTCATCCGCGAGTTTCGCTTCGAGCAGGTCGTCGGTCCGGAGCGCTGACGGTAGCGGGCCCAACGGACGGTCAGGCCGTCGCCAGGCCCGTCCGAGGGTGACCCGAGCACCTGGTCCACCTCTCGACAAGTCGCCGAGAACGCCGGGGAGGCTGTAACCCCGGTACGCCAGGCTGGCGTACCCACGGAGGTCACTTCCAGCAAGCCTGAGCGTTACTGTGCCACTCCCGCCGACCGAGACCGGGTGAGCGAGGCTCTGAACAAGATGAACCCCAATCGGGAACCAGCCTCCCGCGGCGGGTACGTCATGGCGCCGAGGCTGTTCCCCGAAGACAGCACCCTGGTCATCTCGACCTTCTTCGACAAATCGAACCATACGGTTTGGACGATATTTTACCTCGCCCCAACTGGTTCGACCTCCTGCGCGTTAAGCGGCCAGCTGGGTAAGGGGGAGTACACGGGACCCGAGCCCCGACCCACCCGTGTCACGTTTCCCGACCTGCCCGAGTAGGCGCCTGGACCTGGCAAAGCACCGGAGACTGACGAGGCCAAGGGCTTGGGTGAGGCCAACAGGTCCCAGGGAGATCGCGTGATCAACGAGCGCCGGCCTGGTCACCAGGCCGGCGCGCCTCCTTACCGGTAGTTGGTGAACTGGAGTGCCACGCCGAAGTCCTCGCCCTTCAGCATGGCGATGATGGCCTGCAGGTCATCCTTCTTCTTGCCGGTCACGCGGAGCTGGTCACCCTGGATCTGCGCCTGGACACCCTTCGGGCCCTCGTCGCGGATCTTCTTACTGATGGCCTTGGCCTTGTCCGTCTCGATGCCCTGGATCACCTTGCAGTCGACCTTGAATTCCTTACCTGACGCGCGCGGGTCCCCGGCGTCCAGCGACTTCAGCGAGATGTTCCGCTTGACCAGCTTCTCCTTGAAGACATCGAGCGCGGCTCGGACGCGCTCCTCGGTCTCCGCCCGAAGGCTGATCGCCTCCTCGCCGGACCAGGAGATTTCGGCGCCGGTGCCCCGGAAGTCGAACCGCGTCGAGAGCTCCCGCTCCGTCTGGCGGAGGGCGTTGTCGACCTCCTGACGGTCGACCTTGCTCACGATGTCGAACGACGGGTTGGCTGCCATGCTCATACTCCTGTTGTCCTGGCGGTCTGTCCTGTTACATGCACTACGGGCCAGCCGTACGCCCCCTGACGGTACCCGGTTGCGACTACGCCGGGGCGAGCCGCTATCCTTGCTCTCGCCGCCGCGTCGCGACGCGGCGGATGCCCTGGCGGGTTGCCCGAGCGGCCAATGGGAGCGGACTGTAAATCCGTCGCGAAAGCTTCGAAGGTTCGAATCCTTCACCCGCCACCAGGTGCAAAAATAGGCCCCTGACCAGCGCAAACGCCGGTCAGGGGCCTATTTCGTGAGTCTCACTCAGTCCCGCTCCAGCCCGGCTGTCATCGCGGCTTGCAGGTAGGTCCGAGTGTCGTCGTCGAACGCGACGAGTCGTACCCGTTGGACGGTTGTTGGGGTTGATCTGATCGTTGCTACCGCGATTCGGGCGGCCTGCTCGGGAGGGAAGCCATACACGCCGGTCGCGATCGCCGGGAAGGCGACTGTCCGGGCACCGAGTCCGTCAGCGACCTGCAGACTCCTGCGGTAGCAGGAGGCCAGGACGTCGGCTTCATCGAAGGCACCGCCTTCCCAGACCGGCCCGACGGTGTGGATGACGTGCCGAACCGGCGGGTCGAGGTCAAACGCCGGAGTCGCCATCGCGTCACCCGGCTCACAGGGACCGACCGCACCCCCGGCCCGCGCCAGCCGGGGTCCGGCCGCGCGGTGGATGGCGCCATCGACACCACCGCCGCCGAGTAGCGACTCGTTCGCGGCGGTGACGATGGCGTCGACCCGTTCCCGCGTGATGTCACCCATAATGATCTCGATCATTGTCACACCAGAAATTTTGGCACAGCCGACGACAGCATGTCGGCCCGCCGACTCCACACCGTGGTCGCGGACTCCACCAGATCACCACCGACAGCTGCTATCACCTGCCTTGCCCCAGATACGTGCTCCGGCGATATGCGCCCAGGCTTACGCTGCGTGTGTGGCGGACGTGATCGTGCGCGCGACCGCTCTTGGGTGGGCCAGCGATTCACTCCCCGGTAGCCTGGAGGTGAGCGTCGTGGACGCCGCTGGGCAGGAGCATCGAATTCTTGGGGCTGACGATGTGCGGTGGCCTTGAGTCAACCGAGCCAGTAGGGGCGGTAGCAGTCGCCCATACTGGTGACGGCGTGTGTCGATGCCGATTGTTCGTCATGGACTGGAAGGATGTCAATCATGGGGAAGACGCATGAGAGAATTTCTGGCCGGCTCAGGGAGTTTATTGAGGCGCAGCCGATATTCTTCACCGCGACGGCACCGCTTTCCGAGTCAGGAACTGTCAACCTGTCGCCGAAGGGACTCGCTGGATCGTTTGCGGTCCTCGACGACTTGACGGTGGCCTACCTGGACTTCGCAGGAAGCAACGCGGAGACGATCGCGCATCTGCGCGAGAACGGTCGTATCACCCTGATGTGGTGTGCGTTCCAGGGGCCACCCAACATTGTACGCATCCATGGGCGCGGTGAGCCTGTCTTCCGGGACGACCAACGTTGGCCTGATGTCATGTCCAACTTTCCCCATATCGACACCTCGCTGCACGGGCTACGCGCGATCATCATCGTGCACGCCGATCTTATCCGCGATACGTGCGGCTATGCCGTGCCGCTGATGACCTACGAAGTTGATCGGGATCTGCACGCCAAGCGCTTCTCCCGGGAGGATGATGCGTCGCTGGGACAGTACTTTGAGAAGAAGGAGTTCGTCGCCACGAGCATCGACGGACTTCCTGGTCTACCGTTGCCGCTGCCGTCCATGCCATCAGGTAACTAGGACTCGGGCGAGGCCTAGCCGTTTTGACTGGGTGGGAGGCGCTGGTCGGGACAGCAACTCGGCAAACGGCTGTCCCGACCAGGGCCTCGCCTACTCCCTACCTCAACGCCGTCGTTGTCGGATCGGGCCTTTAGCTGTTCGCTCGACGTAACTCTGTCATCCCCGAAACCAGCGCCGCCTTGGGCGGCGATGACTTTCCGTGGGTAGCAGATCGCCCGGCACCGTCCAACTTTCCTAAGCGAGCTAGCGAGTCATCCAACGGCCCAGGTTGGTTAAGTCGCCCTTCCGGGCGGTTCAAGCGCATTGGATCGGACCCGATTAGGGCGGTTGGGCTCGCTTAATGGATTCGCGGCCCCGTTTCCGCTACCTCCGACAGCATCTCTACGTACTCATGGTCAGAGAACATGAATGGACCGCCGTGCGGTCCTGGCCGCTACGCTGCCTGTTCGATCGAGTGACGCCCGGGGCTTGCTGCAAGCTGACTCTGTGGTTTTGCCTGATGGGAAGCGTGATGCATCTAAGGGGGTGGAAATCCATATTCGACGCCAAATCGATCGATGTTCAGCCTCTCGTCTGGAGCGACGGCTGCGTCTTTCCTGTCCCCGGCACTTTGGGCGCCCGGCTGGGCTGGGGGTCGGTTCGGTCGACGACACTAAACGTAACCGTGGTCGTCATCGATTTAACGGGCAGTGTCTGGATTTTCTGTCCCGGATCGGGTCGTGCCGGATCGGGTTGTGCCGGTCCGTGGGCAGACTTGTCTGTGCTTGCTGTCGAGCTGCCCGTAGATGGGGCGCTGGAAGGAATGGGGTCGGCGGATTCGGTGGATCGCCGGGCTGTCTGTTTGATAGCCGGGCCACCGGCCCGTCCTCTGTTGGCGTAGGTGGATCTCTGGTGGCCGCTGCACCGTGCATCTTTCTGTTTCATTGCGGCGCTGGTCCCACTGTCGGGGCACCTCGACAGCTTCGGGAGACCTCATGGCCCACGGCGTCAAACGCCGCGCTCCACCCATGGCGTAGTCAAGTCACCGCACTACCGAGCGCCGCTCGCTGGACTGGACGTGCTGCGGTGTCACGTCGCGATGTCACGATGTTTGTCCACAGCTCTATCCACAGGTTTGCGGGCCTGTTGAAAGTCCGCGCCCGCGCCCGGGAGCCTCGTTTCGTGTCCCTCCACCCCGATGCGCAAGTCGCCCTCCGCTCCGAGGCCCGCCCTGACCTCCAGCCTGAGGCGTACCCCAACCTTTAGCCTGAGGTGCGCCTCGATCTTGGCACCACGTTGCGGGCTGCGCCATCGGGGCCGATCTGAGCCAACGCGAGCTGGCGGAGCGTTCGGGCGTACCAAAGAGCGCATTGGCGCGAATTGAGTCGCAGCCCGGGGCGGGCCCCCGGGTGCGGACGGTCGAGCGCCGGTTCCGCGCCGTTGGCGTTGAGCTCGTCGCCCGCCTACCTGGAGCCGAGCCTGCGGAGCGTGCGCGGTCGCGCGCGGCGACGGCGTCGGATTTCGTCGGTCCGACCAGCTTCGACCGGTCTTCAGTCGGGGAGGGCCAAGGCGGCCTCGGTGAGGGCAGCGAGAGCCTCGCGGAGGCGCCAGGCGTTGCGGTCGCGCGGCCCGACCGGGTTGGAGATGGTGCGGAGCTCGACGAAGGGTAGCCCGGCGTGCGCGGCGGCGACGGCCACCCCGTACCCCTCCATGGCCTCGGCCACCGCGTCGGGGTGCCGGCGGACGAGCGCGTCGGTACCGGCGACCGTTCCGGTGACCGTGCTGACAGTCAGCACTGGACCCACCGTGGCGGCGGGAAGCGCGGCCCGGAGTGTGGCCACCAGGTTCGGGTCCGCGGTGATGGTGGGGCCGACGCCCAGCAACTCGGCCGGCATCCCGAGCTGGTCCACTGGGATGAAGCCCGTCGGGGAGTCGGCACCCAGATCGGCCGCGATCGCACTGGTGCCGACGACCGTTCCGCCGACCTTCACCCGACCCGGGAAGCCGCCCGCCACGCCCGCACTGACGACCAGGCGGTACGGGCGGCCGGCGGCTTCCGCCAAGGCCAGCAGTCGGGCGGTGCCGGCCCCGGCCACCGCCGGACCGACCCCGACCGGCGCTACCGTGACCGTCGGTCCTCGCCCCGCACGGACCGCCTCGGCCTCGGCGGGAACCGCGGTGACGACCAGGACATCGGTCACGGGATCGACCCCGGGCGGCTCTCGTCATCGCTGCTGCCCGGACCGCCCACCGCCGACGACGGGCGGTAGAGGTGGAAACCCGGTGGTGCCGGGTCAACGTCGCCCCCGGTGCCCGGTCTCGGGGCGGGCGAGGTGGGGGTCGGGTCGCCGGAAGTGGATTCGACCAGGGTCGACTCGCCTTCGGCGAGTTCGTCATCCGCCAACGGCCGGCCAGCCAGCCGCTCCGCCCGCAGGCGGCCGGCGACCAGGATGCCGCGGGCCGTGGCGAGCGTGGCGACCCCGGCGGAGACGGCGATGCCGAGCCTGCCATCGAAGGGGACGAGGCCCAGCCCGCCGCCAGCGACGAAGGCGAGCATGAGCGCCGTCTCCGAGTGGGCGAACGAGCTGGCGCGTAGTCGTTCGGGGATGCGCTCCTGGATCGAGGCGTCCACCGCGAGCTTGGCGATGCCGCTCGTCAATGCGGTGACCAGGCAGAGCAGGGCGACCATCAGTAGCGAGAACTTGAGCGTGGCGAGGACGGCCACCCCAGCAATGATCACCATGCCGCTGGACTGGAGCGCCGCCGGGCGGTGGATACGCAGCCGGGTGCCGATCGCGGTGGCCAGGAAGCTGCCGATCGCCAGCGCCCCACCGACCAGCCCGAGGGCGGCCTCGTCGCCCAGGTCCCGGCCGAAGACAACGGTGGTCAGGTCGCCGGCCTTGATCGCGAAGGCCAGGAAGAGTAGTAGGAAGCCGTAGACCGCGCGCAGTGTGGCGGCGCCGATCAGGGTGGCGATTACCAGCCGGCCATGCGGACGCCCCCGGCCGAGGGGGCGGTCGCCGGAGCCCCGCCGGAGCGCCCGCAGCGGGCGTGGTACCCGTTCGGGCGGCTCCGAATCCGCCTTCGGTGGCAGTCGCAGGGCGATGACCATGCCGACCAGGAAGATCACCGAGGCGACCCGCAGCGGCCACTGCGGACCGAACCAGAAGGCGGCCAGACCGATTGGCGCGAGTAGGGCACCGGCTATGGTGCCGTACACGCTGGCTCTGGCCCCGACCTGGGAGAGCCCGATACCTTCCGGGAGGAGTCGGGGTACGGCGGCGGACCGGGCCACCCCGTACGCGCGGGAGAGCGCCAACACTCCGAAGGCCGCCGGATACAGGCCGAAGCCGTGGATGTAGTCAGAGATCAGCCACGCCAGGAACGCCCGCCCGAGCATGCTGGTGGCCAGTGCGTACCGCCGTCCGTGCCGGAAGTGATCAAGCAGCGGGCCGACCACCGGGGCGAGTAGGGCGAACGGGATCATGGTCACCAGCAGGTAGAGCGCGACCTTGCTGCGCGCCTCTCCGAGCGGCACGTTGAAGAAGATCGTCCCAGCCAGGCCGATCGCGATCAGGGTGTCCCCGGCGCAGGAGAGCGCGTGCAGGTCGAAGAGGCGGACCATGCCGGTCTCCCCGCCGGCGCCTCGGGCACGGGCCCGCCCCACTGACTGGGTCATCCAGCGCCCGCCGCTGACCGAACCGCGCAGCAGCAGGCGGACGGCCTTGACACCGGTGCCGACAGTCCACCCGAGGAAGGAGCGCTCGGAGCGGAGGGAAGACGGCATGTGCACCAGTCTCACCCATCGGCTCGACCTGCGCGCACCACTGCCACGTTTGGTTCGGGGAGTCCCTGTCAGGTGGTCCCACGCATGGGGAACAATAGTCGGGTGACCAGGTCCGCCTCCGCTCGTGCCCCCCGTCTCGACCAGGTCTGCGCCGCCGCCGTCGAGGTGGCTCGAGACGCCATCACCGAGGTTGACCCGGCGGATGTCGGCGATCATCTCCAGACCCTTGCCGAAGGTGATCGTCTCGTCACGCACTACTTTGAGTGTCGGCTCGCGGGCTATCGTGGCTGGCGCTGGGCTGTCACCGTCACCCGGGTGCCCCGCAGTCGTACGGTCACTGTGTGCGAGACCGTGCTGCTGCCCGGGCCGGATGCGTTGCTCGCCCCGGGCTGGCTGCCCTGGCAGGAGCGGCTGCAGCCCGGTGACCTGGGCCCGGGTGATCTGCTGCCCAGCCCGCCCGACGACGACCGGCTCCAGCCCGGTTACCTGCTCTCCGACGATCCGGCGGTCGAGCAGACCGCCTGGGAGTTGGGTCTCGGCCGGGCGCGGGTGATGTCCCGGGAGGGGCGCGGCGAAGCCGCCCAACGGTGGTATGACGGCGACCACGGGCCAACCGCACCGATCGCCACCGCCGCTCCGGTGGCTGCCCGCTGCGGGACCTGCGGCTTCTATCTGCCGCTCGCCGGCGCGCTGTGCCAGTCCTTCGGCGCCTGTGGCAACCTTTTCGCCCCGGATGACGGCCGCGTGGTCAGCGCCGACCACGGCTGCGGTGCGCACTCGGAGATTCTGGTCGAGACCCCCGAGACCCCGGCCGAGGAGCCACCGACCGTCTACGACGACAGCGCGGTGGAGACCGTCTCGGTGCGCGAGACCGACGCGTCGGCCGAGGTTGCCGAGGTGGCGGAAGCGAATGGCCAACCGTGAGGTGATCGCCGGCGCGGGTCAATGACCGGCGCGGCGGCGACGTCGGTGCGAGTCGTGCCGCATCATCGCGGCGAGGCCGGGCAGACCCCACAGGAACCCAGCCAGGCAGGTCCAGAGCCAGCCCTCGCGGCCGGTCTCCACCAACTGGTCACGGAAGAACAGCAGCACGATTCCGGCGATCGCCCAGCCAGCTATCCCGGCGAGGGCGAACGGGACCATCGGCGGGTCGAGCGGTTCGGGCCGCGGTTGCGCCTGCTTGAGCACGGGGCAAGCGTACGGGATCAGTTTCCCTGGCGGGCCGACCATCTGCGACGATGCGGCCGACGAGACAAGAGAGCACCTGCGAGGATCCGATGGCAGTAGCCCCGCCCGACGACGCCACGCCGCCCGCAACGCCGCGGAACGGTTTCGACCGCTACTTCGAGATATCCGCCCGCGGCTCGACGCTGGGTCGGGAGGTGCGCGGTGGGCTGGCGACCTTCTTCACCATGGCCTACATCGTGGTGCTCAACCCGCTGATCCTCGGCTCCGCCGTTGATGGCGCCGGGGAACGGCTGCCGATCCCGGCGCTCGCCGCGGCGACCGCGTTGGTCGCCGGCCTGGCGACGATCCTGATGGGCGTGGTCGGCCGGTTCCCGCTGGCGGTCGCCGCCGGTCTCGGCGTCAACGCGCTGGTCGCGTACGAGATCGCCCCGGAGATGACCTGGGCGGACGCGATGGGTCTGGTGGTGATCGAAGGTTTGATCATCGCGGTGCTGGTGTTGACCGGGCTGCGTACCGCGGTGTTCCGCTCGGTGCCCACCCAGATGAAGGCGGCGATCGGAGTCGGCATCGGGCTGTTCCTGACCATCATCGGTCTGGTTAACGCGGGTTTCGTCCAGCGACTCCCGGACGCGGCGAACACCACCGTCCCGGTCGGCCTGGGCATCGGCGGCAAGCTGGTCAGCTGGCCGATGTTGGTCTTCGTGGTGGGTCTGCTGCTGACTCTGGTGCTGGTGGTACGCCGGGTCAAGGGCGCGATCCTGATCGGCATCCTCGCCTCGACCGGGCTGGCGCTCGTCATCGAGGCGCTGGGCAACATCGGCCCGTCCGTGGTCAACGGGGTGTCGAACCCCAAGGGCTGGTCGCTGACCGTGCCCGAGTTGCCGAGCCGAATCCTGGACGTGCCGGATCTGTCGCTGCTCGGTCGGTTCAACGTGCTCGATTCGTGGAGCCGAGCCGGCTGGCTGGTCGTGCTGATGTTCATCTTCACGCTGATCATCACCGACTTCTTCGACACGATGGGCACGATGGTGGCGGTCGGCCAGGAGGGTGGGATGCTCGACGAGCAGGGCACCCCGCCCCGGGCGAAGGAGATCCTGCTGGTCGACTCGATCGCCGCGGCCGGCGGCGGCGCCGCGAGCGTGTCCAGTAACACGGCGTACATCGAGAGTGCGGCCGGTGTCGCGGAGGGTGCCCGGACGGGCGCGGCCAACCTGGTCACCGGGGTGCTCTTCCTGCTGGCGATGTTCCTTACGCCGCTGGTGCTGGTGGTGCCCTTCGAGGCCGCGTCAACCGCGCTCGTGGTGGTCGGTTTCCTGATGATGACGGCGGTGCGGAACATCGACTGGACCGACTTCGAGATCGCGATTCCGGCGTTCCTCACGATCGTGTTGATGCCGTTCACATACTCGATCTCCAACGGCATCGGTGCCGGCGTGATCGTGTACGTGTTGATGAAGGTCGCTCGGGGTAAGTCGCGGGAGGTTCACCCGCTGCTGTACGGCGTGGCGGCGCTCTTCGTGCTGTACTTCCTGCGCGGGCCGATCGAGTCTGTGCTGCTGTGATGCGGGGCGCAGGGCCGGTAGCGGACCGGCCCTGCGCGCCATAGGGCGTACTCCACGTGAGCCTGGTCATATCGCATGTCGTTAGCTAGGCTTATTAGTTAGGCTAACTATAGTGACGGAGCAGACGGTGACGGCGAAGAGCGTGCCACCGGTGCAGCTGGCGGTCCAGCTGCGGGATGCGATCACCCGACTCAACCGGCGGGTCCGCCAGGCCAGACCGGTTGGTGACCTAACGGTCACCCAGCTCTCCGCGCTCACCAGTCTCCGGCTGGCGGGCGCGCTGACGCCCCGGGAACTTGCCGACGTCGAACGGGTTCAGCCGCCGACGATGACCAAGATCGTCGCGAAACTGGAGGAGCGTGGCCTCGTGCAGCGCACCCCCCACCCGACCGACGGCCGGCAGGTGATCCTCGCCGCGACCGAGGGGGGCGGAGCGGTGCTGGATCAGTTTGAGCGTGTTCGGGACCAGTGGCTGGCCCACCGGCTGGCCGAACTGAGTGCGGAGGAACGGGAGACGCTGCGTCAGGCAGCAGAGATTCTGCAACAGCTCACCCGTACCTGAGGCTCCCGCCTCGCCTGCGCCGTCACGACGATGACGCGTACGCGAGGGAGGCGCACCAAGAGTGCAGAAGAAGCTGAGCACGATATTCCAGTCCCTACAGGTCCGCAACTACCGGCTATTCGCCTCCGGGCAGCTGATCAAGCTGATCGGCGTCTGGATGATGTTCATCGCCCAGGACTGGCTCGTCCTCGAGCTCAGCGACAACTCCGCCACTGCACTCGGTATCGTCACCGCCCTCCAGTTCGCTCCCGTTCTGCTGCTCACGCTGATCTCCGGGCGCCTCGCCGACCGGTACGACAAGCGCGTCCTGCTCTTCGCCGCCAACCTGTTCTGGACGATCCTCGCCCTGGCCATGAGCCTGTTGGTGATCACCGGCCGGGTGCAGCTCTGGCACGTCTTCGCCTTCGCTGCCCTCCTCGGCGTCGCGAATGCGGTGGAAACCCCGGTCCGGCAGGCCTTCGTCTCCGAACTGGTCGGCACCCCGCTGCTGCCGAACGCCCTCTCCCTCAACGCGGCCACCTTCAACTCCGCGCGAATCGTTGGCCCCGCCCTCGCCGGCCTGGCCATCGCCGCCGTTGACGTGGGGCCGGTCTTTCTGGCCACCGCCCTCAGCTCAATCGCGCCACTGGTGAACGTGATCCGGATCCGCCCGGCCGAGCTGCACCGCGAGGCACTACCGCCGCGCGAGGAGCGGGACTCGGCCCGGGTTGTGGACGGGCTGCGCTACGTCTGGGGTCGGCCGGACCTGCTGTTGCCGATGGTCCTGATCTCGGTCATCGCCACCTCACTCTTCAATTTCCAGCTCACCCTCGCCGCGTTGGCCAAGACCGTCTTTGACACCGGAGCCGCCTCGTTCGGTCTGTTCAGCAGCGCCCTCGCGGTGGGCGCCCTGGCCGGGGCCCTGGCCGGCACCGGGCGCCGCAGTCGCCCCTCGGTGTGGCTGGTGCTCTCCGCGGCCGTCGTCTGCGCCACCTTCGGCACCCTGGTCGGGCTCGCTCCCACGTACTGGCTGGTGGTGGTGCTGCTCCTGCCGACCGGCTTCTCCACGGTCTTCTTTGCCCAGGCCTGCAACCAGCGCATCCAACTGGGCACCGATGCCGCCTTCCGAGGCCGGGTCATGGCGCTGTGGGTGCTGGTCTTCCTGGGCACCAACCCGGTCGGCGCGCCGGTCATCGGGTGGCTCGCCGAGACGTACGGCGCCGGGGCCAGCATCTGGATGGGCGGGCTCGTCTCCCTCACCGCCGCTCTGCTCGCCCTGGCCTGGCAGCTGCGCCGCTCGGGAGCCCGGTTGCGGTTCCGGGTGTTGCCGATGCCCCGCTTCTACCTCACCGAGCGAATGTGAGGCCCGCACCAAGACGGACAAACAAGTTTATTGTGGCAAATCGGTGGCAGGGCGATCACAGTCGGCCTAGCGTCGGGGCGTGGAGGTGGGACGTGCGCTGCTGGTGACCCTGATGGTCGCCGCCGTGGTGTGCCTACCCATGGTGATCGCCCTGCTCATCTGCGCCGACGAACTGCTTGACCGATTCGCCTGTCGATGGGCGCAGTGGCGGAGCCGACATCGGGAACGGCGGACAATCGCCCGCCTGGACCGGGCGGTCGAGGCCGACGCGCTCACCCGGAACATTGATCTGAGCCGGCTGGACCGGCCCGATCGGCAGCCCCTGGAGCAGCTCGCCACGGAGCTACGCCAGCTCCGGGGCCATCGGGTCGGCGGCTCCGGGCGGGCCACGGTCTGGCACGAAGCGGCGCTTGCCAGCTACGACGGTCGACTTCGGCTGGCCTGCGCGGCCCTCGGAATCGTCCAGCACCTAGACGAGCTGACCGGAGCGGACCGGGAAATTGAGCGGGTACGGGTCGAGGGGCTGCTGCACCGGGCGGGTCTGATCTTGCCTGGTGCCCGGCCCGAGCACCGACAGCGCCACCGTTGAGTGGTAGCTGGGGCAGCGTCCGGCGGCCGGGTTGAGACTCTTCGTCGCCGTATACCCGCCACCGGCGGCGGTGGAGCACCTCCGCGCGCGGATCACGGAGCTACAGGTCGGCCGGGCTGCCAGCGCCGGCGTCGGTGTCCGGCTCGCCGACCCGGCCCAGGCGCACGTCACGCTCGCCTTCCTCGCAACGGTGGCAGCGGACCGGCTGGGGGCCGTGGAGCACTCGCTCGACCAGGCGGCGCGGCGGTCCCGCGACTCGTGGCTGGCCCCGCCGCGGCTTCGCCTGGCTGGCGGTGGGACGTTCGGGCAGGGCCGTTCCACCGTCATGTGGGTGGACCTGCGGGGTGAGGTGGCGGAGCTGCACCTGCTGGGCCGACTCGTTCGGTCCCGGCTGCGGGCCAACGACCTGCGCCATGACGAGAAGCCGTTGCGCCCGCACCTGACCGTGGCCCGGCCCGGCGACCGACTGACGTCGGCCGAGGTTGCGGCCGACGTCGCGGCGCTACAGACCTACGAGGGCCCCCAGTGGCCGGCGCGGGAACTGGTGCTGACGCGAAGCCAACCGGGGTCGCCCCCCAGCTATCACCGCCTGGCCGTCTGGCAGCTGTGAGTCAGGAGGACTCGCGGGCGGCCGGGGCGCCGCCGAAGAGTACGTCGTCCCAGCTCGGTAGCCGCTTGCGCGGCTTGTTGCTGCTCTCGCCCGACTCGGTGCTGCTCGTCGCCGCGGCACCCGTGCGGCGCGGCCGGAGCACGGCCAGCGACGGAACAGCCGGCACCTCCTTCGGCGCATCCGAGTCGTCGTCGAAGGCCGACCCCGGGCCGCCACCGAGCAGCGCCGCCGCGCCGCCCGCGACCGTCCGTGGCCGCGGTGCCTCCAGGCTGGCCGGGCTCCGGGGCTCGAGGCCACGGCCGGACGCGCTGCCGAGCGGGCGGTCCAGGGAGGCGAGCAGGGCGTCCCGACCGGCGCGGATCGGATCGCGGCTTGGCCGGGCGGGCTCGGCCGGACCCGGCAGGCCGTGCCCACCGCGGCCGGGCTCGGCCCGCGCCGGGCCGGGCAGCCCGTGGCCACCACGTTCGGACGTTGATTCCTGCCCGAGGATCGGCATGGGACGCTCGGCGCAGAGGTACTGCGCCATGTCGTCGTGTGGCGTGACCGACTGCCGGGACTTCTCCAGCTCCCACACCGCCTGGGCGGTGGCTTTGCCGGAGGGCCAGGTGGCGACGATCCGCCAGGTCCCGTCGTCGCGACGCCACGCATCCCACGAGATCTTCTCAGTGTCGATGCCATGCTGGGACAGTCGGCCGTTGACCACCTCGGCGAGTGGGGTCGGCTTCTCGGCCCCCCGCAGGCGGGTGCGCCGGGCATGCTGGGCGAGCATGGCCCGTTCCTGGAGGACCGGGCCGGCGTAGCGCAGCACTCGGTCAACGGGGACACCGGCGATCCGGGCGACATCCTCGGCGGACTCACCGGCCCGGATCCGGGCCTGGATGTCCCGTGGGGCCAGGGACGGGGCCGGGTCGGTGCCCGGCGTCGAGGCCACCGTCAGGGGGGCGGATCCGGGCTCGGTGTGCAGGACGGTGGAGACGCGCTCGTCAATGGGGAGCGCGAGAAGTCGCCCGACCTCGTCGGTGAGGACCAGTGCCTGGCCGTCCTCGGAGAGGGCGACGAAGCGTACTGGGCGCATGGTCTTCCTCCGTCCCGCTTCGCTGGCCCCGCGCCACAGGCGAGCCACCCGGGCGTTCGTACCACCGTACGCCCATCTGCCCGCAGGTGGGGGAACCGACACCCCGCGATTCCCGGGTGAGCTGCGATAATGATCACGCTGGGTGGCTGCCGCGGTGCGGAAGGCCACCCACCGTGCCGGGAGGTCAGAGTCGATCGACCACGTGGTCGATCGACGCGGTCAACGCCTCCACATCGGCTGGTTCGATCGCCGGGAAGAGCGCGATGCGCAGCTGGTTGCGACCGAGCTTGCGGTACGGCTCGGTGTCCACGATCCCGTTCGCGCGCAGCGCCTTCGCGACGGCGGCGGCGTCCACCTCGGCCACGAAGTCGACGGTGGCGACCACGTTGGAGCGCAGTGCCGGATCGGTGACGAACGGCGTGGCCACCGGGGAGCTCTCCGCCCAGCCGTAGATGATGCCGGCGCTCTCCGCGGTGCGCTTGGCTGCCCAGGTCAGGCCCCCCTGCGCGTTCATCCAGTCGGTCTGCTCCGCGGCGAGGAGAATGGTGGCCAGGGCCGGAGTGTTGTAGGTCTGCTCCAGCCGCGAATTGTCGATCGCCGTACCCAGGTCGAGGAAGGCGGGGATGTATCGGCCGGCGGCCTTGACCTCGGCCGCGCGCGCCAACGCCGCCGGGGACATCAGGGCCAGCCACAGGCCGCCGTCGGACCCGAAGCACTTCTGCGGGGCGAAGTAGTAGACGTCGGTCTCGCCGACGTTGACCTCCAGCCCGCCGGCGCCGGAGGTGCCGTCAACCAGCAGCAGCGCGCCCTCGTCCGCGCCGGGTACCCGGCGGATCGGGACCGCGACACCGGTGGAGGTCTCGTTGTGCGGGGTGGCGTAGACGTCCACGCCGGCCTCCGCCACCAGGCTCGGGGCGCTACCGGCCGGCGACTGGTGAATGGTCGGCTCACCGAGGAACGGTGCGTCCTGCACCGACTTGGCGAACTTGGCGCCAAACTCGCCGAAGCTGGCGAACTGGGCCCGGTCCCGGATCAGGCCGAACGCGGCGACCTCCCAGAAGGCGGTGGTGCCGCCGTTGCCGAGGACGACCTCGTACCCCTCGGGCAGGGTGAAGAACTCGGCGATCCCCCGGCGAAGTCGGGCGACCTGGTCGCGGACCGTGTTCTTGCGGTGCGAGGTGCCGAGGTAGCCGCTGGCCGCGGCCGCGAGTGCGGAGACCGCCGCCGGGCGAACCTTGGACGGGCCGCAGCCGAACCGCCCGTCGGCGGGTTTGATGTCGTCGGGAATTCGGATGGTCGATGCGTCAGCCACGGTCTTGGAATCCTTCCGCAGGGCGAGGGAGGGGCCGGGCAGATCGACGGCGCGCGGATCTGAGGCGCGCACGGCCGATCCTCCGACCGGCGGCGCTGCCAGTCCTCATCCTTACACCCGTCGCCGCCTGGATGGCCGCCGGTCTCACCGACGGGGGTGAGGCGTGCACCACAGCCCCGTCGTGAGACCGGCTCAGTCGGGACGGTCAGACACCGTGCGGAACCTGGTCCCAGCCCTCGACCTCGTGCGGCCGGCGCGGGCCGGGCCCGACGTAGCGGGCGGAGGGGCGGACGAGCCGCTGGAGCTTCTTCTGCTCCAGAATGTGGGCGCTCCAGCCGCCCATCCGGGCGCAGGTGAACATCGAGGTGAACATGTGGGCGGGCACCTCGGCGAAGTCCAGCACGACCGCGGACCAGAACTCGACGTTGGTGGCGAGAACCCGATCCGGCTTGCGGGCGTGCAGCTCGGCCAGGGCGGCCTTCTCCAGGGCCTCGGCGACCTCGAAGCGTGGGGCCCCCAACTCCTTGGCGGTGCGGCGGAGCACCCGGGCGCGCGGGTCCTCGGCCCGGTAGACCCGATGGCCGAAGCCCATCAGCCGCTCACCGCGGTCGAGCACGCCCCGGACGTACCCCTCGGCGTCACCGCTGCGCTCCACGGCCTCGAGCATGTTCAGCACCCGGGAGGGCGCGCCGCCGTGCAGCGGCCCGGAGAGCGCACCGATGCCGGAGGAGATGCAGGCCGCCGCGTCGGCGCCGGTGGAGGCGACGATGCGGGCGGTGAAGGTGGAGGCGTTCAGGCCGTGCTCGGCGGCCGAGATGAAGTACGCGTCCACGGCCTTGACGTGCCGCGGGTCCGGCTCGCCCCGCCAGCGCTTCATGAAGCGCTCGACGATGGTGGAGGCCTTGTCGATCTCCTTCTGCGGTACGGCCGGCAGTCCCAGGCCGCGCGCGGACTGGGCGACGAAGGAGAGCGCGGTCACCGACACCCGGGCCAGGTCCTCGCGGGCCTGCTCGTCGGAGATGTCGAGCAACTGGTGCAGACCCCAGTACGGGGCGAGCATCGCCACCGCCGACTGCACGTCCACCCGGATGTCACCGGAGTGCACCGGAACCGGGAACGGCTCGGCCGGCGGTAGACCCGGGCCGAACCGTCCATCCACCAACAGGGCCCAGACGTTGCCGAACGAGACCTGACCGATGAGATTTTCGATGTCCACGCCGCGATAGCGCAGCGATCCACCCTCCCGGTCGGGTTCGGCGATCTCGGTCTCGAAGGCTATGACGCCTTCCAGTCCCGGTTTGAAGTCGGCCATGTCGTCTCCTGGATCTGGCTCGGTGCGCCCGGGACGGGCCCTCGTCGGGCCCAGTGCCTTAGGCGACCCTCAGGGATGTGTTCGTGACATCTTGCCTGCTGACTACGGGACTTTCGACCCGTGACCGCTGTGCCTCACGCGACATCCCCGGACGGAACGGCCGGCGGGGGATCGGTGACACTGGGGTGTACGGGCAGGCTGCCAGCGCCACGACGGGTCAGCCCGCCATTTGGGAGGGGAGTGGATGTGACAGGCGACACAGTGCCGCCGGCGAGCCTGCGTAACGAGTACGCCGCGGACCTGGGCCTGACCGAGACCAACCTGGCCGGTGACTGGTACACCCAGTTCGACCGCTGGTTCACCGAAGCGGTGGCCGCCGGTCTGCCCGAGCCGAACGCGATGGTGCTCGGCACCGCCGACGCGGCTGGTCGGCCGAGTGCCCGTACGGTGCTGCTGAAGGGGTACGGGCCGGACGGTTTCGTCCTGTTCACCAACTACGGTTCGCGCAAGGGCGCCGAGTTGACCGCCAGCCCGTACGCGAGCCTGGTCTTCCCCTGGTTCGTGCTGGAGCGCCAGGTGGTGGTGACCGGTCGGGTGGAACGGCTGGACCGGGCCGAGACCGAGACGTACTTCGCCAGCCGGCCGCGCGGCTCCCAGCTCGGGGCGTGGGCGAGTGAGCAGTCGCGGGTGCTCCCGGACCGGGCGGCGCTGGACGCCGCCTACCGGGCGGCGGCGGAGCGCTTCACTGAGGGGGCGCCGATCCCGGCGCCGCCGCACTGGGGTGGCTTTCGGGTCCGCCCCGACGAGGTGGAGTTCTGGCAGGGCCAGGCGAGTCGGCTGCACGACCGGCTGCGGTTCCGTGCCACCGACGGGGGCGGCTGGGTCGTCGAGCGGCTGGCGCCGTGACCGAGGTGCGGGAGGCCCGGCGGCGAAGCAGCCGGTGGGCGATCGACCTGCGTCCGCTGGCGGTGCCGGCGTTCCGCCGCATGTGGTTCGGCAACACCATGGCGATGTTCGGCTTCCAACTCACCTCGGTCGCTGTCCCGGTGGAGATGTACGCCCTGACCGGGGAGTCCTACTGGGTTGGCCTGCTCGGCCTCGCCGGCTTCGCGCCCCTGCTGCTATTTGGGCTCTGGGGCGGAGCGGTGGCCGACGCGCGGGACCGGCGCCGGGTGCTGCTCGGCGGTTCGGCGCTGCTCTGGGCCACGATGCTTGGCCTGCTGGCGCAGGCCTCGCTCGGCGTGGGTAGCCCGGTGTTGCTGCTGGCGCTGGTGGCCGTCCACTCAGCCGGCTTCGCGATCAGCGCGCCGGCGCGAACCGCGGCCCTGCCCCGACTGCTGCCACCGGGGCTGGTCCCGGCGGCGGCCACCCTGAACTACACCACCTTCACCGCGGCTTCGGTGGTCGGCCCGCTCGCCGCTGGTCTGATCTTCGCGGTCGCCGGCACCGAGGGTGGACTGCCGATCGCGTACGCGGCGGACGCGCTCCTGTTCACCGGGTTGGTGGTGGCCGCGCTGCGGCTGCCGGCGATGCCGCCGGAGCCGCTCGGCGACGGTGAGGTGCGGCGCGGTGGGTTGGCGGGGATCCGGGACGGACTCCGTTACCTGACCACTACGCCGGTGCTACTGCTGTCGTTCGCCATCGACCTGATCGCGATGGTGTTGGCGCTGCCGCGGGCGTTGTTTCCGGAGATCGCCGAGGAGCGGTTCGGTGGCGGGGCGGCCGTCGGCTGGCTCTTCAGCGCCATCGCGATCGGCGCCATGCTGGCTGGCCTCACCTCCGGCTGGATCAGCCGGCTGCACCGGCAGGGGCTTGGGTTGGTCGTGGTGGTGATCGGCTGGGGTTTGGCGGTTGCGGCGGCGGGGTTGGCCCAGCAGCTCTGGCTGATGGTCCTGTTGCTCGCGGTGGCGGGGGCGGCCGACCTGGTCAGCGCGGTGCTACGCCAGTCGATGCTGCTGGTCTACGCGCCGGACCGGATGCGGGGCCGGCTTCAGGGGGTGAACACGGTGGTCGTGGCCGGGGGGCCGCGCCTCGGTGACCTGCGGGCCGGCGCGATGTCCGGTGGTTTCGGCAGCGGTGTCGCCTGGGTTGGTGGTGGTCTGCTCTCGGCCGTACTCGCGCTCGGGCTGGCGGTGGCCTTCCCGGCCCTGATCCGCTACCGGAGGGCGGTTGTCGCCGGCGAGCAGCGGGTCTGACCGGTGCTGTCGCCGGCGGGCAGCGGTTCTACCGGTTAGGGTCCGGAGATGGACTTCCCCGGGCAGTCGGCCCCCTCGGGGGCACAGTGGACCATCGCGGCCTCCGGTCACGAGGCGGTGATCGTCGAGGTCGGTGGTGGAATCCGGACCTACCGCTCCGACGGGGTGGAGCACCTGGACGGGTACACCGCGGCCGAACTGTGCCCGGACTCCGCCGGCCAGGTGCTCGCCCCCTGGCCGAACCGGCTTCGGGACGGTAGCTACCACTTCGAGGGCCGCGACCTCCAGTTGGCGATCAGCGATCCGGAGCATGGCGCAGCCTTCCACGGGCTGGTCAACTGGGTGCCCTGGCGGTTGCTGGAGCGATCGGCCGACGCGGTGACGCTCGGCTATGAGTTGGCCGCCACCCCCGGCTACCCCTGGTCGCTTCGGCTGTGGAGTCGGTGGGGGGTCGGCCCGGACGGGCTGCGCGCCGAGCATGCGGTGACCAACAGCGGTGGCGAACCGGCGCCCTTCGGCTTCGCGGTGCACCCGTACCTGCGGGTGCCGGGTGGTTCGGTCGACGATGTGGTGCTGAGACTGCCGGCGCGGAGCCGGTTGCAGGTGGACGGACGGCTACTGCCGATTGCCCAGTCCTCGGTCGTCGGCACCGAGTACGACTGGACCGTGCCGCGTCGGATTGGCCGGGCGGTGCTTGACGACACCTTCGGCGACGTGGTCCGGGACGGCGACGGTGGTTCGGCGGTCGAGCTGGCCGCCCCGGATGGTGGGGCCCGGATTCGGGTCTGGGCGGACCGGCGGTTTGGCTGGTGGCAGGTTTTTACAGGGGACACCCGCCCCGGGGCGCGGCGTCGGCGCTCGGTGGCGCTGGAGCCGATGACCTGCCCGCCGGATGCGTTCCGCTCCGGCCGGGATCTGATTACGTTGCGGCCGGGCGACACCTGGCGTGGTGCCTGGGGCATCCGGCCGGCGTAGCCCGAGGAGGTGCGATGGAGTTCGTCGAGGTGGTCCGGCGTCGTCGGATGGTCCGCAACTATGATCCGGATCGGCCGGTGCCACCGGGGGTGGTGGACCGCCTGTTGGCGCACGCGATCCAGGCACCGTCGGCGGGCTTCTCCCAGGGGTGGGGCTTCCTGGTGCTGGAGGCCGCCGAGGATCGGGATCGGTTTTGGGCGGCGACCACGCCGGGCACGGGCGGTCGGGAACGCTGGCTGACCGGAATGCGTCGGGCCCCATTGATCATCGTGCCGCACGCCAACCGATCGGCGTACCTGGACCGGTACGCCGAGCCGGACAAGGGGTGGGCGGACCGGTCCACGGAGCGCTGGTCGATGCCCTACTGGTACATCGACACCGGCTTCGCCGCGTTATTGATGCTGCTCACCGCAGTTGATGAGGGGCTGGGGGCATGCTTTTTCGGTATTCCGCCGCAGCGGCTGGAGGAATATCGGGAGGCTTTCGGAGTGCCGCTGGAGTATGAGCCGGTCGGTGCGGTCACTATCGGCTACCGTGCGGTGGATCAACGATCGCCGTCGCTGCGCCGCGGGCGTCGCCCGGTGGATGAGGTGGTTCGACGTGGTCGTTGGAGTTAGCCCCGGAAAACGCGGCTTTGTCTGGTTGATAAAGCGATCTGTCGGGGCGAAACTGGCATAAAGCAGTGGAACACGACGTGACTTGGCCGGTTAGGCTGACATGGTCATGGGCGCCGCTGCTGGCGGCGTCGCACGCAGCGGTGCCGGTTCGGGGGCGGCCGGTCGCGGGGAGGGGAGCTTACTGTCGTGATCTTCAGAGCGGTCCGGGATGGGCGTCCATACCCCGAGCACAACCTGACGCTCAAGCAGTGGGCCGAGATCCCTCCGCGTCCGTTGCGACTGGATCAGTTGATCACCACGAAGCGTGAGTTGGCGCTGGACAAGCTCCTCGCCGAGGATTCGACCTTCTACGGCGACCTGTTTCCGCACGTGGTGCAGTGGAACGGCGGGCTCTACCTGGAGGACGGGCTGCATCGGGCGCTGCGAGCCGCGCTGCAGCAGCGCAACCAGATCCATGCCCGGGTATTCGTCTTTCCCGCTGCGGTCGACGAAGTGGCGCGCGGGTGAGTCTTCGTTAAGGTGTCTCCATGAGCTCTCTCGACTTGCTGGACGTCGATTCGTCGCTGAGCGCCGAGGAGCGGCAGATTCGCACCGTCGTCCGTCAGCTGGTGGACGAGCAGGTGCGGCCCCACGTCGCTGGCTGGTACGAGGAGGGCCGCGTGCCCGCCCGGGAGCTGGCCCGGGAGTTCGGCAAGCTGGGCCTGCTCGGCATGCACCTGACCGGGTATGGCTGCGCCGGCGCCTCGGCCGTCGCCTACGGTCTGGCGTGCCTGGAGCTGGAGGCGGGTGACTCGGGCATCCGCTCCCTGGTCTCGGTGCAGGGGTCGCTGGCTATGTACGCCATCTGGCGCTACGGCAGTGCGGAGCAGAAGCAGCATTGGTTGCCCACGATGGCGGCCGGGGAGACAATCGGCTGTTTCGCGCTGACCGAGCCGGACCACGGTTCCGACCCGGCGTCGATGACCACCCGGGCCCGGCGCGACGGCGACGACTGGGTGCTACACGGCACCAAGATGTGGATCACCAATGCGACGATCGCGGATGTTGCGGTGATCTGGGCCCGTACCGACGAGGGGATCCGCGGATTCGTCGTGCCGACCGCAACGCCCGGAGTCACGGTGCGCGAAATTCGGCGCAAGATGTCGCTGCGGGCGTCGGTGACCGGGGAGATCTCCCTTGACGACGTGCGGCTGCCGGCGACGGCCCGACTGCCCGAGGCCGTCGGGCTGAAGGCGCCGCTGGGGTGCCTCACCGAGGCGCGGCACGGGATTGTCTGGGGAGCGCTCGGCGCGGCCCGGGACTGCCTGGAGACAGCGCTGGAGTACGCGGGTAGCCGTACCCAGTTCGGCCGCCCCCTCGCCGGGTTCCAGCTCACCCAGGCGAAGCTTGCCGACATGGCGGTGGAGTGGAGCAAGGGCTACCTGCTGGCGTTGCAGCTCGGTCGGCTCGCCGACGCCGACCGGCTCCGCCCCGACCAGGTCAGCGTGGGCAAGCTCAACAACGTTCGGGAGGCGTTGGCGATCGCCCGGCAGTGCCGCACGATTTTGGGGGCCAACGGCGTCTCCGGTGAGTACCCGGTGCTGCGGCACGCCAACAACCTGGAGAGCGTGCTCACCTACGAGGGCACCTCGGAGATCCACCAGCTCGTCATCGGGCAGCGGCTGACCGGCCTGTCCGCCTTCGCCTGACCCCTCCGGGCGAGGGGGCGGTGTGGGCCGCGGCATCGGGTGGGTGTCGGGGCCGGGGCGGGTAGGCTGGCCGGTCGGCCCGACAGTTCCGGGCACCCGGGAAGGCCCGCCGTGACGGCGGTCAATCCGGACCGGTGACCCGCGCGGTGGGTAGGACGGCGAGGAAGTGCAGCCATGATCAGCATCTTTGATCTCTTCAGTGTCGGCATCGGGCCGTCCAGCTCGCACACCGTCGGGCCGATGCGTGCCGCCCGGACGTTCGTCGCCGGCCTCAAGGCGGATGGGCAGCTCAACGAGACGGTACGGATTCGCGCCGAGCTGTTCGGTTCACTGGGGGCGACCGGTCGCGGCCACGGCAGCGACCGGGCGGTCCTGCTCGGGCTCGCCGGTGCGGAGCCGGAGACGGTCGACACCGACGCCGTCGAGGGCTGGATCGACCGGATCCGTACCGAGCAGCGGATCTCGCTGCTCGCCGCACACGAGATCGACTTCGATTCGGCTCGGGACCTTGTGCTGCACCGCCGCCGGTCACTGCCGTACCACCCGAACGGGATGACCTTCGCCGCCTACGACTCGACCGGTGCCGAGCTCCGGGCCCGTACCTACTACTCGGTCGGGGGTGGGTTCGTCGTGGATGAGGCGGCGGCGGGGGCGGACCGGATCACCTCGGACACCACCGCGGTGCGCTACCCCTTCTCGACCGGTGCGCAGCTGCTGGCCGTGACCCGGGAGACCGGGCTGTCGATCAGCGAGGTGATGCTCGCCAACGAGCTGTCCTGGCGGAGCGAGCGGGAGGTGCGTGCCGGCCTGCTGGAGATCTGGCGGGTGATGCGGGAGTGCGTGGCGCGGGGCTGCGAACGCGACGGTGTTCTCCCCGGCCGGTTGCGGGTCCGGCGGCGGGCCGCCGAGCTGTACCGCGGCCTGATGATGGACGCGGACCCGATGCGGTCGACGGCGGGCCGGGGGGCGGTGGATCCGCTGCGCGCGATGGACTGGGTGACCCTCTTCGCCCTCGCGGTCAACGAGGAGAACGCCGGCGGTGGCCGGGTGGTGACCGCGCCGACCAACGGCGCGGCCGGAATCATCCCGGCGGTCCTGCACTACTACGACCGGTTCGGGCCGGGCGCCACCGCGGACGGTGTGGTGCGGTTCCTGCTCGCGGCCGGGGCCATCGGTGTGCTGTTCAAGGAGAATGCCTCCATCTCCGGCGCCGAGGTGGGTTGCCAGGGCGAGGTGGGTTCGGCCTGCTCGATGGCGGCGGCCGGGCTGGCCGAGGCGCTGGGGGGCAGCCCGGAGCAGGTGGAGAACGCCGCCGAGATCGGCATGGAACACAACCTGGGGCTGACCTGTGATCCGGTCGGCGGCCTCGTGCAGATCCCCTGCATCGAACGGAACGCGGTGGCTAGCATCAAGGCGATCACGGCTGCTCGGCTCGCGTTGCGGGGCGACGGCGTGCACCACGTCTCGCTCGACAAGGTGATCAAGACGATGCGGGAGACCGGGGCGGACATGAAGGTCAAATACAAGGAGACGGCACGGGGCGGCCTCGCCGTCAACGTGATCGAGTGCTGAGTGCCACCGGCCCGCCGGTCGGGGGTGGGGCGCGGACCGGGCAGGAGGCGACGCGGTGGCCGCTGGCGTCGGGACGCTCTGGTCGCATCGGGGCGCGCTGCGCATCCTTGTTCGGCGGGACCTCGCGGTCAAGTACCAGCAGTCCGCGTTGGGTTATTTCTGGTCCCTGATCGAGCCACTGGGCTTCGGTGCCATCTACTGGTTTGTCTTCGGTGTGCTGTACGAGCGGGACACCGGCCGGTATCTGGGTGAGGCGGCTGACTCGTACCCATTGTTCCTGTTCACCGGCATCTTCGCGTGGATGTGGGCCAGCTCCGCGCTGGGCGAGGCGACCAACGCGCTGACCGGCCAGGCCAGATTGATCACCACGATGAACCTTCCCCGCCAGTTCTTCCCGATCGGGCGGGTCGCCGGGCGGGTCGCCGAGTATCTGGCCGGCCTGCCCCTCCTGGTGGCGGCTGCGGCGGCATACGCGGTGGCGGGGCGGATCCACCCGGGCTGGTCGGTGCTCGCCCTCCCGCTGGCCATCACCCTCCAGGGCGTTCTGCTGGTCGGCCTGGCACTGCTGCTCTCCGCGGCAAACGTGCTGATGCGCGACGTCGAGCGGGTCATGCGGTTGGTCGTCCGGGTGCTCTTCTACGCCACGCCGATCATCTACCCCTTCGGCCTGGTTCGGGACTCCAGCCTGCCCGACTGGCTCAAGGCCGGGTACGAGCTGAACCCCCTGGTCGGGATCTTCCAACTGCACCACGCGGTCTGGTACCCCGACGAGTTCCCCGACGCCCGGCTACTCGGCACCACGCTCACCGGCTGTCTGTTGGTGCTCGCCGTCGGTTGGTGGACGTTCCGCCGCCTCGAGCCGGCGGTCCTCAAGGAGCTGTGAGATGGCCGATCCGATCATCGAAGCGGCGGGGCTCGGCATCCGGTTCGTCCGGAACCGACGCCGGCAACTGCGGCTGCGGGACCTCGCCCTGCACCGGGGGCGTCGCGGTGGTCGCGCCGATGGTCGGTTCTGGCCGCTACGAGATCTCTCCTTCTCGATCGCGGCCGGCGACACGGTCGGCGTGATCGGCCGCAACGGCACCGGCAAGAGCACCCTGCTGCGGCTCATCGCCGGCGTGCTGATCCCCGACGAGGGCTGGATCACTGTGCGCGGCGCGGTCGCCCCGCTGCTGGAGCTCTCCGCCGGCTTCTCCGCCGAGCTGACCGGTCGGGAGAACCTCTACCTGGTCGGTGGCCTGCACGGTCTCTCGCCGAGCTACCTGCGTCGCCGGGTGGACGAGATCGTGTCGTTCGCGGGGAAGCAGGTGGAGCAGGCCCTGGACACGTCGGTCCGGCACTACTCATCCGGCATGAAGGTCCGGCTCGGATTCGCGATCATCTCGCACCTGCCGCACCCCGTCCTGCTGATGGACGAGGTTACCGCGGTTGGGGACGCCGAATTCCGCCAGCGGTGCTATGCGACGATCGATCGTCTGCTCGGAGAGGGGCGCACTCTGGTGCTGGTATCACATAACGAACAGGACCTGACCCGGTTCTGTCGGCGCGGCTTCTACCTCGATGCCGGCCGAATGATCATGGACGGGACGATGGCCGAGGCGCTGGCCGCGTATCACGGGGCGGTGGCCCGGTGACGCTCGCGCTCGTGTTGACCGCCGACGGATCAGCGGACCTCGCCGACCACCTGGCCGGGCAGTGCCGCCACGCGGGGATCGACGAGGTGCGGCTGGTCAGTGACCTGGCTACCTTGGCTGACCTGGCGGAGTCGACTCCTGGTCCGGTCCTCGTCACCGGCGCTGATCTGGTCGCGCACACGGCCGTCCTGCGGCACCTCGCCACCAGCCCGGCTGGGCCGACGGTGGCGCTGGTGCTCGCCGGTCCGCCGGCGCCCGGTCGGGCGGCGGTTCGAGAGGATCGGGGGCAGGTGGTCGCCGCCGGATCGCCGGCGGCACTGGACGGCGAGGCCACCGGGGTGTTCGGCGGTGCGCTGCGGGTCGATCCGGCCAACCTGCCGGTACTGGTCGTCGCCGCGCGGGCGATCGCCGCTGAGGTCGTACCGGTGGGAGCCGTTGCAGCCCACGGTGTCGTCGACGACGAGCCCGCCGTCGACCGGCTCCTCGCCGACCTGGTGGCCCGCGACGCGGTGACCTTCGCCCACCGGGTACGGCTACTCGTCGCGCGCCGGGTCGGCGCCGCCGACGACCGGGCCACCGCCGAGGCGGCCGTCGCCGCCGTTGACCCGGACCGGGCCGAGTTGCGGTTGTCGGTGAAGGAGCGAGATGACTTCTTCACCACCTTCTTTGTCAGTACCTGGTCGCCGTACGTGACGAAGGCGGCGGCCCGACTCCGGCTCAGCCCCACCACGGTCACGATGATCTCGGTGGCATTCGCGGTGGCGGCCGCGCTGCTGTTCGGTGCCGGGGGGCGGCCCGCGTTGATCGCCGGTGCGGTCCTGCTCTACCTGGGTTTCGTGCTGGACTGCGTGGATGGGCAGCTGGCCCGCTACACCCGTACCTTCAGCGCCTGGGGCGGGTGGCTCGACACCATGGCCGACCGGGCCAAGGAGTTCATCGTCTACGCCGGCCTTGGCTACGGCGCCACCCAGGCCGGATTCCGCTACGGGTGGGCTCTGGCGATCGCCGCGATGGCCGTGCAGACCGTCCGGCACATGAGCGACACCTGGTACGGCGCGATGCACGACGAGGCGGCCCGTCGGCCGCAGGCGACCTCGGGGGGTGGGTTCGGTGCCCGGCTCAGTGCCGCCTCCAATCGGGTGCAGGCCGACGTCGGCTCGGTGACCTACTGGCTGAAGCGGACGGTGGTCTTCCCGATCGGTGAGCGATGGGCGTTGATCGCCCTGGCGGCAGCCTTGTTTGACCAGCGGGTCGCCCTCTTCGCGGTGCTGACCGGAATGGTGCTGGCGCTCGGGTACACCGCGGCGCTGCGGCTGCTGCGGGCCCGCTCGATGCGGGTCGGAGTGTTGAACACGGTGGACACCTCCCTGCATCGGGACGACGGGACGCTGGCCCGCGCCCTGCCGACGCCGCGCTGGCCGGGCCCGCTGGGGCTGGCGGTGTCGGCGGTACTGGTGGCAGCGGTGCTGCTCGGGCTCGCGCTCTTCGGCCCGGACTCCCTCCCCCGGTGGACGGCGTTGGTCGGGCTCGGCGCGCTGCTGCTGGCTGCCGCGGGGGCGCGGGCCGTGCACGGCGGGGCGCTGGACTGGCTGGTGCCGGCGGCGCTACGCGCGGCGGAGTATCTCTTTGCGATCCTGGTCGGCGTGCTCGGGGGCGTCCCAGCCTGGTTGGTCTTTGGGTACGTCTTCGTGCTGACCCTGCACCACTACGACCTGACCGCGCGGCTGGAGAAGCGGAAGCTGGCCCCGCCGTTGCACGACGCCACGCTGGGCTGGGAAGGGCGCTCGGCGGTGCTGACGCTCTCCGCGATCACCGGAATTGCTGCTATTGGTATGGCTACACTCGGTATATACCTTTTAGTGGTCTTCGTGGGGAGCGTGGCCCTCGCCTGGGTGATTCGGCCTGCCCGTGCCGCACGGGCGGCGGGATCGACCGGTGCTGTTGGCGGTCGCCCACCGGGTTAGGGGGCCGGGTGGCACTGATCAGCTTCGTGGTCCCGGCCTACCGGGTGCAGGGCTACCTGCGCGAATGCCTGGACTCGATCCTCGGGCAGCCGGTGGCCGGGATCGAGGTGATCGGTGTCGATGACTGCTCCCCCGACAGCAGCGGCGAGATCCTGGCCGAGTACGCGGCCCGTGACCAACGGGTACGGACGATCGCGCTGCCGGCGAACCGGGGACTCGGCCCAGCCCGCAACGCCGGCCTGGACCAGGCCGGCGGGGAGTACGTGTGGTTCGTTGACGGCGACGACTGGTTGGCGCCGGAGTGCCTCGTCGAGGTCGCCGAGCGGCTGCGCACCACCAACCCGGATGTCCTCGTCGTTGACCACGTACGGGCCTGGTGGAACGGGCGCACCACCCGCAGTGGGATGCGCGAGGTTTTTCCGTCTCCGCCCGGGGCGGCGACGTTCCGGCTGCGTGAGCGGCCGGAGACGATCCGACTGCTGCACACCGTGTGGAACAAGGTGCTGCGCCGCGAGTTCCTGCTCGAACACGGGCTGCGCTTCGCCCCCGGCTGGTACGAGGATGTCTCGTTCACCTACCCCGTGCTCCTCCGGGCGAAGCGGATCGGGGTGCTGGACCAGGTCTGCGTGAACTATCGGCAGCGCCGGGCCGGCGCCATCACCCGGACCCGGGGGGACCGGCACTTCGAGGTCTTCGCGCAGTGGCACCGGGTGTTCGCGCTCCTGGACGAGGTGGGAGCGGCCGAAGACGACCTCCGCCCGGCCCTCTTCGAACGGATGATCTGGCACTACCTGGCCGTGCTCGGCACCGGGGAGCGGATCCCGGCGGACCTGCGGCCCGCCTTCTTCGCTCGGATCGCCGCCGACCACGCCCGCTGGCGTCCGGCGCCGGGCCGGCCGGCCCCGCCCGGGGTCGAAGGGCTGAAGCATCGCCTGGTCGCCACCGGCCGGTGGCGTACCTACAACGCACTGGTCGGTGCCGCCCGGGTCCGGGGTGTCGCTGCCCACGCCACCCGGCGGGCCCGGCGCGGAGCCGTGCCGCTCCTCCGGCGGATTCGGGACGTCGGGTTGCGCGAGTACTACCGGGCCGAGTTGCTGCGGCCGGTCGACCCACGGCTGGCGGTGTACGCCGCCTACTGGTACCGCGGCTACGCCTGCAATCCGGCGGCCATCTACGAGGCTGCTCGGCGAATCGCCCCGCACGTGCGGGGGGTGTGGATCGTGCGGCGGGACCGGGTGGATTCGCTGCCGGCGGGGGTGGACTACGTGGTCGCCGGTACCCCGGCGGGCTACCGGGCGTTGGCGCAGGCCCGCTGGCTGGTCAACAACGTCAACTTTCCCAACTTCGTCCGGAAACGCCCCGGCACCGTGCATGTGCAGACCCATCACGGCACGCCGGTCAAGGTGATGGGCCTGGACCAGCAGCGCTACCCGGTCGGGGCCCTGATGGACTTCCCGGGGCTGCTACACCGGGTGGATCGGTGGGACTACAGCATCACCTCGAACAGCTTCTCCACCCAGATGTGGGAGCGGGCCTACCCGGCCGCGTACACCACGCTGGAGGTGGGCTATCCGCGCAACGACCGGCTGGCCACCGCCACCACCGAGGAGGTGCTGCGGATCCGGGCCGAGCTGGGCCTGGGGGTCGGCGAGCAGGTGGTGCTCTACGTACCGACGCACCGGGAGCACCTGCCGGGCTACCGGCCGCCGTTCGACCCGGAGCGGTTCCTCGCCGCGTTGGGGCCCGCCGGTCGATTGCTGATGCGCAGTCACTACTTCGACGACCGAGCCCCCCAGAATCCGGATCCGGCCCACCCGGACCGACTGCGCGACGTGAGCGGCCACCCCCGGGTGGAGGACCTCTACCTCGCCGCCGACGTGCTGGTCACCGACTACTCGTCGGCGATGTTCGACTACGCCGTCCTGGACCGGCCGATTGTCGTGTACGCGCCGGACTGGGCAGCGTACCGGCTGACCCGCGGCGTCTACCTGGATGTGATCGCGGAGCCGCCGGGGGCGGTGGCGACGGACTTCGCCGGTCTGCTCGACCTCTTCCGCTCCGACGCGCTGCGTGATTCGTCGGCGGAGGCGGCGCGGCGTCGGTTCCGAGACCGGTTCTGTCGGCTCGACGACGGCCACGCCGCCGAACGGGTGGTCCGGCGGATCTTCGGTGTCGCTGTCGCCGAAGCCGGTCCGGCCAGCTAGCGTCCGCTGCGGCCAAGATTGAACGTTCATCCGATATGCAGGTTGAGAGGGGCTCGTCACAGTCGTTCAGGTCCGAGTTGGTCGGGTGGGGGAGGAACGGATGGCCACCGTCGCGCTCAAGGATGTGACCAAGGTCTTCCGGACCGGCACCCTCGCCGTTGACCGCCTGAACCTTGACGTCAACGACGGTGAGTTCATGGTGCTGCTCGGCCCCTCCGGCTGTGGCAAGTCGACGGTGCTGCGCATGGTCGCCGGCCTGGAGGATCCGACCTCCGGTGCGGTCTTCCTCAACGGCGAGTTCGCCAACGATCTGCCGCCCCGGGACCGGTCGGTGGCGATGGTCTTCCAGGACTTCGCCCTGTACCCGCACCTGAGCGTCGGCGACAACATCGCCTTTCCGCTGCGTCTGGCCGGCCTGACGGCGGAGCGGCGCGGCGAACGGGTCGCCGATGTCGCAGGCGCGTTGGGCATCGACGACCTTCTCGACCGCCGGCCCGGACGGCTCTCCGGTGGTCAGCGTCAGCGGGTCGCCATGGGGCGGGCGATCGTGCGTCGGCCGGAGCTCTTCCTGATGGACGAGCCCTTATCCAATCTCGACACCGGGCTCCGCGCCGAGCTGCGTGCGGAGATTTCTGGACTGACCCGGGAGCTGGGGGTCACCACCCTCTACGTGACCCACGACCAGACCGAGGCGCTGACCATGGCCGACCGGGTGGCGATCATGCGCAAAGGGATCCTGCAGGACGTCGGCACCCCGACTCAGGTCTACGGCCGCCCGGCCACCCTCTACGTCGCCACGTTTCTCGGTACCCCGCGGATGAACCTGCTGGAGGCCGCGGTCCATGTGCACTTGGACCAACACGTCGCGCTCAACCTCGGGGAGCAGACGCTGCACCTCCCGTGGGACGACATGCGCGCCCGGGCGGTAGGCCACTATCACGGTGAGCGGATCGTGGTCGGCATGCGGGCCGAGGCGCTGACCCCGACCGCTCCGAACACCCCTGGCCCGGTGTTGCACGGGCAGCTCCGGCACCTGGAGCATCACGGGCACGAATCGCTTGCCTTCCTCGACATCGGCGCTACCGCGGTCGTCGTGGACGAGGCGGCGGTGGCCGCAGACGGGGGTGCGGTCCGGCAACGCGGCCTGCGTCAGTTCGGCCGGGTGGTGCGGCGGATCGCGGGTCGGTCCGGTGCGGTGGGTGAGGAGCAGCGGGCCGTGGCGAGCCGTACGCCGGTCAGCGTCTTCCCCGATCCGGGTCGACACCACCGCCGGTCGGCGGAGTTGGCGGTGCGGCTGGCGCCCTACCCCGCGGTATCCCCGGGGCAGAAGCTGGCGATCCAGGTCCGGACGGACGCGCTGCACTTCTTCGACGAGCACGGCGACCGGATCGACGTCGGTTGGCGCTGACGTGGGAGCCCGGCGCCGGTCGGGCGCTGAGTATCGCCTTGCCGCCTTGGTTACTCATCGGTAACATGTGCGGGTATGAGCATCGATGTGAGCCAGGTGGCCGCCAGCATGCTGGCGGCCGTGCCCTTCGCCCGTACGCTGGGCTTCGAATTCGTCGAGGTGGCCCCCGACGCCGGCGGCGCGATCAAGGCGGTGGTCCGGCTGCCCGACACGCCAGCTACCCACAACCATGTCGGTGGGCCGCACGCCGGCGCGATGTTCACCCTCGGCGAGACGGCCTCCGGTGCGGTCGTGGTGGCCGCCTTCGCGTCGGTGCTCGACCGGGCGACACCGCTCGCCGTCAGCGCTGAGATCGCATACCGGAAGCTCGCCATGGGGCCGGTGCGGGCGACCGCGCGGCTCGATCGGCCGGTCGCCGACGTGGTCGCGGAGCTGGACGCCGGAGAGCGACCCGAGTTCCGGATCGGCGTGGAGATCGCCACCGAGGAGGGCAAGCCCACCGGGGAGATGACCATCGTCTGGACGCTTCGCCCGCACTGATCGGCGCGTTGACCGCCGAAACGGTTTGCGCCACGACCAGGCTGGATAGATTCGAACGATGCTGGGTCTGCCTGCGCACGTGACCGCCTGCCTGTTCGACCTGGACGGGGTGCTCACCCAGACCGCTCGCGTCCACAACGCCGCCTGGCGGACGACGTTCGACGAGTTCCTGCGCCGGCACGCTGCCGACATCGATGAGCCGTTCCGGCCGTTCGACCCGGATGAGGACTACCGCCGGTATGTCGACGGCCGGCCCCGGTACGACGGGGTCCGCACCTTCCTCGCCTCGCGGGACATCGTGCTTCCGGAGGGAACGCCGGACGACCCGCCCGAGGCCGACACGGTCCACGGCATCGGCAACTGCAAGAACGTCCGGCTGCTCCAGGAGCTGCGGACACATGGGGTGGAGGTCTACCCCGGCTCGGTGACGTACCTCAGGGCGGTTGCCGACGCCGGACTGCGCCGCGCGGTCGTCACCGCCAGCGCCAACGGCCGTGAGGTGGTCGCCGCAGCTGGGCTGGAGGAGCTGCTGGAGACCCGGGTTGATGGTCTCGTCGCCCGCGCCGAGAAGTTACGTGGCAAACCAGAACCGGACACCTTCCTGGCCGGGGCCGAACGGCTCGGGGTGGCTCCGGGTAACGCGGCCGTCTTCGAGGACGCCCTCGCCGGAGTCGCCGCCGGTCGGGCCGGTGACTTCGGGTACGTGGTGGGCGTGGACCGGGTCGGGCAGGCCGACGCGCTGTTGGCGCAGGGTGCAGACATTGTCGTGCGGGACCTCGCGGAGCTGATCGAGAAACGGGAGCCGGACGCATGATCCGAGAGCGCGCCTACCCGGTCGAGCCATGGCATGTCCGAGAAACCAGACTGGACATGGATGTGTTGGCGCAGTCCGAGTCGGTGTTCGCCCTCTCCAACGGGCACATCGGCCTGCGCGGCAACCTCGACGAGGGCGAGCCGTACGGCTTGCCGGGAACGTACCTGAACTCCTTCTACGAGCTCCGCCCCCTGCCGCACGCGGAGACCGGCTTCGGCTTCCCCGAGTCCGGACAAACCCTCGTCAACGTCACCAACGGCAAGCTCATCCGGCTGCTGGTTGACGACGAGCCGCTCGACGTGCGATATGGCGAACTCCTCGCCCACGAGCGGGTGCTCGACCTGCGCGACGGCACGCTGCACCGGACCGTGCACTGGCGTTCGCCCGCCGGTCGGGAGGTCTGCGTCCGCAGCACCCGGTTGGTCTCGTTCCGCCAGCGCTCCGCCGCCGCCATCAACTACGAGGTCGAGGTCGTGGACGGCAAGCCGCTACGGCTGATCGTCCAGTCGGAGTTGGTGGCCAACGAAACCCTGCCGGCCCAGAGCAAGGATCCGCGGGTGGCGGCGGTGCTGGAGTCGCCGCTGTATGCCGAGGAGGAGCTGACCACCCATGACGGGGGCCTGCTGATCCACCGCACGAAGGTCTCCGGCCTGCGCCTCGCCGCCGCGATGGAGCACGAGGTGCAGACCACCGCGCGGACCAACATCGAGTCCGAGGGGTACGAGGACTGGGTACGGACCACCATCGCCTGCGTGCTCAAGCCCGGCGAGACGCTGCGAGTCGTGAAGCACCTGTCGTACGGGTGGTCCAGTCGCCGATCGCTGCCGGCACTGCGGGACCAGGTCGGTGCCGCGCTGGCCGCCGCCCAGCTGGACGGGTGGGACGGGCTGCTGCGGGAACAGCGGGAGTACCTGGAGGAGTTCTGGGACTCCGCCGACGTGCAGGTGGAGGGCGACCCGGAGGTGCAGCAGGCGGTGCGCTTCGGGCTCTTTCACGTGCTCCAGGCGGGTACCCGGGCCGAACGTCGGCCGATCTCGGCGAAGGGCCTCACCGGACCGGGGTACGACGGCCACGCCTTCTGGGACACCGAGATGTTTGTGCTGCCGGTGCTCACCTACACCCACCCCACCGCGGTGCGCGATGCCCTGCAGTGGCGGCATCACACCCTGCCGACCGCGCGGGAACGGGCCCGCACGCTCAACCTGGCGGGCGCGGCCTTCCCCTGGCGCACCATCGAGGGACCAGAATCCTCCGGCTACTGGCCCGCCGGCACCGCCGGTTTCCACATCGCCGCCGACATCGCCGACGCGGTACGTCGCTACGTTCAGGCCACCCAGGACACCGAGCTGGAGCGGGAGATCGGCTTGGAGTTACTGGTGGAGACCGCACGGTTGTGGCGGTCGCTGGGCCACCACGACCGGCACGGGCAGTTCCACATCGACGGGGTGACCGGCCCGGACGAGTACACCGCCATCAAGAACGACAACATCTACACCAATCTGATGGCGCAACGGAATCTGATCACGGCGGCGGAGACGGTGCTGCGATACCGGGACGAGGCCGCGCGCCTGGGAGTCACCGACGAGGAGGCGGCGGCGTGGCGGGACGCCGCGGCCTCCATCCACATTCCGTACGACTCGGAGATCGACGTACACGAGCAGGTCGAGGGCTTCACCCGGTTCCAGGAGTGGGACTTCGTCCACACCCCGCCGGAGAAGTACCCGCTGCTGCTGCACTATCCGTACTTTGATCTGTACCGCAGGCAGGTGATCAAGCAGGCCGACCTGGTGCTGGCGATGCACTGGCGGGGGGACGCCTTCACCCCGGAGCAGAAGCTACGCAACTTTCTCTACTACGAGCGTCGTACCGTCCGCGACTCGTCGCTGTCGGCCTGCACCCAGGCCGTCCTGGCAGCTGAGGTGGGGTATCCGGAGCTAGCCCACACCTACCTGCGGGAGGCCGCGTTAATGGACCTGCACGACCTGAACGAGAACACCCGCGACGGCGTCCACATCGCCTCCCTGGCCGGTTCCTGGATCGCCCTGGTCGCCGGGTTCGGCGGGTTGCGCGAGCACGACGGAACGCTTTGTTTCACGCCCCGGCTCTCCAACCGCCTGGGCCGGCTGGAATTCTCCCTGCACTGGCACCAGACCCAACTTCGGGTCGACATCCAGCCGCACCAGACCACGTACGCGTTGCAGCACGGCGACCCCGAGGAGACGCTGGAACTGCTGCACTATGGCGAGCGGATCGAGGTCACCGCGGCCGAACCGGTGACCCGGCCAACCCCACCAGTGAGTGAGCCGAGCCAGACCCCGGAGCAGCCGCCCGGCCGGGACCCGTTGATCCGCCTCCCGGAGCGGGAACCGTAGGGTCGGGCCCGCCCCGACCGGGGCGGATCGGGACCCGGCCGACGTCAATGCCTCACAGCTGTCTGCCCTGGGAGGGGCGGCCCGCGGCGTCGCGCGGCGCCATCGCTCGGGGATCATCGGCGGTACGCGCCCGCGCCGCCTCGTCCGCCCAGTCCCGGTTACGGTTCGCGTCGCGCTTTCGTCGTTCCCGCTCGGCGGCCTGCTGCCGAGACTCCTGCTGCTGCGCCATGGCGATCCTCCCGATCCATCACCGGCGCTGCCTGCGCCGGTCCGGTCTGCCCTCACCCACCGCGTACCCGAGCCCACCCGGGCGAAACGAGACCGGATGGGCCCGGGGCGTACGCATGGCGGGCGAGCCGGTGGGAAGGACCGGGGCATGGACGCACGGAGTGAGGTGTCGGTTCCGGCGGGGGACGTCCAGCTCACGGCTGATCTTCGGGTGCCGCCGGAGCCGGCCGGGGTGGTGCTCTTCGCGCATGGCAGCGGCAGCTCGCGGCGGAGTCCCCGCAATGTCGCGGTGGCGCAGGTCCTCAATCGCAGCGCGCTCGGCACCGTCCTGGTGGATCTGCTAACCCCGGATGAGGAGGCGGCCGACGCGCGCACCGCGCAGCTCAGGTTCGACATCGGCCGGTTGGCCGGCAGGTTGTCCGCGATCGTCGACTGGCTGGCCACCGGGGAGCCGGTGGGCGCGTTGCCGATCGGGCTCTTCGGGGCCAGCACCGGGGCCGCTGCCGCCCTGGTGGCCGCCGCCGACCGTCCGGATGCGGTCGGTGCGGTGGTCTCCCGAGGCGGCCGGCCGGATCTTGCCGGTCCGGCGCTGGGCCGGGTGCGAGCACCGACCCTACTGCTCGTGGGCGGCCTCGATGACCAGGTGCTCACCCTGAACGAGCAGGCTCGGGCGGCGCTGCCGGAGCCGGCGGAGCTGACGGTGATCCCCGGTGCCGGGCATCTGTTCGAGGAGCCCGGTGCGTTGGAACAGGTGGCTGATGCGGCGGCGACCTGGTTCACCGACCACCTTGGGTGACCCGTGGCCGGGCCACGCCTGTCCCGGGGGTGGTCGGTGTTTGTACCCCCGGGCGCCGGGGAACGCCGTCCGTTGCAACACCCCGAACCTAGGAGGATCACATGAAGAAATTCATGGACCAGGCCAGGGAGTACGTCGAGAAGCAGGACGAGCAGGTCAACCGGGGCATGGAGAAGGCCGGTGACATGCTCAACGAGCGTACCGGCGGCCGGTACAAGGAGCACGTCGATCGCGGTGTGGACATGATGAAGTCCCGGACCGGTGAGGGTGACCAGAACCGCTGATATATCCGAGTTTCGGCGCGGGACGCGCCGAACGGGCCGGTCTCCCGCTGGGGAGGCCGGCCCGAAGGCGTCAGGACGAGTAGCCGCGTTCGGCGATCCAGTTGGCGACCTTCGGTACGGTCATCCAGTATTCGCGCTTGTCTGCGGCCGGGTCGGCGACCCGGAGGAGGTCGTCCTCGGCGCGGTAGCCCACCAGCGTCAGGTAGTGGCCCCCCTCGTACGAATGTGGGGTGCCCTCGGTGTCGACCGTGGTCCCCCGGACGTTGGCCACGACCGGGCGTCCCTGCGCCAGGGCGTGCCGGGTGTCCTCGCGTAGCTGGTGAACCTCATCCGGTTTGGCCGTGATGTCCGGTATCTCCGTGGTTCGGTACGCGTCGCCGGTCAGCTCGTTGAGGACGCGGGTGATGTCCAGGGCCGAGTCCGTGCCGGCCTGGGTGGTGCCGAGCCGCTGGGCGACCTCATCCTGCGGGAGCGGTCGGCCCAGCGCGGAGAGAGCCATCCTGGTCGCCGCCGGCCCGCAGTAGTAAAAGTTGGGCTGGGCCTGATAGTCGACGGTGACCAGCAGTCCGGCCACCGGGCGGCCCTCGATGGGGGTGATCGTGCTCATGGTCGGGCTCCTTCGGGGGTCTGGCCGTCCGGAGGGGGACGGCAAGCACCACGTGGCGCTCGGCGCGGGGCGGCGGCCCGGGCCGCGACGGTCCGGGATGCCAGGGGTACCAGAGCTTCAACAGGCCGGAGGCGGTGGGCATTCCTCGTGCGTCCGGCACGTCCGCAGCCAACGTATGAAGTGCAGATCACGCATGCCTTGACGTGCTTTCTGCTTCATGTGAGCGTGGAGAAGGCCCGAGTCCCGTACGCCGGGCCTTCAGGTTGGGGCCTCCCACAGGGATGAGGTAAGGGCATGAATCGCCCCGAAATGCCCGATATGCAGTCGGGCGCAGATCAGCTGTCCGCCGGTGGATCCGGCGATGCTTGGAATCAGCCGGTCGGCCCCCGAGCGGCGGTCGCCGAGCTACACGCCGGCAACCGGCGGTTCGCCGCCGGAACTCCGGGTCGCCCACACCAGGATGTCGGCCGCCGGGTCGCGCTGGCGGAGGGGCAGCAGCCCTTCGCGGTGGTCCTCGGTTGTTCCGACTCGCGGCTCGCCGTTGAGCTCATCTTCGACCGCGGTCTGGGTGACCTGTTCGTGGTCCGCACGGCTGGGCATGCCGTTGGGCCGGAGGTGCTCGGCAGCATCGAGTACGCCGTCACCGCGCTGGGCGCTCCGCTGGTGGTGGTGCTCGGGCACGAGTCCTGTGGCGCGGTGCAGGCGGCCAGGTCGGCTGAGGCCACCGGCGCACCGGTCGCCGGGCACCTTCGTGCGGTGGTGGAGGCGGTGCTGCCGAGCGTCCGTCGGGCCGAGGCCGCCGGGATCACCGACCTTGACCGCATCGTTGACCAGCATGTCCAGCAGACCGTTGCCGTGCTGCTGGACCGCTCCGCGGCGGTCGCCGCCGCCGTGGCCGCCGGCACCTGCGCGGTCGTGGGGATGTCGTACCAGCTCACCACCGGTGCGGTGCGGACCGTTACCGAGGTCGGGCTCGCGGCGTCGAGCACACCCTGAGGCCGGCGCCCCGAAACGACAGCGGGCCGGCACCGCGGAAATGCAGTGCCGGCCCCAGCGCGTCGGCGGCTACAGCATCGACACGTGGACGTGGTCGGTGTGGTTCGACGGGCCGCTGTACGACTTCCAGCCGGTGGCCGGGAACCAGATCTGCCGGTTCCAGATCACGTAGTAGATGCCGAGCCGGTCGGCGTTTCGGACCAGGAACGCAGTCAGGTTGTTGCCGTACATGCGCATGTCGTTGTTGTACCAGGAGCTGAACCCGCTGTTCTGTAGCGACCAGTCGCAGGCCCGGCCCTTAGGGTGCTCGTACGGCCCACCCGAGCGGTAGCACCCGACGAATCGGTCAAAACCGGCTCGCTTGACTTCGTTATACATGTGCAGCGTCCGCGCGGTGATACAGCCGCCGGTGGTCGGATCATCCTCGTTGCAGCCAAGTGACGTCCAACCGCCATCCGAGGTGCGTCCGGGGGCGACTCGGGCGACCGGCGACTCGGCGTCAACCAGGCCACCGGTGAGGCCGCTGCCGCCGACGAGGCGGAGGGCCTTCTCCGCTTCGAGCTTTCCGCGTTCGAGGTCGCTCTTCAGCTTCTGTTGCTTGCGTACCTCTTCGTCGACCCCCACCTTCGCCTGCTCGGCGTGGTTCTTGATCGTGTTGACCGCCTTGATGCGCTGATCGTTGACGCGATTCAGCTCATCCAGCGCGGTGGCCCGGGCGATGAAGGAGTCGGGGGTATCCGCGGTCAGCAGCGTCGACATCGCGTCGACCCGTCCTGTCTTGTATGACTGGGTCGCGATCTCCGCCACCTGGGGGCCGAGCTCGTCCAGCTCGGCCTGCGCCTTCTTGATCTCCTTCTCGAGGGCGGCCTGGCGCTTCTCGGAATCCGCCAGCTGTGCCTTGGCCTTCACGTACTCGCGGTTGCGCACCTCGATGAGATCGCCGAGTAGCTCCGGCTCCTCGTCATGCCCCGAGGGCTGTGGGGGAGAGGTGGGGGTGGCAGACGCCGGGACCGGCCCGGCGAGCACGGCCAGCGCGGTGAGCACGGCCGCCACGGGCGTCAACCAGCGGCGTGGGGGTGCCGTCACAATGATCCCTTCCGTTGACCGCCGGCTGGACGAGCTGACGGGTTGGGGCGGTAGGTGCTCCCTATTGGGGTAGCCGCACTCCAACTGCCCGTCTCCCCGGCTCGCCTCGCGGCGATTGGGCGGTGGTCCCGCCGGTGCCGGTACGCGCCTTCGGCGGTGACCGGCAGCGAGGTTACCTGACGCTCATCCGGTCGAGCTACGCCCCAAACTCGACCAATCGCCCGAAATTGCCGATACGTTGGGTGATAAGTGCCCTGATTGCCCGCCTCGCGGGTCCGGCTCACCACGCTGTGTACCTTCACCATGAGTCTTCCGTGTTGTGGTCTCCGCCGGTCCGTCGATCGGCGGCGGAGGCGACCGGGCCGGAGCGGGGGGTGCTGAGCACCTCCAGCGCCTCGACGCGGGCGGTGCGCCCTCGTGGCCGCCGCGGTGGCGGTGCGGCGGTGCTCCCGCCGCCCGACTCGCCGCCAGCGGTGCTCCCGCCCGACTCGCCGCCAGCGGTGCGACCGGCGGCGGTCACGATGGCGGCGAGCCCGGTGGTGAGGGGGACCGCGGCGATCAACCCCAGCGTGGCGACCGCACTGCGAACGATCTCTTGGGCGAGGAATTCGCTGGTCAGGAGCTGGCTTACCGGGCGCGAGTCGGCGGTTAGCAGAAGCAGCACCGGCAGTGAGGCTCCGGCGTACGCCAGCACGATGGTGTTCACCGTGGAGGCGATGTGGGCCCGACCGACCCGGGTCGCGGAGCGGTAGAGCTGACGGCGGGACAACCCCGGGTTGGCCGTTGCCAGCTCGGTCACCGTGGCGGCCTGGGTCACGGTGACATCGTCCAGTACCCCGAGCGAGCCGATGATGATTCCGGCCAGGAGCAGACCGTGCAGGTCGACGTTGGTCTGGAACATGGACAGGGTGATCGCCTCCTCGCTGCCGTACCCGGTCAGCCGGGTGGCGGCGGTGGCGAGTGTGCCGAGGAGGCCGGTGAGGATCAGACTGCCCAGGGTGCCGAGAACCGCCACCGATGTCTGCGCGGTCACGCCGTGGGTGAGGTATAGGACCACAAACATGATCAGTGCGGCGCCGACCACCGCGACCAGTAACGGCGACTGGCCGGCGCTGATCCCCGGCAGGACGAACGTCAGGAGGACGGCGAAGCTCGCCGCCAGGCCGGCGAGGGCGGCGAGCCCGCGCCAGCGGCCGAACGCCACGATCGCGGCGGCGAAGAGCGCCACCAGCCACAGCAGGGGCTTGCCCCGCTGGTGCTCCGCGATGGTGTACATGCTCGTGGTCGGGTCGGTGGGGTCGGTCAGCTCGACCAGGATGACCTCATCGTCGACGGCGACGTCGGGCGCGCCCGGTCCAGCGGGAATCGGCGTGCCGATCTGACGCCCGGCGTCCGGCCCCTGCTCGACGCGGACGGTCACCTCGCCGCAGGGGCTGTCTTCGGTGCTCAGCCCGGAGTCGGGCGGCTGGGGGGCGGGGGGACAGGGCTCGGTGACCACCTTCGTGACGGTGCCGTGGTACCGGGGTGGCTCGGTGCCCGAGTCGGCCGTACGGGTGTCGCGCGGCCAGAGGGCCACCGCGGTGACCAGGGTGGCGAGGAGCAGGGGGACCACCGTCGCGACGAGGATCCGTCGCACCCGGGGTGGGGTGGACGGTGCAGGTCGGGTGTGGTCGGCGCCCATCTGTTCTCCCAACGACTACCGGGCGAGTAACGGGACGGGGTGGTCAGCCGCGCTTCATCAGCCGGCCGACGGCGGCCATCATCTCGGTCGCCATCTCGTCGGCTCGCCCCTCGGCCGCCCCCTCGTGTAGGCAGTGCCGGGCATGCCCGTCGAGCAGCCCGAGCGCCACCTTGTCCAGCGCGGCCTGGATCGCGGAGATCTGGGTGAGGACGTCGATGCAGTATCGATCCTCCTCGACCATCTTCTCGATCCCCCGGACCTGCCCCTCGACCCGGCGCAGTCGGGTGAGTAGCTGGTCCTTGCTGGCGGTGTAGCCGCGGACCGGGGCGGGGTCGGGTCTGGTCATGCGGATCAGAATATCTTACCCCTCAGGGGTATGTTAAAGTCGCTGACACTTACCCCCAGGGGGTATTGACCCTCCGGGGGTTGACCTGGCGGAAAGGGGAGGTTTTCCATGGTCACCACCACGTATCAGGTGCAGGGCATGACCTGCGGGCACTGCGTAGCCGCGGTCAGCGCCGAGGTGGGTGGGCTTCCGGGTGTGGAGCAGGTCCAGGTTGACCTGACGACTGGCCGGCTGACCGTCACCAGCCAGCACCCGATGGAGCTCGAGGCCGTACGCGCCGCGGTTGACGAGGCCGGCTACGACCTCGTCAACGCCTGACCCGCGTCGAGACCGAGGCCCGCATGAAAACGGCGACGAAGCTCACCGCCTTCCTGCTCGGTCTCGCCGCGGTGTTCGGCGCGGCGTACGGGGTCGGTCAGGTGACCGGCCCCGGCACCCCGGCCGTCGAGACCCACCACGACGACCCCGAGCATGACGACTCCGGCACCGGGTCCCGCCCGGCGCACGGGCCCGACCGGTAGGGAGTGCGATGACCACCACCAGCAGCCCGATGCCGCGGGCCGCCAACCAGATTGAGTTGTCGATCGGCGGGATGACCTGCGCCTCCTGCGCCGCCCGCATCGAGAAGAAGCTGAACCGGATGCCCGGCGTGGCCGCCACGGTGAACTACGCCACCGAGAAGGCCCGGGTCGCGTACGCCGACGGGGTGACCCCGGACGACCTGATCGCCACGGTCGAGAAGACCGGCTACACCGCCGTCGTACCGCCGCCACCGACAGCCGCAGCGGCGCCCGCCGCCGAGCCGGCCGACGAGCTGCGCGGGCTTGCTACCCGGCTCTGGGTCTCGGCCGCGCTCACCGTGCCGGTGATCCTGCTGGCGATGGTGCCGCCCTGGCAGTTCACCTACTGGCAGTGGCTGTCGTTGACGCTGGCCGCCCCGGTGGTGGTCTGGGGCGGCCTGCCGTTCCACCGGGCCGCCTGGGTCAACCTCCGGCACGCCGCAGCGACCATGGACACGTTGGTGTCGCTGGGCACCCTCGCCGCGTTCGGCTGGTCGCTCTGGGCGCTCTTTCTCGGCACGGCTGGCGTTGCCGGCATGACTCACCCGTTCAGCTTCGCCATCGTCCGCGGCGACGGAGCGGGCCACATCTACCTGGAGGCGGCGGCCGGCGTCACCACCTTCATCCTCGCCGGCCGGTACTTCGAGGCGCGCGCGAAACGCACCGCTGGCGCCGCCCTGCGCACCCTGCTGGAGCTGGGTGCGAAGGACGTGGCGGTACTGCGCGGTGATGCGGAGATTCGCATCCCGATCGACCAGCTTGTGGTCGGGGACCAGTTCGTGGTGCGCCCCGGTGAGAAGATCGCCACCGATGGGGTGGTGACGGCGGGGAGCTCGGCGGTCGATGCCAGCATGCTCACCGGTGAATCCGTGCCGGTCGAGGTCAAGGCCGGCGACGCCGTGGTGGGCGCCACCGTCAACGCGGGTGGACGGCTGGTCGTGACGGCCACCCGGGTCGGCACCGACACGCAGCTCGCCCAGATGGCCCGGCTGGTGGAGGCCGCCCAGTCCGGCAAGGCGGCCGTGCAGCGTCTCGCCGACCGGATCTCTGGGGTCTTCGTTCCCATCGTGATCGCCCTCGCCGCCGCCACGCTGGGCTGGTGGCTGGGGAGTGGCGCCGGTCCGACCGCAGCCTTCACCGCCACGGTGGCTGTGTTGATCATTGCTTGCCCCTGCGCCCTGGGCCTGGCTACCCCCACCGCGCTGTTGGTCGGCACCGGTCGGGGCGCGCAGCTCGGCATCTTGATCAAGGGGCCGGAGGTGCTGGAGTCCACCCGGACGGTGGACACGGTCGTGCTGGACAAGACCGGGACCGTCACCGCTGGCCGGATGACCCTGGTGGACGTGGTCGCGGCGAGCGGTGTGGAGCGGGCCGAGCTGCTCCGGCTCGCCGGCGCCCTGGAGGTCGCCTCGGAGCATCCGATCGCCCAGGCGGTCGCGGTGGGCGCGGCCGAGGCGGGGCCCCTGCCGCCGGTAACCGACTTCGCCAATCTCGAAGGGCTGGGCGTCGAGGGTGTGGTGGCGGGCCACCGGGTGCTGGTCGGCCGGCTTCGACTGCTGCAGGAGCGGGGACTGGACGTACCGGAGGAGTTGGTGACGGCCGGTGCCGCGGCGCAGGCCGGCGGTGCGACGGTGGTGCTGGTGGCCTGGGATGGGCGGGCTCGCGGTCTGCTCGCGGTCGCCGACGTGGTCCGGCCGACCAGCGCGCTCGCGCTCCGACAACTGCGGGAGCTGGGCCTGAATCCGGTGCTGCTCACCGGCGACAACGAGAACGTCGCCCGGGCGGTCGCGGCCGAGGTCGGGATCGACGAGGTGGTCGCGGAGGTGCTGCCCGCCGAGAAGGTGGCGGTGGTCCGGCGGCTCCAGCAGGAGGGCCGGGTGGTGGCGATGGTCGGTGACGGGGTCAACGACGCCGCGGCGTTGGCCCAGGCCGACCTCGGGCTGGCGATGGGCACCGGTACGGATGTGGCGATCGAGGCGTCCGACCTGACCCTGGTCCGGGGTGACCTGACCGCCGCCGCCGATGCCATCCGGTTGTCCCGGCGGACCCTCGCGATCATCAAGGGCAACCTGTTCTGGGCGTTCGCCTACAACGTGGCGGCCCTCCCGCTGGCCGCGGCCGGTCTGCTCAACCCGATGATCGCCGGAGCCGCGATGGCCTTCTCCTCGGTCTTCGTGGTCGCCAACAGTCTCCGGCTGCGGGGTTTCCGCCCGCTGTCCCAGCCTTCGCCGGGACTCCCGTCTTCCGGCCGCCCCCGGTCTCCCGGCCACCCCCGGTAGCGCCGGAGCATCCCAAGCCCGCCCGGCAGCGCGTTTTGCGGAGCTGCCGGGCGGGTACGCACCCTGCCGGGACTGCTGTGTCGCTGGAGCCGTCGTCGCCGGGCCCGCCCCGCCGTGGGGGCGGACGTGTCCCACCGTCGAGTCCACTCGTTGCCAGGACAACGCCGTGCGGCGGCGTTGCCAGCAACTGGGGATGTCGCGGTGCGAAACGGGGGTGAGTCGGGGTGTCGAGGTGTGTGGTGATCGCGCGACGCGCCGCCGCGGTGGCGGCGCTGGTCGTGCTGGTACTGAGCGGTCACGGCGAGCAGCGCGACGCCGGCAGCCCAGCCACCCCGCCTCCGCCGGTCACGACGAGCCGCTGACCCGCATCGCCCACGGCGTCGGCGACGTTCTTCGTCCTGGTGCCGGTCAGATGGCCAGGATGATGGTCATCGCCGCGTAGCTGGTCAGCAGCAGGATGCCCTCGAAGCCGAGCCGCCCCCAGCCGTACGCCTGCCGCACCAGCAGGCCACCCAGCAGGATCGCGGTCATGAACAGCGCACTGGTGGTCACGAAGAGCTGAGCGTCGCCGGCGGCGTGGTAGATCGAGTCGCTGCGGTAGGCCACGTCGCCGACCACCAGGTTGAGGGCGTCCAGACTGTTGCCGCCGAGGACGGCGGCGATGGCCAGGGTCGGGGCGCCCCGGCGGACCGCCGCCACGGCGGTGACCGTCTCCGGGAGGGCATTCACCGCACCCATCAGGATCGCCCCGACGAAGCCCGCGCTCAAGCCGGTGACCAGCACCAGGCTCTCGGCGGCCCGGGCGATCGCCCAACCGCCGACCGAGACCAGCAGACCCACCGCCACGAAGCGCACCCAGAGCCGGGAGGAGCTGGTCCGGTCGAGGGCGCCGTGCTCGTGGGTGATGTCTGGCAGGGTCTCGGCGGTGGCGACGGCCCGCCACAGCGGACTGGCCCCGGAGCGGCGGACCAGATGCAGGCCGCCGAGGTAGGCGGCGACTATGGCGAGTGAGGCGGGGTGTATACCGGCCACGGTGACATCCGGCGCGTAGCTGCCGAGCAGGGCCAGCGAGAGCAGCACGATGAGCAGGACCCCGAAGAGCACGTTCGACAGCGACGCCGAGGCGTGCTCCAGATTGGCCCGGCGGTGGAAGGCGTCCGCCACGGCGACGGCGGTGGTCTGGGTGGCGATCCCGCCGACCGCGTTGCTGTAACCGAGCTGCGGCTGCTCCGCTGCCGCGGTGACGGCGGTCATCACGATGCCGGACAACGACGTCGCCAGCCCGATGAAGACCGCGCCGAAGAACGCCTCGCCCCAGCCGGTTCGGTCGGCGAGCGTGTCGCCGAGGGCGACCAGGCGGATGCTGCCCAGCACCGTGAGGGTGCCCGCCACCCCGAAGACGGCGATGCTCGGCCCGGTTGGCCACGGCAGGCTGGTCAGTACGTCCGGCACCGGCCGTGGATTCCCAGATCTGTCCGATCGAATCCGGCGGTGACGGATGTCCGTATCGGACCCGTCGCGGGGGGGCTGGCCGGAGCGGGGTTGGGCGTTTCGCCGATGTCCGAACACCCCGGTGCCTATGGTTTTTACGGTATCGCCGGAAGGACGTAATTATGAGTATATTCCACGGAACTGTCGGCTTCTACCGGCACTTCCGGCCAGACGTTCCGGAGGCGGTGGCCGACATCCTGGACGCCGCGGTCCCCGCCAGTTCGCCGCGGCGCCTGCTCGACATCGGCACCGGTACCGGCCTCGTGGTGGAGGCTCTCCGGGGCCGGTTCGATGACATCATCGGAATCGACCCGGATGCCGAGATGCTCACCGTGGCCGAGACCGCACTCCGCCCGCGGCTACCCGCCGGCGCCCAGCTACGCCTGGCGGAGACCACCGCGGAGGAGTTCACCCCACCGGCCGGATGGCAGGCCGACCTGGTGACGATCTGCCGAACGTTCCACTGGCTCGACCAGGCGCGGGTCCTGAACCAACTGGACGCACAGGTCAGCCCGGACGGCGTCGTCGCGATCTTCGCCGACAAGAGCTTCTGGGCAGCCCACCACGACTGGGAGACGGCCGTCCGGAAGGTCATCCAGGACTTCCTCGGCGAGAAACGTCGGGCGGGTGCGGGCACGTTCCACGAGCGGCGGCGCCCCGACATTCAGGCGCTGCGCGACTCGCCGTTCAACCAGGTCGAGGAGTCCGTCGTGCCGGTGCACCGGACCTGGACGGCCAACAGCATCATTGGCTACCTGCACTCCACCTCGTTCGCCGAGCCAGAACTCTTCGGCGACCGGCTCAACGAGTTTGACAACGCGGTCCGTGCCGCTCTGGCCCAGTGCAGCGACACCGACACCTTTGTCGAGGAGAACGAGTTCCTCATCCAGCTCGGCCGGCGACCGAGCGTGCGGCGGTAGACCGGACCCGGTGACACCAGTTCTTGGCTGGCTCCACCTCGGCTAACTGCTGCCACACCTGGGGCCGGCAAGATAGCGCCGACAACGTTGTCGTCGTTGGGAGTTCTGCTGGCGATCTCGGTTGCCGCGGCGGCGCGCCAGCAGCTGCAGGAACTTGTGGACGAGGCTGTCCTGGTCCGCCAGGGAAACTACTCCTACGCCTCCTACCGAGTGTTCCACGCGGCGGTGCAGCGGGCCCAGGCGGCGCTCGCCGACACCTCCGCCAGCACGGCGACGTTGCGCAGCGCCGGCGAATCGCTGACCGGCATGATCGCCGCGTTGGCCATCGACGAGGGCGGCCCGCGCGTACTGGAGGGGGAGCAGTCCGACGAGTGGTCGGGCGGCGACCTGAAGAACGAGGCGAACTCCGGCAGCGGCAACCTCGGTGGGGTGCGGGACGGGGCGTGGATTCAGTACAAGAACCTCGTCTTCGATGTCGCACCGACGACGCTGGCGATTCGCTACGCGAGCAAGTACTCGCCCGACGGCACACCGAGCTCCCTGCAGGTGCGTGCGGGCACGCCGGACGGCCCGGTCGTGGGCGAGGCGCTGCTGCCGGGCACCGGCAGCTGGGGTAACTGGGTCACCACCCACGCGGAGATCACCGACCCTGAGGCGCTCGTGCAGGCCCGGGACGTGACCTTCGTCTTCCACGCCCCGGACGGGCAGGAGGACCGGTACGGGAACATCGACTTCGGGGTGTTCCGACAGGAGCTGGATAGGGCCCACGCGGTCGCCGGCTCCGGAACCGCCACCCAGGCCGAGGTGGACGCCCAGGCCCGGGCGCTACGGCTGGCGTACGAGCAGCTGGTCCCGCGGGCCCGGCTGGCGCTCGAGCACACCGTCGCGCAGGCGGACTCGCTCGACGCGGACCGGTACACCAAGAAGTCCTGGGCGGCGCTGACCCACGCCCTCGAATCGGCCAAGGCCACCCTGGCCGACCCGGCGGCGAGCGACGCGCTGCTGACCAGGGCGGAGGCGGCGCTGGTGAAGGCGCTGGCCGGGCTGAAGATGAAGCCGGCCTAGGTCCCGGTGGCCGGATCTGCTGCCCGAGTCAACGACCGACCAATGATGACGTGGGTCGCGCCCGCCCGGACCGCCGCCACCGGGTGGGCCGGCCGGGCGTGCTCGGTCGTGACCCCGGTGGTCAGGTCGGCCGGCAACCGCACCCCGGGAGTGACGATCAGCATGTCCGGGCCGAGCGCGGCGCGCAGTGCCGCCGCCTCTCGGGGCGAGGCGACCACGCCGTGACAACCGGCGTGCCGGGCCAGCCGGGCCAGCCGGACAACCTGCTCATCGACCGTGGTGTTCAGCCCAACAGCGGCGAGGTCGGGGTCGGTGAGGCTGGTGACGACGGTCAGCGCGAGGACCTTGAGCCGCGGGAAGTCGGCGGCGGCGCGTACCGCCGCTGCCATGATTTCGGTGCCGCCCATGGCGTGCACGGTCACCATGGTCACGCCGAGCCGGCCAGCTGCGCGGACGGCGCCCGCGACCGAGGTGGGGATCTCGAACAACTTGAGATCCAGGAAGACATCCTTGCCCGCCTCGACCAGCCCGGCGGCCAGCCCCGGACCGGCGACGGTCAGCAATTCCAACCCCACCTTGTACGACTTGGCGGCGTCGCCCAGCCGGTCAACGGTCGCTTCGGCGGCTCGAACGGTGTCGAAGTCGAGCGCGATGATGATCCGGCGACCCGGGTCGCCGGGGTGGCGCCGAACCTCGCTCATGCCGGCGACTCCGGTGGCTCTCCCCGCGCCGCCGCGGTAGCCCGGACCAGGTAGACCACGTCCGGTGCGCCCGCCTCGGTCGGCGTCTCCAGCAGCTCCAGGTCACCGAAGCGTTCCCGGAGGCGTCGCTCGAAGGCCTCGTCCCGGCTCGCGCTCCAGATCGCCAGGACACCCCCCGGCCGGAGCCGGCCGGCCACCAGGTCGAGCCCGCGCTGGGCGTACAACTCGGCGTTGGCCTCGAAGACCAGCCAGTTCGGGCCGTTGTCGGTGTCCAGGCAGATGGCGTCGTACTGGTCGGCGGTGTCGGCCAGCCAGGCGAGGATGTCCGCCTCGATGATCCGTACCCGGGGGTCGGCCTGCGCGGCGCCGGTGAGGTGGCGCAGGTGGCGGGCGTGCCAGCCGATCACGGTGGCCTCGATCTCGACCACGTCGACGGCGGCCAGTTGCGCGTGCTCGACCGCGCGCAGCAGCGAGAACCCGACGCCGAGACCGCCGACGAGCAGCCGGGGCGCCGATGCCGTGCACCTGCTCACCGCCGCGTCAACCAGCAGCCGCTCGGACCGGCCGTCCGCGGTGTCCATCAGGAAGACACCGTTGCTGATGACCTCGTAGCGGCCGTCCGCCTCGCGGAGCACCAGCTCACCCCGGCTGGTCGTCACCCGGTCCAGGGTGATTGGCGGCTGCCGGAAATCGTTCACGATAAGTACCCCCGCGGGACGTGAATGACGGGACAGGTCAGGCGGGCCAACGCGTCGCATCACTATAGGCGTCGGTCAGCGAACCGCCCCCGGGGAGTTCTGCGTCCTGCACGCACGGTGGCGCCGCCGCCGGCCCTCGCTCCCGCCCCAGTCGATCACGATCTGAAGTGGACTGATTACAAACGTTCACAACGTACATATTGGTCGGTAGGGTGCCGTGAATGCGTCGCTTTGGGACGCTCCTGCGGCAGGTCCGTTGGGGCTCCCGGTGGTAGAAGACGGAGGACGGATCGTGACGGTTCCGCAGGAGGCTGGCGTACCAGTCGCCCGCATGACGTTCGAGGAGTTCCAGGCGCTCGGCCCTGGCGGCCTCTTCAGGGCCGACATGCCGACGGTGATCTCACTGCCGGAGAGCGTGCGCGGGCTCGGGCGCGAGGGGGTGGCGGCCCGGCTGGCCGACATGACCGTCACCCTGTTCACCGAACCGGGCGACAAGCACCATCCCGGGCGCTGGGAGACCCGGGACATCACCCTGCGGGACTTCTTCGCCGACGAGCGCCACCTGACCGAGTCCGACACCTGGCACCGGGTGGTGTCGAACATCCGGAACAGCCCGGCCGACGTCAACGCCGTGATCGGTTTCGACGCCGAGGGGTTCTTCGGCTACGGCAGCTCGTTGTACGCGGCCAACCTCTGGATCAGCCACCGCGGCGTCTTCACCAAGAACCACTTCGACGAGTTCGAGAACTTCAACATCGCGCTGGAGGGCCGCAAGCGGTTCATCATCGCGCCGCCCGGGTCCCGCGACTACTACCCCAGGTCGGTGCTGCGCGGCTTCGGGGACAAGTCCCACGTGTTCGACCTCGACAACGTCGACCTGGGGCGCTATCCGAGAGTGGCGCCGAAGCTCGCCCAGCGCCGCGACTTCGTCCTCGAACCCGGCCACATGCTCTACCTGCCGCTCGGCTGGTGGCACCAGGCCGAATCCCTCGACCCCATCAACATCAATGTCAACTTCTGGTTGAAGTCGAAGAAGATTCTGCGCCGGCCGCATGTGCTGGGTGTCGCCCTCTACACGTACGCCTACCGGCGATTCAAGGGTGTCTACAGCTACCAGCCCACCGAGGTGAACTCGTGAGCGACCGCAAGACCATCACCCCCACGCACCGCTACCGCAACAACGACAAACTGATCGGCATCGGCAACGCCTTCTGGAACATGTCCGAGGCGAACGGGGTGGCCGGCATCGTCGGTGACCTCGCCGACGGGGTGTTCACCATGGCCGACGGCCACCAGTTCGTGAACTTCACCGTCTGTTCCTATCTGGACCTGGACACCCACCCGAAGGTCATCGACGGCGCGGTCGCGGCGCTACGCCGGTTCAACGTGCTGGACCACTGCATTCCCCGCACCCGGGTGCAGACGCCGGTGCTGCTGGAGCTGGAGGAGTCACTCGGCGAACTCTTCGGCGCGATGGTGATCAGCGCGGTATCCACCGCCGCGGCGAGCACCGGCCTGCTGCCGCTGATCGCCTCCGGTCACCTCGGCAACGGCACCCGCCCGCTGATGGTCTTCGACAAGAACGCCCACGTGTCGCTGGCCAACGCCAAGCCGAGCTGCGCCGACGAGTCCGAGGTGGTCACCTGCAAGCACCATGACCTCGACTACCTCGAAGACATGTGCCGCACCTACGAGCGGGTCTGCTATGTGGTCGACGGCGCCGACAGCCTCGGCGGCTACGCGCCGGTCAAGGAGCTCGCCGACCTGCAGGACAAGTACAACATGCTGGTCTTCTACGACGACTCGCACTCGCTGTCGGCGTACGGGCAGCGGGGCATCGGCTATGTGCGGACCCACGCTCCCCTCCTCGACGAGCGCACCATCACCGTCGCCACGCTGAGCAAGGGCTTCGGCGCGGGTGGTACGGCGGTCCTGCTCGACGGCTACCCGCACGAGACCCGTCGGCTCGTCGAACGCTTCGCCGGCCCGCTGGGCTACTCGCAGAAGATGAACGCCGCCGCCGTCGGCGCCGCGCTCGCCTCCGCGGAGATTCACCGTACCGAGGAGCTGGATCAGCTCCAGGGGCGGCTCCGCGCCAACATCGCGTTGTTCGACTCGCTGCTCGACACCGAGCAGTCCGGCGAGTCGTACCCGATCCGGTTGGTGCCGATCAGCGACGACACGGTCGTTGACGCCGCTCAGCAGGTCTTCGCCGCCGGCTTCTACACCTCGCCGGTGTTCTTCCCGATCGTGGCCCGGGGCACCGCGGGGCTGCGGGTGATGCTGCGCGCCGGGCAGACCGAGGAGCAGATCCGGCGGCTCTGTGCGGTCCTGGTGCAGGCCGGGGCGCGTCCGGCCGCCCCGCTCGACGGGCCCGGCCCCCGGTGAGCGCCCCGCCGCGCGCGATTCCGCGCAGCATCCTCTACACCCCGGCGCTGTCCCTGGACCAGGTTGTGAAGGCCTGGTCGTACGACGCGGACGTGCACCTGATCGACCTGGAGGACTCCGTCCCGCCGGCGGAGAAGCCGGCCGCGCGGGTGGTCTGCCAGGACGCGTTGGAGAAGGCACCCCGGCCCGCCAACATCGCCGTCCGCATCAACGAGCTGGGCAGCGCCGCGGCCCTGCACGACCTACTGCTGCTCACCGAGAGCTCGGTGCGGCCCGGCATCGTCGTGATGACCATGGTTACCTCCGCGGCCGAGGTCACCCTGCTGCGTCGGATGCTGGCCTCGGCCGGCGCGCGGCCGGAAATCTACGTGACGGTGGAGACCGTCGAGGCGGTCACCGAGATCGACGCGATCGCCCAGGCGGCCGACGGAATGGTGTTGGGCTCGGCCGACCTGGCCGCCACGCTCAACGTCGAGATCACCTGGGCGGCGATGCTCGCCGCCCGGCAGGCGATGGTGATGGCCTGCGCGCGGCACGGCACGGCCTGTGTCGACACCGCCAACTTCCGGCTCTCCGAGCCGGCCGTGCTGGCGGAGGAGACGATGCGGGTGCGGGCCCTCGGGTTTCACGGCAAGGCGACGGTGCACCCCAGCGAGCTGGCCACCATCAACCAGGCTCTGCGTCCCCAGGACAACGACCTGCGGCTGGCCCGCCGGGTGGTCTCGGCGGTCGGCAGCGCCAACGGTGGCATCGCCGTGCTGGATGGCAGCATGGTGGGCCCGCCGTTCGCCCGGATGGCCCACGCCACGGTGGCGCGTCAGGACGCCTGGGAAGCCCGGTTCGGTGGTGCCGGATGACCGCGACGGCGATGGTCACCGCCGCCGACATGGCGGGCGTGCGTCGGATGACCCAGGTGATCGACGTACTCGGCGAGATGTTCGTGGACCTGGCCACCGGCCGGACCCGCTCCCCGGCCCGCACGGTGGTGGAGCACGGCGAGCAGCGGGTGCTGCTGGTAAGCCCGGCGGTCTGGGAGCGGCGTGGGGTCGGCAGTGTCAAGATCACCACGCTGACCCCGGACAACCCCGGGCGGGGGCTGCCGCTGATCCACGGGATCGTCGCGCTTACCGACCTGGAGACCGGGCGGATCACCGCGCTGCTGGACGGCGCCGAGCTGACCGCCGTACGGACCGGGGCGGTGGCGGCCCTGGCCACCCGCTTCTGCACCGCGGCCACCGCCGACGACCTCGCCGTCATCGGTGCCGGGGTGCAGGCCCGCGCCCTCATCCGGGCGGTGGCGGCGGTACGTCCGATCAAAACTCTGCGGGTCTTCTCGCGGACCCGAGCCGGTGCGGAGAAGCTCGCCGACGAGGTGCGGGCGACGACGCCGATCCGGGTGACGGTCTGCGACAGCGCGAAGACCGCCGTCGCGGACGCGCCGATCATCTGCACGGCCACCTCCACCAACGACAGCACGCCGGTGGTGGCGGCGGACTGGGTGGCGCGCGGGGCGCATCTCAACGTGGTCGGCGGTACCCACCCGGACGCGATCGAGGTGGACCCGGCCCTGCTGGGCGACGCGGTGACCGTGGTCGAGGAGCAGGCCGCCGCGCTGGATGGTGCGGGCGAGGTCCGGGCCGCCCTCGCCGCTGGCCTGCTCGTCGCCGACGAGCTGCGGGAGCTGGGCCGCCTGATCGGCGGCGAGGTCGAGTTCGGTGGCCGAAACTCGGTGCTGCGCACCGTGGGCATGGCCATCGAGGACACCGCGGCGGCGGTGGCGCTGCACGACGTGGTGGCGCCGCAGGACGTGGTGGCGCCGCAGGACGCGGTGGGGGTGCCGGATGAGCGGGGTTGAACCGGTCGCCGCGGCGGGGCACCTATGGTTCGGCGACCAACGGCTGGCGCCGGCCGCGCCGGCGGACACGCTCCGGCACCGGCTGCGCAGCGTGCTGCAGGACACCGGCTGGCCGTACCAGCCGGTGCTGCCGGCCGCGCCGATGACCATCCCCCGCGCCTCGTACGCGGAGCTCTTCCGGGTGGCCGGCGTCCTGGTGGGGCTGCTGCGACGGACCGCCCTAGCAGCCGCGCCGACCGCTCGGGAGCGGCTGGCGTTCTACCGCATGCCGGCCAGCGAGGACCAGCTCTGGCTGGGTGACCCCCTCCTCGACGAGCGGTACGCGGACTGGGTGGCCCGGCCGGACGCGGTTGTCGGCCCGGACGGGCTGCGCTTCGTGGAGTTCAACGTCAGCGGCGCGCTTGCCGGTGCGGTCGAGACCCAGAGCCGCCTCGACGTGTGGCGTGGGCTGTACGCCGACAGGGACGGCCGTCTGCCGTACTACTCGCCGGATCCGTTCGCCGTCCGCACCGAGATGTTCCGCTCGCTCAGCGCGGAGTTGGGGGTGGCGCCCCGGGCGGCCATCGTCGGCAGTGCCCAGGTCACGGGAGTGACCAGCTACTACTTCGAGGTTGAGGCCGAGTATCACCGCAGCCAGGGGCTGCCCACCCGGTTCTTCGAGCCGAAGGAGCTGCACGAGGCGTGGGACCGCCCGCCGGGGCTGCGTTATCCGATCGGGCTGCGCAACTTCACCATCCCGGACTGGACGGACGCCGGCGTCCCCACGGCTGAGGTGCAGGAGGCCCTGGACCACGGCTGCCTGCTGGTAGGTACCCAGACCTCCACTTTTCTGCACAGCAAGCTGACCATGGGCCTGCTCTCGGAGGGGCGGCCCTGGATGACCACGGCCGAGCGGACTCTGGTCAACCGGTACCTGCCCTGGACCCGGGTGCTCTCCGAGCGGCGGACCGAACGCGCGGGCGAGCAGGTTGACCTGCTGCCGTACGTGCTGCGAAACCGCGAGCGGCTCGTGCTCAAGGAGGCGCTGGGGGACTGCGGCAAGCAGGTGGTGATCGGACGAGAGGTGACTGCCTCGGAGTGGGAGACGGCGGTGGAGGCTGGGGCCGACGGCGCCAGCATCGTGCAGGAGTTCGTCCCGCCCCAGACCTGCCGGGTGGCGTTGCTGGCAGACGGCGCCGACGAACCCCACGACGTCGACGTCGCCCCGGTGCTGGGGCCGCTGCTGTTCGGCGGTCGGCCGGCGGGGTTGTGGTGCCGCTACCGCACCGATGGCGCGGCCGGAATCGTCAACGCCCGGGGATCGGCCACCGGGGCGGACAACGCCATGGCGGCACTCTGACGCGCTCCCAGGCTGCTCTGACCGTCCCAGGCTGCTCCGACCCTCCCAGCTTGCCTGGACCCCCAGCTTGCCCGGACTGCCTTAAAGCGGCCCCTGACCCTATCCACCCGAAACGTCGGAGACAGCAGATGACGCTACGCCGAGTCAACGACAACGAGTACGTCGAAGAGCACGGTGGGGACTACGAGGACTTCGAACCCGGGATGGTGATCCGGCACTGGCCGGGCCGCACCCTCTCCGAGGCCGACAACACCTGGTTGACGCTGTTGACGATGAACCAGCATCCACTGCACTTCGATCAGCACTACGCCGCCGGCGCCGAGTACGGCCGCGTACTGGTCAACAGCGGCATCACCCTGTGCCTGATCGGCGGGATGACCGTGCAGGCGCTCTCCGCACGCGCCGTGGCCAATCTGGGCTGGGACAAGGTGCGGCTCAAGGAACCCGTCTTCGTCGGGGACACCCTCTACGCGACGAGTCGAATCCTGCACAAGCGGCGGTCGCGGTCCCGTCCCGGCAACGGGATCATGACGGTGGAGACAACGGGGACGAAAGCGACCGGAGAGCCGGTGATCGTCTTCGAGCGATCCTTCCTGGTCCGCTGCCGGGAGGCCGGCTGATTTCGTGCCGGGAAGTCGGCTGAGTCCGGTGCCGGGAGGCCGGCTGACCACCGCTGGGCTCCGCACCTGGAAAGGTGCCATAGCCCATCGACTACTTACCACGCGCGGGAATCCATGGGTCGGCGCCGGTGACCCGGTCTGGCAGGATGTGTCGGCATGACGAGCGAGAAACAGGCGAAGGCCAGCCACCGCGGCATTCCCAGCAGCAACGAGTTCCGTGAATTCATCGGCTCCGGATGGGCCAACCCCGACCGGGAGCCCACCCCCCGCGCCGCCGTGGCCGACCATGCCGCCCGGCGCCGGGCCGCGCTGTCGCAGCAGTTCCCCGGCGAGCGGCTCGTCATCCCGGCCGGTGGTCTGAAGGTGCGCAGCAACGACACCGACTACCCGTTCCGGCCGCACACCGCCTTCGCCCACCTCTCCGGCCTCGGCGCGCACACCGACCCGGACAGCGTCCTGGTGCTCGACCCGAAGCCGGGCGGTGGCCACCACGCCATCCTCTACTTCCGGCCGCTGGCCCCGCGAGACAGCGAGGAGTTCTACGCCGACTCCCGTCGCGGCGAATTCTGGGTGGGTCCGCGCCCGAGCATCGCCGACCGGGAGTCGGAACTGGGTATCACCGCGCGGCACATCGACTCGCTCGCCGACGACCTCGCCAAGGATGACGCCGCCGCCCGGCTGCGGGTGGTCCGGGACGTCGATTCGCGCCTCACCGAACTGGTGGACAGCGTCCGCACCCAGGCCGGCGCGACCGCTTCGGAGCAGGAGCGGGAGGAGGCGGACGTGGAGTTCGCCCGGCACCTCTCCACCATGCGACTGATCAAGGACGAGTGGGAGGTGGGCGAGATGCGCAAGGCCGTCGCCGCCACCCACAAGGGCTTTGACGCGATGATCGCCTCGCTGCCCGAGGCGGTCCGCAAGGGCCGCGGCGAGCGCTGGGTCGAGGGCGTCTTCGGCCTCTACTCCCGGCACGAGGGCAACGGCGTCGGCTACGAGTCGATCTGCGCCTCCGGTGACCACGCCAACACGATCCACTGGACGAAGAACACCGGCGAGGTTCGCGAAGGCGACCTGATCCTGATCGACTGTGGGATCGAGATCGACTCGCTCTTCACCGCCGACATCACCCGTACTCTGCCGGTCACCGGCCGCTTCACCGACGTGCAGCGCCGGATCTACGACGCCGTGTACGAGGCGCAGCAGGCCGGTCTGGCCGCGGTGAAGCCGGGCAACAAGTTCAGCGACATCCACGCCGCGGCCAACGCGGTGATCGCCCGAATCCTGCACGAGTGGGGGCTGCTGCCCGAGGGAGTCACCCTGGAGCAGACCCTGGACCGGGAGAAGGGCGGCTGGCACCGCCGCTGGATGGTCCACGGCACCTCGCACCACCTGGGCTTGGACGTGCACGACTGCCAGCTGATGCTGCGCGAGAAGTACATGGACAGCGAGTTGCAGCCGGGCATGATCCTCACCGTTGAGCCGGGCCTCTACTTCAAGTCCGACGACCTGCGGGTGCCGGCGGAGTTCCGCGGCAACGGCGTCCGGATCGAGGACGACGTGCTGGTGACCGAGGACGGCTGCGAGAACCTCTCCGCGGCGATGCCGCGAACCTCCCACGAGGTGGAGGAGTGGATGGCGCGGGTCTGGGCGAACGCCTGACCCACCCCCGTACGACGACGTGGCCCGCGACCGGCGCACCGGTCGCGGGCCACGCCCAGTTGCTCCGTGGACGCAGCTGGTTCCAGGACACGAGGGCGCTCGCGGCCGTCGCCAAGGCCAGGCCGGTCACCACCGACGGCCACCGGCGGGTACTCGCGGTGCTGGCCTACCTGCGCGGCTGAACAGCAGGGGCATCGAGGGGGCCAGCCGGGCGATCAGACACCGCCGCGGGCCACCGAACCGATCAACTGGCGTTCGGTGTGGGTCATACTCAGCATGACCCACTGCACCTTGCCCCTGGTGATCAGGCCGACCATCTCCGGGTGCAGCTGGGTGAACCAGCTCTGCACGCTCACCAGCCCCAGCGCGCTCGCCGCCGTCGCCGCCTCCGCCGCCGTCAGCCGCTGGAGCAGCACGATGTCGCTGCGTACCAGGGCGTTGGAGTCCCAGCCGGCCAGGTCGTCGCGGACCACCAGGGTGGCCCGCCACGGCGCACTGAGCCCCGGGTCGGGGCCGGTGACCGGGCCGGTGTCGACAACAACGAGCTGCGGTTCGGTCGGGGTGGCCGCGGCCGGCGGCGGGATCCCCGGCGGCAGGAAAGAGGCGATCTCCCGGCCGATGACGCAGCGCCGCAGGAAGGCGTCCCACTCCCGCTCGCGTCCTGTCTGGATGAAGAGCCGGGCGCCGAGTGCGATGGCGCGGAAGGCGATCAGCTGGGCGCTGCGTACGCCGCCGGTCAGCATCAGCTGGGTCGGTTCGGCGCGGAACAGGCGCAGCCCCACCGGCTCCTGCTGCCGGTTGCGACCCACGACCAGGCCACCGCCGCCGGCGACCAGGCGCAGGCCACCAACGGAAGCGGCGTCAGTGCGGTGTAGCCCCATCCGACTGTCCGGGAAAGCGACACTCTTCACCGCAGGAAACCTCCGAGCGGGAGCGTGGCGGCCACCCCGTGGGCGTGCTCACCGTCGAGTCGTTGCAGCCGACCGCCGTGGCGGCGGATCGCCTCGTGCAGGGCCTGGTCGGCGGCGGCCAGAGCATCCGGCCCGCTGCCCAACAGCCGGAAGGCCGCCTCCATGGCGAGGTCGTCGCCGTCCGCCCGGCTGGCGGCGATCGACACCACACCCCCGGCGGCGGGGAGTCCCCGTAGCAGTGCGTCGATCTCCCACTGCCGGCTGGGCCACTCCAGCAGCCGGTGGCAGCTCTGCCGGGCGCCCGCGGTCGACCAGGCCCGCCAGGACTCGCGGGCGAGTGGCTGCTCGCCGGCCCCGCCCGGCGCCGTGCGGGTCAGGTGAGTGAGGGTGGTGACCGCGGCGAGCACCTCGTCTTGGTTGAGCATCCGCGCCGCCACCCGCTCCTGCCGCAGCAGCCGCCGGGTCCGCCGAATCACCCCGGTCAGCGTCGGGAGCAGGTCGCGGTCGGCGTGGAAATCGGGGGTCCGCGCTGCCTGGAGCACCACCCACGCCTGCCGGCTGGCCGGCACGTCCCCGTTGGTCAATTCCCGGTACGCCCGGTCCACCGCCGCCGCACCGGGGCGGGCCCGTGGTGTCGGGGTCACCTGGATCAGCAGCTGCACCACCACCGGCGGTGCCTTCGCGTCTGCCGGCGGCAGGAGCGCAGCGGGGGAGGGCAGGGCCTGCGGAGCGCTCATCAGCAGGGCACCCTCGGTGGGGTCGACATCGAAGACGACGCTTAGCCCAGCCGGGTGGGTCAGCAACACCGCCGGCTGGTCGTCGATCTCGACGTTCTCCAGCTCCACGCCGCGCCCCAACTGGGCCAGGAGGTGTCGGGCCGGGTCCGTGTCGACCGGGATCAGCTGCCGGTGTCGCCTCCGGAAAACCCACCAGACCGAGACCCACTGGTGCAGCCAGCGGCCACGGAACCGGATCGCTGTCGGGGCGAGCACCAGCACCGCCACGACAGCGATCACGGCGGTGAGCGCCATGCTGTGCCGGGTGGCGGCCAGTACCGCCGCCACCCCGAACTGCCACGCCACCAGCTGAAAGATGGTGATGCCACCGATCCGAAGCGGAGGCCGGTACGGGCGCACCTGCCGGGCTGCCGGGATGTCGGGCGTGGGCGGTGCCTCGGCCGAGGCAGCGGCGGTGGCGGACGAGGCGGGGGCCGCCTGCGCCGGCGACGCGGCCGTCGCGACAGCGGCCGACTGCGCCGCCGCGTTGGCCTGTGCCGCCGCGTTGGCCTGTGCCGCCGCGTTGGCCTGTGCCGCTGCTCCCCGCGCGCTGTAGACGGTGCTGGTCCCCGCCCGACCCTGCGCACGCTGCGCGGCCCAGGCATGACCGGGCCCACTGTCCGGCTGGCTCACCGGCCATGCGGGCGCCGGCGCACCGGCCTGCTGCCCCGCAGCCCCCCGTTGCGCGGGTGGCGGCTGCTGGGCCGGCTGGGCGGCCGCATCCGGGTGGTGCTGCCAACCCGGTTCACCTGGCCGTGCCGCACCCGGATGAGTCACCTCACGTCCTCCTCAGCTGGGCCGTCACCACTCAGTTACCGATCGCGACGCGGATGTCGGCCATCGTCACCGTACGCAGCGCGTCCAGGTCGGGGCGCTGACCAGACTGGCGCAGCCGCTGCGCCTGGGCCTTGCGTACGCGTTCGAAGAGCTTGCGGGCCTCGCGGGCGTTGCCGAAGTTCTGGTCTCGTTCGATGGTGGCGAAATGTGCCTGGACCAGCTCAGCTGCGCCGTCGGCGAGCAGGTACTCGTCGCCGTCGGCGATCCGCTCCACGATGACGGCCAGCTGCTCCGGGCTGTAGTTGCCAAACTCGATGGTCTTGGCGAAGCGGGAGGCGAGACCTGGGTTCGCGTCGAGGAACTGGCGCATCTCCCCGGTGTAGCCGGCGGCGATGACGGCCACCGCCGCCGAGGTCACTGTGATCGCCGACCGGGTTACTCTGCCGGCGGGGGAGCCGGGCAAGCCCGCGCCGGAGTATGGCCGGGCGCGCGATGTGCGGACCGGGCAACCAGCCCCACTCTTTGACGGGCGGCCCAAGCGGGAGCAGGTGCAGCAGGGACTGCTTGGCGACTGTGGGATGTTGGCCAGTATGGCGGCTGTCGCCGGGCACCGTCCGGAAGCGATCGCGCAGCTCTTTCGGCCAAACCCGGACGGCAGCGTGGACGTGCTGCTACACGAGAGCACCCTGCTCGGTGACTCGATCGGGCCGACCGGCCGGCGGCTGCGGATCACCGTGCACCCCGGAACGCCCCCTGTTCGGGGTGCATTCGCAGCATCCGTCACTGGACCTGGTGCGCGCCCAGCGTGAACATCGGGATCCCTGGCTGTCGTTGGACTGGTTGGTGATCGCGAACCTCGTCGGGGGCCTCCTTGTGCTCTCGTTGCGGGCGCATCCCGTGCCGGGTGAGGGCATCTACTTCCTGCCCGACACCGGGTTGAGTGGACCGATTGGTCCCGAGGGTGCCGTAGGGCGGGAACAGCACCTCGTTCCGTTGGCTCGCTCGATGGGATACTTCCTCGGCCGGATCACCCCGGTCGACGTCTCCGACCTGCCGCCGGCTGAGATCGTCTGGCCTGGGCAGCCCGGCCACTCCGCCCAGGAGGCGCAGTCGCCGTGGGCCCTCCGCCCGGAGGACTATCCCCCGCCGGTGACCCTCCGCCCGGAAAGGCAATCGCCGTCGGTGAATCAGCCGCAGGAGCACCCGCCGTTGGCCGTCCTGCCGGACAGCCGACCGCGGGCCACGGAGACTCCGCCCGGGCCGGCCCAGCTACTGCCGGTGGGGCAGTTCTTCGGCACCTTCTACCCGACGGCCGGTTCGCCCGAGCGTATCCACCGGGTCCGTCTCGGAGCGGAGGTGTGGGAGCTGGACAACGAGCGCTTCACTCTCTGGGCGCTGGCGCACGGGGCCGGTGCCCAGCCGGCCGAGCAGCCCCGGACCGCATCGGCGGTACGCGACGCGGCGGCCGGCCAACTGCCCGGCGTTGACACCGGGCCGTTGTTGGACGGGCTGCTAGCCGAAGGGCTCCTCGTCGAGGTCGCCTCGGCGGAGGCGGTGGAGTTCGCGCGTCGGCACCGGGTCGGCGCCCGTCTACTCGGGCTGGGCAACAGCGCCGAGGAACCCTGGCTCTGGTCGATCGGCTTCTTCGAGCACCCGATGGTGAAGGTGACGCGCACCGTCTACAACCTGTGGGAGCGGGCCCCGTCCGGGGAGAGCCTCTGGGCGATGTGCCAGGCGCTCGCCGCCGAAGAACGGGAGGCCAACGCCACCGACCCAGACCTGATCGACCCGGAACGGATGCTCATCGCGTTCCTGCAGGAAGTCCACCAGCTGCTCGTGGCCAGCGTCATCTACCTGGAGCCGCTGCCGTGACCGACACGACGAGGAACCCCACGATGGTCGAGCCGTTGATCCTGCCGGTGGGGCGCTACACCGGGGAGTTCTTCCCGAGCGTCGGCGCCCCGATGAAGTACAACGCGTTGAGCATCGGCCGGTTCTCGATAACCATGCCCGACCCGCAAGCCTTCGGGGTGTGGGCTGCGGCGCACTGCCCGGTGGACCGACCCGGCGAGACCTGGAACCGGGCCGCGGTGATCGAGGCCGCCGAGCAGATCGGTGTGGTCGACCCAAGTCGATTCGTCACGGAGTTCCTGGAGGAGGGCCTCCTGCTGGAGATCGACCTGGACGCGCCGGATCTGGAGGACTTCGCGCGCGCGTACCGGGTGCTGCCGCTCATGGTGTCGCTGGGTAACACCCCGGACGACCCGCTGCACTACGGCATCGGAATCTTCGGCGCCGCCCCGGTGCTGCGGCTACCCGCGCTGGCCCACGACGTGTGGCAGTGGAGCAGCACCGGCGCCAACCTCTGGGAGGTCTGCACGGCATTCGCCGACGCCGGTGCCCGAGCCGAGGTGGCGGATGCCCGCGAGCACAACCCCCGGTATGTGCTGCGTGAGTTCCTGACCACGCTGCCCCTGCTGGTCGGGGCGTTCGCCGCCTGCCTGGACGAGGCCCGCCGCGATCCGGCTCAACCGACCGGCGGCAGCATCCCGGTGTAGGCGTCGCGAACCGCGGCCAACCGGTCGCGCCGGAAACGGCCCGGGTCCCGTCGGCGTAGGTCACGCCCCCGTTCGCTGGTGAAAGCGCTGGCCGGCACGGTCTCCGCGCCGGGCGGGACGAACTTGAGTACCTCGTCGAGGGCCGCGACGGCCCGGAGTAGCGTCGCCTGGGCTCGCTGCCCCGCCTCCACGGTCGCCCTGCCCGCCGGCACCGACCTGGCGTACGCGTCGGCCGCCCAGAGCCACTCGCCGGGGTCGAGGAGCTGCGACGGCTCGGCCGCGCCGTAGTGGAAGCCGCCGGACGGGGCGGCTGCGGGTCGAAGGGCTCCGGCAGCCAGGGTGGGCTCGGCGGGCAGTCGGAAGGTGAACTCGCGGGCCCGGCCGCAGGCGGGGCAGGGGCCGCTGTAGCGGGACGCCAGGTCGCCGTCCTCGAGCGCCACGACCGCACTCTGCCGGTCGAACCGTGCCTCCCCGCAGGCGCAGGGCCGCAGGTCCATGTAGAGGTGCGCCTCCGCGCTCGTGCGACTCGCAGGCAGGATCATGCGCTACACCGTACCGATTCTGGTGCTCAAAGAAGCCCCACGCCAGGTGTCGTCGCCGTCGCGGTGGCGGCAGAGCGGGTCAGGAGTGGTCAGCGTGCGGCTCAGGGGTGGAAGGTGTGCGGCTTGGGGGCGGTATGTGTGCATTTAGGGACGGTACTTGTGATAGGGAGTGAAATCGAGGATAAGGGGTAGAAAGCTAACTGGACACCTCTCGTCCGTCAATGGTTGCTCTGTACCAGATACGCCGGGCAGAACGATGGCCTGGGCATCGCTACCCAGGCCATCGTTCGTGCGGTGCCGGCGTGAGTGCCGGTCGCCGTGCTCTCGCCGCACCTACGGCGGTGCCGCGCCCGGCGGGCCGCTGGGGTGGATTGGGTGTCGGGCGGCACTCTCGCCCGCCCGACAAGCGCTCAGCTTCCGGCGTTGCGCCGCCGCCGGTGCGTGAGACTGATTGTGAGCAGGAAGACTGTTCCGGTCAGCACGGCCAGGCCGCCGACGAAGAGCACTGACCCGCTGGACGATCCGGTGATTGGTAGGCCGGTCCCGGTCGGGCTTGGCGTGACGGTCGGGGTCACCGTCGGATCGGTGGTCGGCGTGCCGGACGGTGTGGCGGTCGGGCTGGCCGTCGGGGAAGCACTGTCACAGGCGAGCGTCGTGCTGAAGGGGTAGTCGTGGATTTCCCCGCCGCGGTGCTCCAGGGTGCGCGCGATGATGCTGCCTTCGGTGTTGCTCTGATCAAGATCGGTGAAGTCGGCCCGCGGCGCGTAGATCGTTCCTTCGACCGTGGCCCCGCCGGACGCGAGGGTGAGGGCGGTGGCGGTGGGAAAGTTGAACAGGATGAAGCGGGCTTCGGGCCCGCCGATGCCCGGGCGAAGTTCGGTGCGATCCAGTCGAAGGTGTCCCCCGCGTCGGTGGTGTTGACGTTGACCAACAACGGTCTGTCTGCGGTCGGCTGGTCGGCGAAGGTCAGGATGCCGATGTTGTCCAGATCGGTCGAGTTGATGTTCAGCACGTTGGTGGTGTTCGCGCTCAGGTTGATGACGGCGTTGGTTCTAGGTGGGATGGGGGAGGAGATCGGGTCGCCGTTCGGGTCCCGCAGCACGACGGTGTTCTGGCACGTCGCGAGTTCGGTGGAGTTCGACCGGAAGGTCTGGAACGCCTCGGCAAAGTCGATCACCGAGACCGGCCCGACACTCGTTTCCGGCTGGCTGGTGACGAGTTCGATCCGGGGCGAGGCGTCGTAGCTATTGATCGGCAGGATCCGCGTGTTCGCCGGTGCGTTGTTGGTGTCAACATTCCGGACGAAGGTGTCGTTCAGGTTTCCGATCTTGGCGTATCCATTCTGCAGGACCTGGAGGCGGGTGCTGGCCACACTGTTCGCAAAGTCCACCTGCCCGTCAACCACGAGCGCCGTCGGGAGGTTATCGCCGGGGGCGAAGAAGTTTCCCGCGCTCACCACGGCCAACTGGTACTGCCCAAATGCGAGGTTTCCACCGACGGCGAGCGTCCCCTCGTTCTCCGTACCGATCAAGGTCGCGTTTCCCTCCGTCATGACCAGAAATCCTTCGGTGGCCTGGACGGGGTCGATCGGGCCGACGGGCGCGGCGCTGACCACGTTGCCCATCATCACGAATGCGGTGGCGGCGGCGACTGCGGCGGTCGCGGCGGTCGCGGCGGCGCGGGTATTAGCCACCTTTGCGCTCTTGTTCATGATTTCCCATCACATTGACGACTATTTGCCCTCCTCGGGGATGATAGTCATCAAATGGGCGATTCATGCGTCTTGGCCGGGCCGGGCCTGTCGAGTCGAGACCGCGTAGCGCCAGACCGGGGCAGCGCGTCCGGGCTGTGCCCCACTAGCGCTGCGTGCTGGCCCGGGAGTGCGGTGGCTCCGACCAGGCGCTAACCGAGGCTGATGCCGGCGAGTGGAAGCGTCACCGGATCGGATTCGCCCGCAACATGGCGTGCGCCACGAGGACGTAGACCACGGTGGGTCCTAGCACAGCGGCCACGCCGCAGAGGCACGCCAAACCCGTGCTAGCGGCCGACGTGCCGGCTGCTACCGCCATGACAGCAACGTAGATCGAGGCCAGCGTGGCGGCGACCGCGATCGTGATCAGCAACTTCAGGGAAAGGCGTCCGCGCTTCGTGGCTATCTCGCCGACCAGACTGGCCGGCAAGAACAGCAGCGGCACCAAGCCGGCACCCAGCACGATAGCAAGCAGCATCGTCGTCAGCCCAGCTATCGGACTACCTAGTGGTGCATCGGTCAACACCGCATATCCGAACAGCCCTATGTAGGCGACGACCGCCTGCGCAACGAAGAGCGAACAGGCCGCAACCGCACCCACAAAGTGCCGGACAGCCCGATTGATCATGGCACCTCCCCGTACGACGGCTTCAGCAGTTGCCGCCACATCATCATATAGATCTTGTCCATACTCGACTCTCCCGCACCGGCCCCTCTGCGTCTTGGCTTTGCCGGGCCGCGTGACGCCCCGGAGTTTCGGATCTCGCGAGAGTGGTCAGTCAGACGTGTGTGCGTCAGCTCCAATAAGCCGCGAGTATCACCGGTATGCCGCATAATCCGCCCATGACCTCTACCGGCTCCTCGCGGCTGTCACTGTGGTCCACGGACTCCGTACTGTCGATTGGCTCCCACGGCTCGGTGCTGTCCATCGGCAGTGTTGGCTCGATCGCCTCCATCGCCAGTATCGGCTCGGCCGGATCGATCCTGTCCGTCGGCTCCGCGCTGTCGACCGGATCGGCCCTGTCCTGGCGGTCGCGCTGGTCACTATTGGCCGACCAATCCTTCGGCGCCGCGCTGTCCACCCGCAGCAGCAAGCGTGCACTCACCGGGCCCCCTGCCGTGTTAGCAGCCGTTGCGCTCGCCGCCTACGCCGGCTACCTATTGGCGCGCTCCCGCCCATCCGACACAAATTGACCCTCGCGGCGAAGGGTGACCGGCTGCTCCGCAGCGAAAGGGGCAACGTGGTGGCCGCTTCGACCTACTCCCGGGTCTGGCAGGCAGCCCGGGAGTTCGCGCTGACTCCGGCTCAGGTGGCGTCCCCGATGGGGGGCGGCCATACGACCTGAGGCGCGCGTCGGGGTCGTTCTGGCTGAACCAGGGCGTCCCGGCGCGCCCGATGTCGCGGACCGCGCTGGGCGCTCAGTCGACATGCTGCTCAAGGTGTATGGCGAGTGCATCGATGGCCATGAGGTCAGCGTCAACCAGCGCATCGAGGAGGCGCTGGACGACGACTCGGATGGATAGGCTCGGCCAGCCGCCGGAGAATCCACGTCGCGTCCATTGCGGCCCACATGAGCTGCGAAAACAGCTTCAAGATCAATCCACAAATAGTCCTCGGCACCTCAGGGGCCTGACCTGTGTGTTCAACCCGTTGAGGATCTTGTACACGGTTTCCAGGTCGACGCCGGGGAGGAACTGCTCGCGGGGCACCGTACGGAACGCGTACGCGACGGCGGCGGAGCAGATGTGGCCGCGCTGTTCGAGCGTGCTGGCGAGTTGTTCGCGGAGCGTCGCGGCACTCGACGTTCCCGGTGCGGTGGGGGAAGTGTTCACTGCGTTGACCCTACTTCCGATCTTGGCGGCGGGTTGATAGCCGGATGGGGTGTCGAACTGGTGGTGGAAGGTGACGGTCACGGCCGCCGTCGCGAGTAGCCAGGTGTCAGCGGCGGAGATGCCGAGCCGGTTGAACAGGAACAGAAGGTGGTGGGTCAGCACCTCGCGTAGGTCACGGGTCAGCGCCCCGTGCCGGTCGAGGAAGCCGAGTTCCCCGCCCGCCTGCTCGTGGGCTTGTGGCCATGGCGGGGTGATGACCAGAGGGCTTCCGGCCGTGTCGTCGGCTGCGGTGATCAGGCGCTGCACGGCCACGACGAGCCTGGGGCTCGGCGTGGGGGCGTTCGGTTGGTGCCGGCGGGAGTTGAGAAGCCGCCAGACGTCGCCCTGCTCGGAGAACTCCAGTCCGGCGGCGCGCATGAGGCGAGTGGCGAGCAGGACGCCGAGTTCACGCCGGTGGGTGCCGCCGGCGGTGGCGAGATGGCCGAGGATGTGGCGGCTGTCGGCGTGGAAGAGGGTGTGGGCGATCGTCATGGCCTGGTCCCCGCCGAAGACGTACGCCTCCGGGCGGTAGACGGGCTCCGTGACACCGCGGATGCACTCGTCGTCGGTGATGGAGGCGAGGAGGGCATAGACCTGGGCGAGCTGGTCGCCGGGCAGTAGCCGCAGCCGCCACGTCTCGCTCTTACGGATAAACCAGAAGGCGGTAATCGCCCGGTGGTCTTCCGCAGCGGTGAGCTCAGAGGCGAGCCGCGTTGCGGCGAAATCCTCAGCGGCCTGCCAGTCCGAGAAAGTCAGGTTGAGCTGGCGCCATCGGCTCGCCGGCGCCAGGCTTGGTGGCTCGGTGTCGGGTTCGGAATCGAGATCCACGACGCTCTCCTTGTCTAGTTGATCAGCAGGCTGGTGGCCCAGCGGACGTCGGTGCCGGTCGCGACGGTATGCAGGGTGAGTGCGATTCCGGCGGGGCCTGTGATCAAGCCGGATCGTGCCGGGGTGGTGTCCGTGGCGTGCTGGATCAGCAGGCGCACGATCTGGGGCAGCTGTTTCTGGAGGCTGGTGGTGCGGGCGTCGGCGGCGGTGTACCAGGCCGTAGCGGCAAGTCCTGCCCAGCCGTGACACAGCGACGGATCGACGATCCGGTTGAGTTGGAGGGGGTCGGCCAGGCAGCGGGTCAGGACCTCTTCTGCCGCCTCGTGCCGGGCAGGGTCGTCGAGGGCGATCCCGGCCAACTGCTGGGCGCGGGCGACTCCAGGGATGCCGTAGCACCAGGACGGCCGCGCCGGTCCGCTGATGGAGGGCTTTCCGGCGTGCAACTCCGCGACGGTGATCTTCTCTGGCCACCACGGGCCCGCAGGGCTCGCCTGCTGCCAGCAGTCGAGCCACGTGCAGATCCGGCGGATCGCCTCCGCGTGCCCCGACACCCGGATGTCCTGCCGCATCGCCAGAGCCAGGAGGGCCAAAGGGCCGGCGATGCCGTGCGCCATGCCGACGTTGGCATGCCCGCCCTGCTCCGAACCTTCGCGGTCGGCTGCGTCTGCGCTCCACCACCCCGGCGCGAACCGGCCCGCAGCGTCGTCGGTGTGCACCGGCTCGGTCAGCCGAACCAGGTACGCCAGCACCCGCCGGAGCAAAGGTCCGTCCGGGGCGCGGCGCAGCAGGTGGGCTCCCAGGCCCGTCAGCCCACGTACGAGGTCGAACTCCGACAGCGAAGGCCGGGAACCCGCCGCGAGGCGTGCTGTGGCAGCGGCCAGACGGCATTCCACCAGGTCATCGAAGGCATGATCAAGCACGTCCAGGGCTGCCGGGCGGGCGTGCGGCATGGCGATGGTCAGTGCGTGGGTGACAGCGGGTGCGCCGAACCAGAGTCCGGCTCCGCTGCCGTTGTTCAGGGTGTCAGCGGTCGCGCGTCGCAGCCATGCATGGACCGGTTCCCACCCGCCGTGTCCTGTTTGCGCTCGCGCCCCGTGCAGGAGTGCCACCCCGGCGGCGCCCCGGGACAGCGACTGGGCGTACCAGCGGGTACTGCGTGGCCCGTAGTCGTTCGCTCCGAAGTCCGGGGGCGGCGGCTCGGTCAGGGTGTCGGTGATGCATGCGGCCATCGTCTCGGCCGCCCGTAGCAACGGTGTCCTCATCAGTGTTGCGGTCATCGGGACGCTCCTTCGGCGCGCACCCGGCGGCGCACCGCCGCCAGCGCGATATGGCGGGCCAACCGGTACGTGAGCTGTTCGGCTTCTTCGTCGGGGCCGAGAGCGCGAACGACGTGCAGGTGTATCAGCGACGTGAGCACCGAGGCGGGGGTGAGCGGGCCGGCGACGGCGGACAGTTCGGCGGCGTAACGGTTTGCGGCCTTGGAGCGTTCCTGCCATGCATGCTGGATGGGCTCGGGAAGTTCGCTCGGGTCGAGGGTGACCGCTTGGCGCAGCACGTCTCGCTGGACCGGTGCCTGCCCGGTCTGCTCGGGGCGCGCCACCAGCCACTCGCACCCGGCGGTGCGGCTGCCGAGCATCGAGGCGGCTAGATCGACCATGCTCTGGGCGGTCAGTGTCCGCCGATCGATCCCAGACTCAGGCTGCGCAACCAGCTGTGCCAGGGCTGCGGTGGAATCAGCGGCGAACAACATCTCGGCCGCTGCCAGCGCGGTGCCGCAGCCGTAGCGACCGGACTCGGGATGGTACGTGTCCAGGCTCCAATCGCCGGCAAGGCGCTGCTGTCGGAGCCCGGCGACCCACCGCCCGACCCGTACCGCCGCGTCGCCGTAGTCATCGGTGTGCAGTCGTAGTCGAAGATGCGGAGTGGGGCGTTGCATGCGCACGAACCACCACAGCGGCGGCGCGGGCCAGTCGGCGAACAGCGCGGGCAGCCCCCGCATCACCACCAGCTCCATCGTCGAAGGCTCGACGGCCACCGAAGCGGACAGCAGGCCACTGGCACCCGGTATGACCGGCTCGGGGGGAGCGGGCGGGGGCCATGCGCCGCGCTCGGTCACCGCAGCCGGCGCGGCAGCGGGCTCAACCGTCGAGGCGACGGGCACGACGATCTCGTGGGCGCGGCCGGAGAGCCAACCGAAGTCCTCTGGGCCCGCCGCGTCCACCACGGTTACCGGTCCGGCGCTGGCGTCCAGGTGGGCACGAAGCAGGGCATGATCCATGGACTGATCGAGGTGGAGCCGAAGCCGCTGGTCACCGTTGCCGACCTGCACCCACGCCGGCAGCCGCAGCCTCGTCCGCAGCGCCTCCCAGGCCGTCAACCATTCGCCATCGCCTGCGTTCGCACCGGGCAGGGACGTCGGATCGACGCGCCACCGGGCCGCCACCAGGAGGACGCGGCCGTACCTCAGCGCGGGTCGAAACGGCAAGCAGGAAGCCGCACCCCAGTCGAACGGTTTCAGCCGGGCATCCGTGGCTCGCGGCAGCTCCAGGAGAAACCGGACGAGCAGCGGCATCGTGTGTACGGCCGCAGCATGCGCCACCGTCGGCTCGACCACCCGCCGCCGCGACATCGACACCAGCACCAGCCGATCGCGGCCGGCGGTCACACCGAGGTCGTCGAGGTCAATGACGTTCTCGGTCACGGGTCGGTGCTCGGCGAGGCTGATAAGCCGCGGGAGTACCTGCCGGGAGTTGAGCACGTTCTGGCTGTGTAGCTTCCGCGGCGGGAAGCTCAGCTGCGCCGGCATGGCCCCGGCGACCGCGACAGGAAGGTGGGCGAACTCCCGGCACATCAACTCTCGGTCGGTGTAGGGCAGCCCTTCGAGAAAGCGCCCGCTCGTCGCCATCGCCGAGCGGCCCATGCCGGTCAGCGCGACAGTGAACCGTCCCTGGGTCAGCGCCTCCAGCGAGACCGAGCGGACCTCTGCCGAGACGTCGACGTGAGGGCTGACAGGCCCGGAGACCTGGCCAGTGCCGGCGAGCCGTTCGACGGCCGCGTCATCGAGAACCACCTCACGAGCACCGTCGATCACCGCCTGCTGAGCCATCGCGAGCAGGCGCTCGTCACGACCGGACATCAGAGCCGCAGGCGCGTCGGCCACGGTGTCGAAGTGTGCTGGGAAGCCCAATCCCACGAGTGGATCTACCAGCCGGGCGAGCGGCACCACTGCCGTCATCCCGTAGCGGTCGACGAACCGGGTCCGGTACGCACACCACTCTGGCCGCCCCGCCGGATCTGGCGTCAGCCGTCGTAGCACCTCCACCGATGCGGCGATCTCGGCGGCGACCTGCTCCGGCAGGGCGACCTGATCCGCGAGCTGAAGATCCACCGCGAGCGGCTGGGTGGCCGTTGCCGCGCTGCGCATATCGTCGGCGAGCCCACGAAGGTACGTCGTGCGCCATGCGCTGGTACCACCGAGACGACCATGCAGCGAGCACAGTTTGGCCCGAAGGGCTCGCTGTCCCTCAGGAGCACCGTCGAACGCCGCATCGAGGGTGTCCAGGACATGCCTGATCGGGTCCATGCACGTCGATGGTGGTCGGAGAGCGGAGATCAACACTCCGTGGTCCACCAAGCCGGCGACCATCGCGTTAGCGGACGCGCGTGGGAAGCCTGGAAACGCAGCAGCGACCGCGTCGACCAGCTCAGCCCACGGCAACGGGGCAGGGGCGAGTGACACCGCCAGGCGTACCGCTTCGGTGTTCCTCACCGAGGTCGACTCCGCGCTCGCGGAGGCGTGCGGCCGGCGCGCCACGACGATCCGAGGCCCCTCCACCAGCGCCAGTTTGTTTGCCTGCACGGGCAAACGGCGGCGCACGTCGGGGTCAGCTTCGAGGCGCGCAATCAGGGACGCTAGCCAACTCGCGTCCGGCCGTACCCGGATCGCCGGCTGCCCTGCCGGCACCACCGCAGCCACCGTGTCGAACCACAGGGTCGCCACGCCCGAGAACAACCCGAAGGGCGTCGCACGCCGCTGCGCACGAACCAGGTACCGCGCCAGCGCCAGCGCCATCCGCCACCCTCGGTCCGGACCAGTGCTTCCTGTGACGAGTACGGCTTCTACGCGAGCAGCGAACTCAGGGCTGGCGGCCCAGACAGCCTCGGCCAGGCCGACCTTCCGCTACGCCGCGTGCAACCAGTCCCCGATTCCGGAGGTGTCGCTCCGGTCCGGCCACGGCGCTGGGCCGTCGGGCCATGAGTGAGCGGCCATGCGGATCGTCGCGGCATCGACCGACCGAAACATGGGTTGTCCTCCTTCCGTCACGAAGCGCTCCTCCGGGGAATGGCTGGGCTGTAGGGGTGCCGGTTCCGGCAGGCATCGGGGGATCGCCTGCCGGAACCAGCGGGGGTGTTCGGTCAGCAGTCGCTGCCCTTCACGGTGTCGCAGCCGTCGTCCGTGTCGGCCAGCAGCGCGGCGGCGACCGGCCCCTCCGTGACGATCTGCACGTCGAGCTCGAACGGGTCGTTGCTGACGGCGAGCAGGCTGTTCATGGCAACCTCCAATGGGACTGGGATGATGGGTGGGCAGGTAGCCCCCGCAGCTACCGGCACGTTGGCAGGCGGATCGATCCGCCTTCCTGGAACGGCGTCCCAAGAGAACTCGCGACGTTCGGCCTGCCCGCCGCCACGCCCTCCTTGGCAGTGACAGCGGGCAGGGGCCCCAGGTATGCCGGATGGCGATCAGCGCTCGTGGCGTCCATGCCGCTCCTCCCGCATTTCGGACGTGGGGGTCCGCCGCGAAACTGTCGCCACCTGCCCCCACTTCAAGCCGTATACACATCGCTTGTTGTGCTTCCACGATCGCGGTTCTTGCGTATCCCCGGGAACACCGGCCAATGGGGAAAGTTGGGGAGAGACTTACCGGTCGCTGCGTGCTTGACCAGGGATTTCTATAGGGAAAGCATGATCGGCGCTGGCGGGGTTCGGCAAAACAGGCGTTACGCTCTCGTCTGCCGGAGTCCAGGCAGGATGGACCCTCGGGCTATTCGCGTCTCACGCCGGAGGTGTCGGTGATCAGTCCATATGTTCGTCGTCGCCGGCTCGCTACCGAACTCGTGCGACTACGGGAGGAACACGGTTACTCCGCTGAGCGGCTCTGCAAAGAGGCAAAGATCGCCAAGCAGAAACTGAGCCGTTTGGAGAACGCGAGAGTCCGACCAGATCAAGACGAGATCATGCGAGTCCTCGACCACTTTCGGGTTGGCGAGAAGCGGTGGGAAGAGATCATGGCCATCGCTCGCGAGTCCCAGGAGAACGGATGGTGGGAGAAGTTCCGCGTCGAGATGGGACCACGGCAGGCCCTCTACGCGGACCTGGAAGCCGGTGCGGAGCACATCGCCGAGTACCACATCACCCTGCTGCCGGGCTTGTTGCAGATCCCGGCGTACACCGAGGTCCGCGCGGTGGCAGATCGTGCTGCCTACCCCCGAAGATTCACGGTGGAGCGAGCACTGGAAGCCCGAGCTGCCCGGCAACGGGTCCTGGACAGACCGGGCGGACCCACCTACGAAGTGATCATCGATGAGCTCGCGATCCGTCGGCATGCCGCACCGCCGGAGATCGTCCGCGCGCAGCTTGACCACCTGATCAACGTCGGTCACGAGAAGCAGAAGACCACGATCCGGGTACTGCGGCTGGCCACGCGAATCGCTGGCAACGCGGTACCCCGGTCGTCGTACTTCAGCTACCGATACCCCGACCCGAGCGATCCGGTGGTCGTCGCGGTCGACACCATCACCAGCGACCTCGTCCTCACCGACCCCGACGAGGTTGCCAACTACGCCTCCCTGTACGAGCGACTGCGTTCCGCGGCCCTCAGCCCTGCCGACAGCCTCGACTTCCTCGCCAGCGTGGCGGAGGAACTGCCCGACTACACCAGGAGATGACCATGCACCCCGAGAAGTTCACCAACTGGCGGAAGTCCAGCCGCTCCGGCGGTGGCGACAACTGCATCGAGGTCGCCGTCGCGCTCGACGGCACCGTGGGCATGCGGGACTCGAAGGACCGGACGGGACCAGTGCTGGGGTTCACCCGAGGTGAGTGGACGGCGTTCACTGACGCCATCCGCGACGGTGAGTTTGACGCCTACTGAGCTGCTGCCTCGTCGGCGCGCCCGGAAGCCGGGCGCGCCGTGCTGACCTCGGCCGACGTGCGTTTCACCCTTGCAGGCGCAGCTCATGCTGGTCGGCGTAGTGTCGTCCGCTCAGCGCGTCGAGACGAGCGCCTGCTCAATGTGTTCGAAGATGTCTGAGTTCGTCTCCTGGTGCCACTCCGGCATGTCTGACCAGTCGGCTGCGTAGGAAGCCTTTGGGCTTGCGAAGTGTTTGAATATCTGCGCAATCCAGCACAGGGCGACGAAGCGTCCTTTCTGCTCACGGGTCAGCTTCGTGGTTGCGCCGTCGGCTACCTCGATGAACTGGCGGACCTGCTCATACACAGCAGCGGCACTCTCCCGTTCCCATTCGGGCGTATCTTCCCAGGGCGTGACGTAGCCCGGTTTCGGTGCGCCGGGGTAGTGCTTGCGGACGCCCGCGATCCATGCCTCGCGGAACACGCGCCCCGGTTCTTCGACCTGCACGCTGGTCCTCCCTCTGGTCATGTCAGTTCCCTGCCCTTGTCAGGGCGCTGATCTGGCGGTTGAGATGCCGTACGTGAGTGTCGGCAAGGAACGGCTGCAAGCGGTGGTGTAGTTGGTTAAGTTTGGAGCCGACCACGCCCGAGCCGCTTTGGCGGGCAGTGTCGAGGGCGGCGCTGCCGTAGAGCACGATCTGGTGTACGTCGCTACGTTGGACTCCGACCAAGGCGAGGTCCGTCAGAACGGTTCCGCGTCGTCGCGTGGAGAGGGTCTGCGACAGAGCGCCGGACAGCACCGGCTCGGCCAGGTCTGGCCGCCTCAACTCGACGTAGCAGGCTCCGCGTTCCTCGGCGAGCCGGGAGCCGTCGAAGCGCAACCAACCGCCGTTGTGAACCTGGCCGGGCAAGTGGTTGACCTCTTCAGCTTGGTCGAGCGCCCGCCGGCATCCGCCCAGGTCACCGAGGCCCGCGAGAGCCTGCGCCTGCACAGTTCGTGCCCAGTGTCGGGTCGACAGCGCGCTGTCGCCGTTCTGGGCCAGGTCGGCGGCAACGGCCAGCATCGGTGCGGCGTGCCGGAAGTCGCGCTCGTAGACGCTGATGAAGGCGTGACGGATCATCGCGCACGTCCAGAGGTCGTAGGCAGCGGCTTCTCGCGCGGCGGTCGCTGCCAGGGTGTAGCAGTGCGCGGCCTCGCTGTACGCGTTCGCGTCGAAAGCGACCTCGCCGGCGAGCTGAAGCAGGTCAGCGGTGACCCCGCAGAGCCGACGGTGCACGGGTGTCGTGTGGGATCGGCGTAGGTTGGCGGTGAGCATCGTCAGCTGACGGTTGACCAGCGGTGATATTGCCGCCTTGGACTCGGCCGCGCCGAAGGCCGCCCACAGCTGGGCGTTGAGCCCCTCGTACTCGTCGAGGGTCGCTGGGTCTAGTCGCCTGTTCCCGTCACTCGAGGACTCGATGCGCGCCCAGTCGAGCTGGCTGCCCGGGACGGGCGCGGCCAACAGCGCACCTGTCAGACTCAGCAGGCGTAGCAACTCGCGGCGGTTCATATCGCCAGTGTCCGTGATCTCCCCGCCGATCAGCGACTCACCCGGGTCATCATCGGCGGCGGCGAGCGCCTCACCCGGAAGTATCCGTTGCGCAACGGGGTCAGTATGGCGTTGGCCACGGGTGATGTAAAAACCTAGGTCGGCGTCCCGCGATGCCTTCAGCACCGCACGGAACGCCTCCCGGGTCGTGGGCTTGGGCCAGCGGTGTTCTCCCCGCTCAAGTTTGCCGACGTGGTTGGCGTCCATGCTGGTTCTCGTGCTGTAGGTGTCCCACAGGTAGTTGTTGACCGCCTCGGCGACCTCCTGCCGGGACATCCGACGGCCTGAACCACTCGGGGACAGAAGTCGGCGGCGGGCGTCGCTGAGCAGGGTGTTGGGGCCATCTGACACACCCGACTTCCGTGCCAACCCATCGCCGCCCGTCGAACTCGCTGGTAGTCCTATCAGGCGGCCCTGCGAGATCGCTGCCACCCTCATCCCTGGCCTGCCGGACCTCGGCCTCCCCTGCCGAACGAGGCGATCCGACGGTCCGGTTTGCCGGAATGCCACGCCAGAATGCCAGCGTGACTACCTGATTACAAGGCGAACTACCATCGGAACGTCAGGCTGACGGACCGCAACCGTCCGGGTGGCCTGCTCGCCCCTGACAGGCACGGCAGTGCCACCAAGGGCTGCCGCAACCAAACGGGCCTACTGATCTGCCGCCGAGCGAGCGTCACGGTGAGTGATGGAGTTCGGTGGAGATCGACGTGCGGTCGTGTCGAGATAATTGCGGTGGGAGACACCTCGACCAAAAGGCAGCCGGATCGCGCGATGTTCGATCCGAGGTGTGTTTTTCTGCTCCTTTAGCGCAAACCATCCGGTCAAATGACGAGACAATCTCGCGCTTACCGCTCTGATTCCCTAACGACGTCGGTGACGCCATATGCTCCGGCAGCAAGCAGCCGATCCAGCAGGTCGAGCACCCTTGAACGGCTTTCTTTTGATGTCGTCTGGGCGTACGCCCGCACCAGCAGCTTCCCCACTTGCCGCGCATCAGCCGCGGCACCGGTCCTGACATCTCCGGCGTCTGCGCCGGAGACATCAACGAACCGCTCGCAGCACAGCAGTACCAAGTCATCGACCTGATCCGGTGCGCGCTCCAATGTGATCAGCAACTGCGGCAGAGCGTCGACGAAAGCGGCAGATGCGATAAGGCTGATGAGCGTTGCCTTAAAGGAACGGAGTTTTTGTCCCCGCAGCGCGCCGGCGACTTTGGCAGCTGCCTTGCGGACGTCCTCCCGCGAGTCCTCCATGAATTGTTCCAGGGCCCGCCTCGCCACCTCGATGTTGCCGGTCTCCAGGAGGCCGAGAGCACATGTGGTGGCCGCTCCTGCGCGGGCGGGAACGTCGTCCATGCCGAGTACATAGTCGAGCAGGTCCGACCTGCCCCACTGCATGGCTGCCAGAGCAGCCAACTGGCCGCCGACCTGTCGGGTCTCGTAAACAGGCGATCTAATCATCCGCTCGATCACCGGGCCTGCGACATCGGGATTCTCGTAACCGAGGTGTGCGGTTAGCCGTCCGACCGCTTCGGTGGCCAGTAGCATGTCATCTGCATCGACAAGAAGGTGGAAGGCGCGCAGCGCGTCTCGTCGAGCATGCCTGATGCTGGCATGGATGAGGTGAGCCACACAGGCGCGCACCGTGGTCGCCCGGTCCGACGCCAGGCGATCGAGCATGGGCAGGACCAGTGCCGTCCGGGAGCCATCGGCGTCGTGCACAAGGAGATCACCCAGAACCTCCGCGTTGCTGCCACGTGCAGAGTTGGCCCCTGAGCTGTAAAGGTCCTGACCGCCAGTATGGTCACGGTTGGTATGCCACACCTTCAGGCTGCCGTCTATGGGATCACTGGCGTTGGCTGCTCGGTCGAGCACGATCTCCATCACATCCTGCGGTACTAGCTTGAGGTACTTCCGCAGCGCCCAGCCCACCCAGCGGTCGTTGGCTGGCTGGCCGAGCGCAGCAATGTGGCGGACCGTCTCGAAGACTGCGGCAGGGTCTGCCCTGCCCTCCCCCTGAGCTAAGCCAATTAGGACGGCAGTCCCGTAGGCCGGGTGGGTCTCGGTGGTGAATCGCAGTGCCAGGCGTGCAAACCTCTCTGGATCGGCAGCAGTCTGTTCTTGGAGAACGCCTGCCTGTTCCTGAGCACCGCCGGTAAAGGTTCGCCAGTCGGTCTTTCCGGCGTTGTGCTTGACCATCGCGCGCAGCCACTGCTCGTCATTCATTTTTTCGGCAGCATCGCGAGGGATTGGTGGGCCGACTGAACCGCCCGTTACGCCTTCCGGCTCAGGCGGCTGGTCGGCACCTATTCTCCGCCGCAGTTCGCCGAGGCGACGTCGTCCCACTTCCGAGAGACGCGTTTCATGCATTGCCGATAACAAGCAGAACATGTACCAACCTGGACGGCGCTTCTCCCACGAAAAGCGGAGTGCCAGGATAGCGCTTTCGAGATGCCGGAAGGACTCTTCGGCAACGAACGGACTCGTAGCCTGGATGACCTGCCGTGCGGACCAAACTCCGTTCGAGATGTAGCCACTCATGAAACGGTGGCTGCCTTGAAGCAGGAGGTCTGCTGCCCACTGCGCAAGCGGTTGCCCTGCCGTTCTCAATCCTTCGTATAGCAGCCATTGCGCCGCTTCATGTGAGTCAGCCGCAAGAAGGTCCAGAGTGGGCCGCGCCGCAGCAAGATCGCGCTCCACCTCTAGGCGAATCGCCGCTGCCGCCCCTGCCAGGAGCGCCTCATCCAGCTCATCTGGGTTGTTGTTCGGTAACCGATAGCTGAAATGCCTGTCCCGCAGGGGACGCTCATCTCGGTCCTTGTACGCCGTCAGGGCCATCACCCGCAGCATGTGGGGAATGATGAGCTCACAAAATGACTGCGGGGCACCATCAGCGGCCAGTTGCACCAGCTTGACTGCGCCGTGATCCCGGTCGAGCAACGCAACAAACTTGCATTCATCGTTCAAATTCAATGCCCCGGGTCGATCAACCAGGAAGGCGGCGAGTAGCTCTACAGCCCATGCCGGTTGATGCTCGCCTAGGTCGTTCGCAGCAAGCCAAAGTTCGTGCTCTGCGCCGTCGTACTTCCCTTCTCTGACAGCCTCCAGAACGAGGTCGAAAAGATTCCGGTTTTGGCGGAGATCAGCGAAGCGCACGACCCATTGAAGCCAACCCGGATATTCGGCCTTCGTAAGGTGAGATCGCAAAATATGCGCCAGCCGATCGGGGTGACGCTTGGCTGCCGCCGCCATAAGATCCAGAGCATGCGAATGATCTACCTGATCCGCCGCGCCTAACCACTCCTCGATCATGCCTTCGGTGTCGAGGCGTTCGAACCAACTGACGTGGCCGAGTGAACGCCATAGCTGATTTTCAAAGGTCGGGTGTGCCTCCAAAACATTGGACACCATCGCCCATTCGCCCGCCGTCGGGCTATCGAGTGCCCCAACGAGAGTGAGGGCCACGTCCTTTATGTGATAACGTACGGCGGAGCTCGTCAGCAGTGCTTCGACCTCTGTCAGGAAGCGGTTGGATTCCAACTCACGCAGGTAGTTCACGATCTGTCGAACCTGTGCTCGCCGGAATAGTTCTTGCTCGCTGCCCTCAAGGAACTCAACGAGTGTTTGGTTACGCCTCGTCCACACGCGGGCGAAGGCATAGTCGAAAAACGACTCGTGAAAAAATGAGATTTGCTGGCCGTCGCGAACCAGAACGTGCTCTGAAACCAGAACATCCGCATCAACCGAGAGGTCACCGTCGTCGAGCACGGTAACTGGTACTGAAAGTTTCTGCCTCCCGCTTATCGCCTCGGCGAGCGTCGAGACAATGTGGTTGAACCGAACCGAGGCTCGCCTCTGTGTGCAGTCGATAAGCTTGCGCTGCCAGAAAGCGTCAAGCAGATGATTGGTCGTTTGGAACGAGAGGGCGTTCGCCTCATCGGCTATGTGCCGGAGTAGTACCAAATTCAACGGTGAGCTGAGGAGCTTCTTTTGTTGAACATTGAGAGTCGACGCGTCGAGGCCCATTGCCCGAACCGCCTCCACGACCTGCACGTCAGACAGCTCCCCGACGTGGACACGGGCCGATCGTTTCTCGCTCACGAGCTCCCGGATGCGGTAGTCATTATCGACATCAAACTTGCGACAGGCGAGGACGACACGCATTTCCGGGAAGGCAGATGCCTCACGTACCAGATTGGCGACGGCGTCATAGTTGGTCGGCACTCGTCCGGAGACCAAGCTAACGGCGTCCAGTTGGTCAACAATCAGTACACACCCACGCTCCCCCGCAACCGCTGCGAGCGCGGTCACGGGCGAGACGTCCAAGCCGACTCTACGCCCAAGGTCTGTCGTGGTAGAGAAGGGATCGATTCGATCCAGTCGGAACCCGAGGACGGGCATTCCAGTGCCTCGCAACGACTGAAACACCTGATGCAACGCAGCTGTCTTGCCTCCGCCCGCAGAACCTGTCAAAAGGAACAAACGGTCCGGGCCATTGAACGAGTCGAGAAGTTGGGTCGCTTCCGTCCGAGATATCGTGGGCTGAAGGAGTTCACGCTCTATGCTGACGGCCCATCCGACAGTTATTGACTCGGCCTGCTCGACCATCACCTTGCCACGCCGGGCATCAGAACGCTGGAGCCCATACCGGTTCAGCTCCGCGTCAATCTTGGCGACATCGAGGCGAACACCGAGGTTGTTGAGAACCAAGTCGCCAAGGCCGGCTGCGGCTAGCGTCCCCGCCGCACCCTCTAGCTGCAACTCGGCCAACGTTGCGTTGACCTCGATGATGTCGTCTTCGCTCGGCCAATCGATCCAGAACCCTCTGAGTAGCCGCCAAGCGAGCTCAGCATCCCCGAAGATATCGGGCGAGCAGAGACCATCAAACGCCTCGCGTAGGTCTTTGTTCGTTAGCCAATCACTCACCAACTCGGTGGCACCTTCGGCACGTCTTGCCCGACTTGCCAAGCTCTTGAGCGTCACGGCCGGCACGATGGATATGAAGTGGAACTGTCGGCCCGCGTCGACATGGTGCCGGACGTTCGCCCATACGCCTTTGTCGTGAAGAGATTTCACCGTCCAGCTGTTGGCGTTGTAGTTCTGGCGCTTCAATTGGTGAACCTGGACGACTTCACCGCGCCGGTAGGTGAATTCAACGCCCAAGGCGAGGTCATGAAAATCCTCGACAGTTACGGACTCTGCCCTGCCCGCGAGCACATAGAGGAGGTGCCGGACCGTCCACGCGCCCTCATAGCGATTGCCGAACTTGTCGGCCTCGCCGCCGGACCGGGGACTCACGAGCATTCCTCCGTCGTTCGCAATTCGGGCGCACACCCTCGACCACATCAGTGTTGCGGTTCCGCGAGAGCGGGAGTATATACGACGGCACGAGCGAGACGGGGCTGTGTTTCTTTGTAGTCCCCGTCGAGCAGCCTGGCAGGTCCTGTGGGTGATCAACCATGCGCGCCCCGGGATGAGCTGCCCAGCAGAGCCCGCTTGGAAGCGTGCTTGGGTGGAAGGCGCTGTTCGCCGGCCTCGCAAGACCAGCGCCTTGTTCTGCCGCGATCCGGGCGCGTTCGGCACCCGTACACCCACCCAACGTCCGATGCCCCGGCCGAGCGGCCGGGGCATCCTTGATCGTCTACTCCAAGGCGAAACTGGCTTCCACGATCAGTGACTGACCGGTCGCGTTTCGCGTTTGCAGTTCTGTGACGTGCCCCCGGCAGGAATCGAACCTGCGACACACGGTTTAGGAAGGGCCATGACTGCTAGATCAGTGCTGTCCTGAAGTGTCTTTGCGGTCGACTTACGTAGCTCCACGGTCTCTCTAGTCATCAGTGTCTTCTAGTTCGCTCCATAGATGGCTCCACAGCCCACGGTGGATCGGCCCATGCTAGGGCCGCACATCAGGCCGTCCGCGCTTACCCTCCGTAGCACACGCTCTAGGTGTGGCGTGGAGGTAGATGCGGTGGTGGGTGGATGGTGGTCGGTCGAGGTAGGGCCGGCTGATGTGGTGGATGTCGAGCACGTGGGTGAGTGCGGCGAGAGCGGCGGTGAGTTCGGAGGCGGTGCCGTGGAGTCTGATTCGCACGGTGAGGGCCTTTCGGTTGCCACGGGTCATTTGTGGAAGGCGGGAAGGCGTTGATCGCAGTGCAGCGCAGAGCGGCCCGCTGAGAGCGCCGTAGAGCCAAGATCTGAGGTGTCTAGGTGTGGATGGGTGGGACTGTTTCGTTCAGGGGCTCTCAGCGGGGCGGTGTGAGTGGCTGTTTGCTTGCGGGGGTGTGGTGGGTTCGTGTTGGTGAGGGCTGCGCGGGGTGAAGGTGGCCTGCCAGAACCGCCAGAACTGCCAGAACCTCGAAGGGGTGGGGGTTGTGGCGGTTGTGGCAGTTCTGGCAGGCCGGTTACGCCGTCTGTCGTGCCGTGGGTAGCTCTTGAACGGGTGCGACGGGTTGGTGTATGTGGGGGTGCACTAGGTAGGTCGGGGAGGGTGGTCGGCCTCCGGTTCGGGGACGCTCCGGTGTTTCTGTCTGTCGGAGGTAGCCGTGTGATTCGAGGGCTGCCAGTGGTGCGTCGAAGTCTGCGGCGGTGGGTAGCTGGGCCGATTTGAGTGCGCGGAAGACCTCGCGTTTGGTGAAGGTGGTCGCCCCGGTTCGTTCGATCCATGCGGCGATGTGTCGGGCGTTGTGGGTGGTCTTGTCGGCGCCCATGTCGGAGAACGCGGCGAGGGCGTGGGCGGCGAAGTAGTCGCCGAGGAGCGCGGCCCGTTCGACAGTCTCGGCGGTGATGGGGTTGCCCCACCCATCGCGGAGGTGTTCGGCGAGGTGGATTAGTCCGGCGATGCGGACGACGGCGCCGGTGTATTTGCTGCCCCAGTCCACGATGTGTCCCCAGGCGCCGCCGGGGGCGAGGCGGGGCTCTACGGCGCGTTCGATGTCGAGCACCCGCTCGTTGGCGTCGGGGGTGAGGCATAGGACGGCGGGGTCGGTCCAGTCCGCGAGGCTGCCCACGAGCGCGCCGAGGTTGCTGGTGTAGGTGTCGGCGACGGTGTCAGGCACCGGGTCGGCCCCGACTTTGCGTCGCCCGACGGTGTTCTCAGGCAGGGAAAACAGGATCCGTGCCAGCAAGCCTTTGCCTCGGAAGCCGGGCATGTCGGCGATGTCGCGTAGCACGTCGGGTTGCACGGCCAGGCCCAGGGTGAGGGCGGGATGTTCGACGTGTTCGGGGTTACGGGAGCGGCGGTTGACGCGCAGCATGTCCCCGGCGTGGCCTTTGAGGAAGACTTCGAGGTTGGGGGTGCCGGAGTAGCGGCCGGCGATGGTGGCGAAGATGCCGCCTTCTGGGGAGAGGACGGCGAGGCGTCCGTTCTGTTCGGCGAGCAGGGAAGCGGCTTCTTCGCTGGTCACGTCGTCGGCGACCAACTGCGGTAGGACGGGCACGGTTACGGCGTCTGCGGTCATCGCGGCGTCGGTCGCTTCGGCGAGGAGGGTGTCACGGCCGGACACGTCGGCGTTCGCGGCGGCGATGGCGGCCTTCTCGGCCGCTTTCCCGGCAACTCGGGCGGCCAGCTCCGCTTCCACGATCGCCGGTTTGGTCCGCTCAACAAGAGCCTTCTCGGCGGCCAACAGTGGGCCGGTCATGGCGGCGAACACGGCGGATTTGCGGGAGCCGGGCGGCAGGACAACGACGGTGAACAGGTTGGTTGGTTCCCGCCATGATCCTCTTACTTCGACTTCGGCGCGGCCTCCGGCGGCGGTGGATAGGGCGGCGAGGGCGATGCATCCGGCCAGGTCGACGGGGGTTTGGGTGAACTCGGCGACGCCGTGCACCATCTCGGCGACCCAGGCGGGTAGGGCGTGGCTGGGGAAGTCGGGGAGGTGTCGGTGGTCGCCGAGCGGGATCAGCGGCGGCCACTGCGCGCCGTCGGAGGCTTGGTCGAGTATCGCCCGGCCAGTAGCGACGAGGTCGGCTACGTCGGTGCCGTCGTCGGCGCGTTGGGCGAGGTAGGTGCCGAGGTCGGCGACCTGGCGGCGGCGGGCGTGCTCGACAACGATCCGCGCGTAATGCCCGGCGTTCGCGGCGGTGGGCACGGTGGCGATGAGGGTGTGCAGGTACGGGGCTCCACCCACCATGCCCAGGTCGCCGGTTTCGGCGAGGCGGCCAGCTACCGAGATCGGGTCGATCGGCTGTGCGGCGGCGTGCATGTGGCACAGCGTTTCCCAGAGTCGGGTGTGTGCGGGCCGGTAGAAGTCGGCCGGGGTAAGGGTGGCTGCCAGGTCGGCAACCACCCCGGGGGCGAGTAGAGCGGCACCGATTACGGCTCGTTCGGCCGCGAGGTCATGCGCGGGTGGTCGAGTCACAGCAAAGCCACCTCCAAGTAGGGGTGAGAACTGGGTAAGACGGTGATGAAGACGTGGGTGGCCAGCGCCCCGTTCGGGCGCTGGCCACCAGGAAGTGTGGGCGCGGAGGCCGCCAGTCAGGGGTTCGGGGTTACTCGGCGCCCTGGTCGTGCGCGGCGGCGATCGCGCCGAGTTGCAGGTACCAGAGGGTGACCAGGGAGCGCAGGTCGCGTGCCTCGGCTTGGCCGATAAGGTCGCGCGCCAGGTTCAGCAGCGAGTTGCGTAGGTGCTGGTCGCCGGTGGCCTCGGCGTGGCGGCGGGCGGCGTCGATGTCGAGGAGCCGCTGGGCTAGGAGGTCAACGCGCTGTCGTTGCCCGGTTAGCGCCGATGAAGCCTCAGGCATGGTGATCCCTTCAGAGTACGGGTCAGTGGTGACGGCGCGGAGCGCGCCGATCCAGGGTTTCTCTGCGTGGTCCTGTGGGGTAGCCAGCACAGACACTCATAGCTATCGTTTGATTACTTAGGGCTCGATGTGGGGAGGTCGGGTGTCAAGTAACGACGACTTTTTCGCGACGAAGAAATCGGAAGCGGTTTTTAAGCACGGCATCCTGTCGAGGTATCCCGTGGTGTTCGCCGCGAAAGCGGGCATGAACGTGCGTGATCATCGGGTGACGTTTCTGGACGGCTACGCTGGCCAGGGCCGCTACAACAACGGTGAACCTGGTTCGCCGCTGTTGCTGGTCGAGTCCGCTCGCCAGGTGGAGAGCTTCCGGTCGGTGCGCGGGATTTTCGTTGAGCGAGATGACGCGCACTTCGCGAATCTGTCCCAGGTGCTCAGCGAGGTCGAGTGGTCCAGGGAGCCGGTGCTGTTTCACCGGTCTTTGGATGACTGTCTGCCGGAGATCCTGGACCTGGTGAAGGACGACGCGTTGTTTGCGTTCCTGGACCCGTTCGGGCCGGCGCTGGATTTCCAGCTCATACGGTCCGGTCTGTTGAGTCGTCCCAAGCAGCCAGCGACGGAGGTGTTGCTGCATATCAGCGTGTCGGCGGTAGCGCGTATGGGAGGGCAACTGCGTACCGCCCTTGCCGACGGTAAGCCGTTGACGGGATCATCGTTGGCCACGGCGCGACGCCTGAACCGGTTCCTTGGCGGCGAGTGGTGGCAGCAGCACTTCGCTACCGTCTCCGGCAAGGACGATGGCTATCAGGCGACGCAGGCAGCGCTATCGGTCGCCGACAGGTATCGGGACATGATCGCCGAAGGGACAGGCTTTACGTCGATGAGTATGCCGGTGCGGCCCCGACCGGATCTGCTTCCCAAGTACGTGCTTGCGTTGTTCACCCGCCACGTTGAGGGGATGTGGTGCTTCGCGGACGCGTTAGGCAAGGCCGGTGTGGAGTGGCGTCAGGCCTGCGACACCGCGGCCTGGAACCGAGGCACCTCACCGGACCAGCCGACCCTGTTCGACATGGAGATGATGGCCCCGGCCGGCGACACCGCTAAGCCGGTCAAAAATAAGGAGTGGACCGCCGCGATCGCCGCGAACATTCTGCACCTGGCGACAACCATCGGCCCGTTCCGGATCGCCGACCGGGTGGCCGAGGTATACGGTCACACGCTCGGTTCGGCCTGGATCCCGCACGTACGAGCCGCCGTGCGGGACCTGCACCGGCAGGGGCTCATCGCCAACGACGGAAAGGGCCCGCGATTTCACTATGCCCTGATCCGCCGCTGCTGACTCACACCCCTACCGACACCCGGTCTGTCACGGGCATCTGGCCCCAGATGCGACCGTCGAGGGTTCGCCCGCCAGCTTTCGGGGTGCGGCCACCCCACTGCTTGAAGAAGAACGGCACACCGTCTTCGGCGCAGCGGTCCCGCACTGTGCGCGCCCAGTCCGGGGCCATCGGCCGGGCGGACGGCCCGGACTCGCCTCCGACGATCACCCAGTGCATCCCGGTCAAATCAATGGTGGGCAACGGTCCGAGTAGGGGTTCGGCGGAGACGAACCGCACCGCTGCCGGAACTTGACGCAGATGGTCCAGGCGGGCGAGCTGCCCGGCGTCTTCCACGCTGACGCCCATCCACACGTTGGCGGGCCAGTCGAACAGGTGCGCCACCTTGGCCAACCGCGCGGCCCGTTTGGTCAGGATCTGGTAGGTGTGCTGCGGCGTTGCCGCCATCACGTCGAAGACCTCGTGGATGAACGAGGTCGGCACGCGGGCGTGGAACAGGTCCGACATCGAGTTCACGAACACCATCCGCGGCTGCTGCCACCGCAGCGGAAGCCTCACCGCGTCCGGGTGCACCGTCACCGCGAATCCAGGACCGGACGTGCGGGGATCACCGTCGTTTTGGTACTTCGCCGAACCCATCGCCTTCAACCGCTTGGCCAGCGTCAGGGCGTAGCAGTTGTCGCAGCCCGTGGAGATGCGGTCGCAGCCGGTGGTGGGGTTCCACGTGGCCTCGGTCCACTCGATCGCACTGTGATCAGCCATGGCCATCCCCTCTCTTATGATCGACATTCTGTCGTACATAGGTACGGCTCGAACAGAGAGCAAATCACATTCGTGTAATCCGCTGTGACCCTGTGTCTGTAACGGGTGACGGCAGGTCAGAGCAACGACACGGCATCAGCCGGTACGCCGGTCGGGAAACGGCAGCACGGTCCCGCCCTGGTCGCTAACGCTGGTGCGGCGGGCGGGGCGCGCCGGCCGGCGGTTGGTGGCGGTGATGGTGAGGCGCAGGTAGAGGCGGGCGCGGCCGGTGTCTGCGCCGGTCATCGGGTGGTGCTGGCCGCGCTGGGCGAGGCGACCGGCGGCGGCCAGGGCGTCGGTGGCGGCGTCGAGTTCGGTCGGGGTGCCGGTGAGCCACACCTCCAGGCCGGTGATGGTGGCCATCAGTGGGTCTGTTCGGGTGGGTAGCAGGTGGGGCAGGCTAGTGCTCCGAGGTGGTCGGCCCATCCGGCGGTGTACTGCGCCCACCCGTGTCCGGCGTGTGGGTCGTCGGGTTCGGGGGTGGGCTGGCAGGCGGGGACCGTGACCCATACCGGTGTGTTAGCCACTGCTTCGTTGCCGGCGTTGGTGTTGTGGGGGGCTGGTGTGTGGGCTAGGACGCCGGGGCCGAGTCGGACGGGGGCGCAGACGATGATGGTGGCGCGTTGGCTGCGGGTGAAACGGGTTGGGGAAGCCATGGTCAAGTCGCCTTTCTGGCTACGGAGTGTTACGGCATCTGGGTGTGCGGGAGCGCGCCGGGTGTGGTCGGCGTGGGGTGTGTGTGGGAGGTGTGTCAGGCGTGGAAGGCAGGGGGGGGTGTGGGGCGGGTTTTCGGGCCGGTACCCCCCTTGTGGGTGTGGGAGTGACACGCGTGACACGGGCAGGTCAGGGGGTGTTTCGGGGGGTGGCACAGGGTGTGGGAGTCCCACGGTTTGTGGGAGGTGCTGGCGTGTGACTCCCACACCGGTTTGTGGGAGGGTCAGGCGGCCTTTTGAGTGCCAGCCCGGTAGGCGTTTACGGCGTCACGGAGGGTGGTAGCCAGGTATCCGGGTTTGGATGTTTCGCCGACGCGTAGTCGGCCGGTGTTGTTGTGTCGTTCGATGTTGACGTCGCGCAGGATGCGGCCGAGTTCGGTGCCGAGGTCGGCGGGGTCCATGTCGAGTTGGGTGGCGAGGTCGGCGGTGTGGATGCGTCCTCCGGCGGCTTCGGTGGCGTCGAGTGCACGGGTCAGTAGCTCGGGCACGGGGTTGCCGGTGTGGTTGGTGATGGTGGTGAGTCGGTGGAGGGCGGCGTCGAGGGTGTCGCCGGGGATGGGGTCGAACATGCGGGCGATGTTCGAGCCGTCGGTGTTGTCGGGTGTGGCGGTCGGTGTGGGTTGAGGGTTGCTGTTCGTGGCGGTGATGGTGGTGGGTTCGGTGAACAGGGTGGGCATGACCCGGGTCCAGCGGTCGGTGTAGGCGCGGGTGCCGCGTACGGCTACTTGGTCGGCGAGGTGGGCGGAGGTGGGGTCGAGGTTGGGTCGCCATCCGGCGGCGGCGATGGCGGCGGTGTCGATGCGGCCGGGGTCGGTGCGGTAGCCCTTGAACGGCATCGGCGCTGCTTCACCCGGCTCGCCAGCGAGCAGGAACCCGCAGCCTTGGTAGGGGGCGGCCTCGGAGTCGATGTTGTACTTCCACCCGTACAGGTAGTTGAGTTCCTTCTCGTCGGAGACGCGCATCCCGACCCGGACCCGCGCTTGCTCCTTGATGGCCACAGGGAGGTAGTCATCAGTCGCACGCAAGGCGCAGGACAGGGTGCGGACCCCGGCGGCGCGGCCGGTGTCGGAGATTTCGGTGAGCATGGCCACGATGTGCGCGGGCACGGTTTTGATCTCGTCTACCACGATGACGATTTCGGGTAGGTCGGGGCCGACGGGGATCTTGTCGTCGTTGGCGTCGCGCATGCGCTGCTGGTAGGCGGGTTTACGCCCTTTGAGGATCTCGATGGCGGCCCGTGTCATGATCTCCGCTTCGGCGGCGGTGGTGGCGACCCAGTCCACGGCCGGGGCGGGTGCGCGGCCTTCGGCCCATGGGGTGACCCATGGTCGGGCGAGGCCGCCTCCGGCGAGGTCGATGTGCCACACGATCGCGTCCACGGCCCGGATGAGCTGGGTGTTGATGGTCTGCAGTTGGTTGGTTTTGCCGGAGTCGGTTTGCCCGACCAGCACCCCGCACGCGTACCGCAGGTTGATCAGGGCCTGCTCGCCGTTGCGGTGCACCCCGATGGCGAGGGGGTTGTTGATCGATAGGGGGCTGTGGTCGTCGAGGTAGTGGTCTTCGCCGAGGCGGTTGACGGTGGACACGTGCAGCAGGACCGCGCCGCGGCTGTCGCCGGGTTCGACGGTGACCTCGCATCCGTTGGGGAGGCGGGCGTCGGTGGCGAGGCCTTCGGTGCGGCGGGCGATGTCCCGCCAGGTCGCCCCGCCGGTGGGTAGGTCGGCGTCGAGGGTGAACCCGGATCTGGTGGGCCACGCCTGCACCGCTCGGATCGTGACTTTGACGTCGGTGACGCGGGCGATGCGGGCTTCCCACGCCACGGCGACCCGCTCCCGGGCGGTGGCGGCGTCGGCGCGGGCTGCCTGCTGGTGGCGGGTGACGGTGCGGCGTTGGCGGGCGCGGCCGGCGGCGGTGGCGATGGTGGCTGCGGCGGCGGTGCCGGCGGCGAGGGTGCCTAGCGCCGGCCCGGACCATACGGCGTCGAGGCCGATGGTGGAGGCCATCCAGGTTGCGGGCAGCATCCAGCTTCCGGCCCGCCAGAGTAGGCGCCGTCCGGACAGGTCGTCGGTCATTCCTCCGGCGACGGCTCCGGCCGCGCCGAGCGCCCCACCGATCAGGGCGAACGGGGCGGGAACCCCGGCGGCGGCGGCGATCCCGGCGGTGCCGAGAGTCGCTCCGGCGGCGTTGATGGTTCCCCATGCGGGGTGGGGGTGCCGCCAGTGCCAGGTCGACAGCGCGTAGGTAACCCAGCCGGCCGGCTTCGACCGGGCTGCGGTGGGCGTGGCGGTTGGGGTGGGGTTGGGGGTGGCCCCCGGCTGGTTGGCCGGGGGCGTCTGCGGGGCGTTGGTCATCGGACGTTCCACTCCTGTTCGTTGTTACGGGGGTTCTCCCGGCGGGCCAAATCGACCGAGTGGGCTTTGCGGAACATGGGGGCGATCGTTTCGGCGGCGGTGATCGTGGCCCGCTGCGCGTGGTAAAGCGCAGCCAAGGCCTCGACAACGAGGGGGTTGACCGGTCGTTCGGTGCCGGTGCGGATCGCCATCGTTTTGAGGCCTTCGGCGATGTCGGCCATCGCGGCGGGCATTTGCGCCAGGTGCAGCCCGAACTCGTACATGTCATCCGGGGTGTACTGCGACGCCGCGGACCGGAACTCTGCGGCGGCGGCGGGTAGCGGGAACTGGCCCATCCCTTGTCCTCCCAATGGTTGCGGTCCGGTAGGACCCGGACCGTCGTTGCGTGCTTGCGTGCCGGCCGTAGACGCGGCGGCGGCTTCGATCGCTTTGACGGCGTCCTTGACTCCGGCGAGGGCTTTACGGATCTGTCGGGCCTGCCGCACGGCGTCCTCAGCGCTCACCGCAGACGCCGCCGGGCGGGGGGCGTGACGGCCACGGGGCAGCGCAGCCACACCGGACAGGCCAGAGCCGGGCGCCGGGGTCGGCGGGGTCCGTGCCCCGGGTGGTGGGGTTGCCGCCGGCACTCGCAGTCCGGATACCAGGCCGCGCCACCAGGATCGGCTCGCCATCGACGGTGGCCGTTTCTCGCTCGACCCGGACCTTTCCTTGCGCCTGCTGTTCCAGGGCTTCCCGATCGCGGGCAGTTTCGGTAGCCATGCCCGGCCCCGGGCCAGCGGCCCACGACGACGGCCGCTGTTGCTGTTGCGGGTACCGCTGTTACTGGTCGTCGGGTTCCGGCCGGCGCGTTTGCCCCACCATGACCTGCCCTTCGAACTGCCCGTGCCGGTGTTGCCGGACTTGCGGGACTTCGCCGAGCTGGACCGCCGAAACGGCGACGAACGGCCGAACCCCCGCCCGAACAGGCCCTGGCCTGACTTCCCGGTCCCGTCGCGCCCGGACCCCGGCCTACGGCGTCGGCTGGACTTGCCGGCCCCACCGTGACCCGGATCCGCGCCCCGACGGCGGCGGCGAGTTTTACCGGCCCCGTCTCGGCCGAACCCCACACCACCACGGCGGCTGGTGCTGCGGCCGCGAGTTAGGCCCGGCGTGCCGGCGGTGGAGCGGCGTGGCGCGCGTGCCGTGCCTCCAACCCGCCGGCCGGCTTCCCGGCGGCGGCGTTCATCCCGGCGGCGGGCGGCTGCTGCGGCACCAGCGGCGGCGAGGCCACCAGCGGCCAGCAGCATCACCCCGGCGCCACCGGCCCCGGCCACCAGAGCGCCACCACCAACGGCCATCACGTCAGCGGCCGAGGCCAACACTGCCCCGCCCGGGAACCCGGTCGGCGGATCCTCGCCTTCCTCGGCCGGCGGATCGTCCTCCGGCGTTGACGGGTCGGCAGTGTCTCCGGGTGCTTCCACGGCTGTCGCCTCGGCGTCGGCCGGCTCGGTGGCGCTGTCGCCGGGCGGACCGGTGACAGTGTCGGGTTCGGTCGGCTCTGCCTCGGCGGTGGCGGGCGGTGTGGTTGTGGTGGTCATCGCCGCCCGACCCGGATCAGGGCCTGCGTGATGCCGTAGCCGGCAGCAGCGATCAGTGCGACCAGAGCGATCCAGGCGGTCAGCTCGGCGTCACGGGCCAGGCCATAGCCGAACCCGAACACCACCACCGGAACAATGACGGTCGCGGCAGCAACCACACCACTACGAGACGGGCTGTTCCTGTTCTGCATGTCAACCTCCGGGGGTCAGGACAGCGAGGACAGCGGTGCCGGCGGTACCGGCAAGCGCGGTCAGCAGCAGGTCGACCGCGAGGCGGATCCGCCGGTACTTGCGCAGCGCCAGGCGCGAAAGCCACACCAGGTAGCGGGCTTCCTGCTCGGCGGTGGTCCGGGCCGGATCGGCGGCCTCGGCGAGTAGCTGGTGGGGGGTGGAAACGGCGTAGTGCATCAGGGCATGGCCGCCGGCTAGACACGGCCGGACCGCCACCGCCAGCACCGCGGTAGCCACACCAGCCAGGAAGACCGTGGCCACCCCGACCGCCAACGCCACCGCCGGCAGGTCAGCTCTGGTCAGAGCGGTGGCGCCGAGCGTGGCCGCCGCTCCCGCGATCGCCATCAACGTCGACGCTTTGCCGTCCACACGCGTCAACTCGCCGCGCGTGAACTCGGCACGGGCGAAAAACCAGGCCGGATCGGCCGGCACGCCGGTCTGCGCCGGCTCGGAAACTTGCCCCATCGTCATGGGTTTGTTCCTCCAGGTCAGGCGATGCGGGGCCGGATCGCGGCCAGGTGAGAGGTGGGACGCTCCTTGTCTCGGGAACGCACGGCGGGCCGGCTCTCCGGCGGGTGTGGGGTACTGGTGATGGCGGTGGCGGTCCGGTGCGCGCGTGCGGCGTACATGGCCTTGTCGGCGGCGGTCAGCCACGCGCCGACAGGCAGGTGGGGACGGGCCAGGCTCGCCCCGATGGTCGCCCCGACCGGAAGCGGCTGGCCGCCGTAGCTGACCGGGATCGTCAGGTGGGCGTGTAGCTGGGTGAGCCACTGCGACACGTCGTCGTGGCGGCGGTTGGGGCCGGCGGTCACTACTGCGGCGAACTCGTCTCCACCGAGCCGGGCGGCGATCCCGGCCGGTTCGGCGATGGTGGCGAGTCGGCCGGCGACGGTGGTGAGGACGGCGTCGCCGGCATCGTGGCCGTAGGTGTCGTTGACGGCCTTGAAGCCGACCAAGTCGACCAGCAGCACCACCACCAGGCCACCGGCGGCGTGACCAGCGCTGATCAGGGCATCGGAGGCAGCGGTAAGGCCGGCGCGGTTGTAAATGCCGGTGAGCGGGTCATGAGTTGCCGCGTACCGGGTCGCGGCCAGCTCGGCGGCCAGGGCACGGCGGGCGGTCAGCCACCCAGCGGCGGCGGCACCAAGCGCGGTTACCGCCAGCGCCGTGACCTGCACGGGAGAATCTGCGAACATGGTGTTCTCCTGACGTTCTTCCACGAACCGAGGGAGAAGACCGGCGGCACAGCACAGGTTTCGAGGCCACGGGCTGTGCCGCCGGGCGGGGCTAGGAACCCCGGCCTGACCGGGGTGAACGGGTCGCCAAAGCGGCTACCGTGAACGCGATCGCGGAAACCGCGTGCAGCACACGGCTTGCCGTGTCGGCGGCCACCATCAGCACCACATTGGCCAGGGCGGCGGCGGTAAAGACGTGCCAAGAACGCATCGTCAACTCCCCTTCTCGGCGTCAGTTGTGTGATCGAACGAGGTGGGCGAGGGCCGCGCCCATGCCGAGCACCGCGACGGGCAGGCACGACACGAGAGTGGTGATCCACCACGGGGCGACGGTGACTCCGGCGGCCACGAGAAGGTGGTAGGCGACCTGGCCGAGCGCGCCGACGAGCAGGGACGCGATCGCCGACCATTTGGCGAAACGGCGTGCCCGCGCGGGCACCCGGCCGGACAGCCACACGTAGAGCGCGTACGCGCCGTAGGTCTCCACCCCGATCGGCAGGGTGATCGCGGTGTCCAGGGACAGTGAGTCCCAGATGCCCGGTAGCGGGTGGACCACGCCGAACCCGGTGAGTCCGCCGAGTCCGACCCACCCGGACCAGACCGCCACGAACGCCGGCAGCGCCAGCAGCACCACCGGCCACACCACCGCCGGACGGGCCGGCGAGCTGGTGATGTTGGTGCCCGGGTCTTCGGCGGGTGTGGGCTGCGGGTCGACGGCCGGCGGGGCGTCGTCGGCGACTGGCGGCGGGTCCACCACCGGTCCGGGCTCGGTTGGGGCCGGCGGGGTGGGTTCGACCGGGCCCGCCGTCTGTTCAGCGGCAGGTTCAGGTGCGGGGCCGTTGTCGACCGGCGGGGCGGGCAATGGGGTACGGGTCAGCTCGGCGAGGATCGCGTCGGCTTTCGGCCCGCCTACGTGCAGCTCCTTTTTGATGCGGTTGCGAGACGGGACCGTACCGAGCTGCGCGGCCAGATCCCGGGCGGCGGGCACCAGGTCTTCTACCTGTTTCGGGTATGCGGACAGCGTGGGGGCGGTCATCCGGTCACCGCCAGGGCGGCGAGCCCGCCAGCGGTCTGCGTGTCGAGGTCCCCACGGCCGTCGGTGAACTCCCTGGCCGAGGCGTAGAACTCCCAGCCATGCCACTGCGGGTAGGCGTGAACCGCCAGGTAGGGGCGGCCATCGTCGCTGGTGCCCTGCCGCTCACTCATCAGCAAGTCCGGTTCGAGCAGGCCGGCGAGGTTCAGCCATGACTTCAGATCGGCGACGCTGTCGAACTTGACCGACAACGCGACACCCTCGGTATGAACGTAGATGTGGGACGGGTTAGCCAACAGCAGCAGCGCGGCCATCACAGCCCGTCGACTCTTACGGTCACTCACAAGACCTCCAACAGGTCAGAACAGGGGTCATCTGCCGGCTTCAGGTAGCCGGCCTCCCGATGCACCAGAGTCAGCGGGCCGAGGTCCCGGGCAACCAGCTAGGGATGAACCTGGCTACCGCGTCCGTACGCATCCGGGCTGCACAGCAGGACTTTCTCCTGCCCGGTGTGGTCGTAGTCGGCGGCGTCGAAGGCGAACCACGGAACGCCGCAGCGGTCCCGCCACAGGTCACCGGGACGCGGCGGCCATTCGGCCGGGGCCACCCGGTTCACGGTCAACCCCGTCGATCCGCACTCCAACGCCACGGCATCGCCTTGCGGCAAGACGACAGTCAGGTACGCGGCATTGAAGGCCACCACCCGAGCACCCTCAACGGTGATATCGACAACCTCACCCGGCATGTACGTCGTAACAGTCATCAAAAGCTCCTTCCTGGTCAGTCAGTGGACGGTGAGCAGGTCGGCGATCAATGCGCGGTGACCGGCGATCACCTCGCCCGAGTAGGCGGTGCACAGATGACCGGCGAGGGCGGCGTACGCGTTGGCCGGTATCCACTCGGCGCGGCCCGCCCCCTCGACCCCGGTCAGTGCAGGAAAGTCAGCCCGAGAGCGGGCGGTAAGCCGGGCCACGGATGGCACGGTCGCTACCCACGCCCCACCCGAGGACCGGGGGTCAGGCACCACCCGGGCCGGCAGGGCCTCCCAGGTGACCTCGTCCTCGGCATAGAGCAGGAGCCCGGTAGCCTCGCCCAGTTCACGCACGGCGGCATCGGCTGCCGTCTCGCCCGGTTCGACGTAGCCGCCAGGCAGCGCCCAGCCGTGGCCGTCCGTGCGCTCAACAAGAATGATCCAACGGCGGCGGTACCCATCGGTCGCTAGCACGATCGCGACGGCGGCGCTAACCACGGGCGGCGTGCCGTGGTGTCGAAAGACCGGCACAGGCCATCGCTGCGGCGGTAAATAACATGTCAGGGATTGCCGTGGTCACTGGCCACCCCCAGCAAGGGCGGAGGCGAACTCGCCGACACCGGCGGCGACCTGCCGCACCATGCCCGCGGCGTCAGCCGGATTACTGATCACGTAAAACGCGACGAAGGCCAGCACGGCCCAGCCGAGAATCTTGCGCATCCAAACCTCCAAAGAGGGAAATCAGGGGGGTTAGGCCGCATCGCGGCGCGGCCCGGGGGCACGAACGGCCAACAGGTCGCGGGCCTCACGCAGCACCTGCCGCTGCGCCCGGCGTACCTGCTGCCGGGTCACATCAGTCAGGCCGAGACGCAACACCGCGATCTGCGCGTCCAGCAGCAGCACCTCGGCCTCGATCAGCGGCATCTCCGCCGAGAGTTCGGCCAGGTCGGTCGAGGTCGGCCCATCAAGGGCATCCAGGTCAGTCACTTACGGTTCCTCCGACGCTTGCCCGCCGCGCTCCGGCGGCGGGGAACACAGGTAGACGGCCGGCACCGCCGGCACATCGGCTCCTCGGGTGGAAGCGGGGCGAGCTGGCCGCAGCTGCGGCACTCGCCCCAACAGGCCACGTCGGAGACCATCAAGTGGTAGGAATCGGCGATAGACGCCATGTCGGTGCCCTCACTTCACAGCTCGGACCCGACCCCAACGGGCGACCGTAGGGCCAGGTCAGGTCGGAAAGGTGTGATCGGAAAAGGGGGCGGTGCGTCACCACCGCCCGCTAAATCGGCCCTGTCAGAGCCGTCTGAGGCAGAAGTCCATGCCGCGCGCCGGATCCGGCCCGCTCGCCCCGCTCGCTCGGGATCTACCGAGGTCGGCCACCGTGTGGCTCAAGGCGGGGTTCCGGAGGTCAGTGAATGCCACCGGATGCCGCAGACGGATCTACGCGGCGCTTCTGCTGTGAAGTTCTCAATGAACGAGCGCGCGGCGGCTCGTGGGCGCGCAGCGCCGCGAGGCGCTGCCTTCCCCGGTAGCCAACCGGCGGTCCTACCTTGTTGCGTAACTCTGTTGCGCAACAAGGTAGCGATACGAGGGTCTGTTGCGCAAGTAGGTAGCGGTAGACTTGTGGGCGTGACTGACGCCCGAGAGCAACTTTCAGCAGCTACGAAGCGGTATCGCCGCACCGAGGCGGCGCACGAGACTGCCCGAGAGGCGGTCATCATGGCGGTTGTTGCGGCCCTGAGAGACGGCCTCAGCCCCACTGATGTCGAGCGGCTATCGCCCTTCAGTGGTGCCTACATCCGAAAGCTCGCCCGGGAGCACGCGATCCCACCAGCGCCGCCAGGTCCGAAGCGGGCCGTGTCGTAGCGGCGCGTGTCAGCCCGCCGGCCGCAGAGCGTAGGTACGGGCGTCAACCAGGCCGTTCGCCAGGGCGGACGTCTCCATGTCGTCAATGGCGCGAGCCGGGATCACAAGCCGCCCCCGGACCCTGATTGCCGGAAACTCGCCGGCCCGGATCGCCCGGTACAGCGTCGGCTCCGACAGGCGCAGCAGCTCGGCAGCCTCGGCTACGTCGTAGAACCGACGTACCTGCCGGCCGCTGATCACATTGGCGTTCATCTGTGTTCCTTCCGTTGTCGGTCGAAGCTGGCTCCACTGTGCCGAGATGGAAGGTCACGACTTCACTGCCTGGCTGGATTTCTAGGGACGTCCTTCGTAACCTGAGGTCGTCCCTAGAAGTCTGTCGATCAGGGGTGGCAACCGATGCCGAACGACCGATTGCGTGACGCGATCCTCCGCAACGGCTTTACCCACGCAGCCATGGCTGAGCATGTGGGCGTCGACCCGAAGACAGCAGAGCGATGGATTACGCAGGGCCGGGCTCCATATCCGAAGTACCGACACGCAATTGCAGCCTTGGTAAAGGAGAGTGAATCCTACTTATGGCCGGACGCCGTGCCGGCGGAACGGGCACAGCGCATTGCCGAGTCCGAGTGCGTGCGGGTGTACCCGCGCCGCGGGGCGGTCCCTGACGAACTCTGGCGTCGCCTCATCAACGACGCGGCGAAGCGTGTTGGCGTGCTGGTGTACGCCGGGCTATTTCTCCCCGAACAGCAACCGCAGCTCATTGCGGCGTTGCGCGAGAAGGCCCAATCAGGCGCACGAGTCGAAATTCTCCTCGGTGACCCCGAGAGCCCCGAAGTGTCGAAGCGGGGAGCAGAGGAAGGCATCGGAGACTCTATGGCGGGGAAGGTGCGCAACGTGCTTGCCTTCTATCAGCGTTTGCGAGAGGTGCCCGACGTCGCCATTCATTTTCATCGCACAACGCTCTACAATTCTATCTACCGATTTGATGACGAAATGCTCGTGAACGCTCATGTATTCGGATTCCCTGCCGCGCACACACCGGTTATGCATCTCCGGCGGATTTCCGGAGGGGACTTGTTTGACACGTACGCCGACAGTTTCGATCGGGTGTGGTCAACGTCCGTGCCGGTGTGGGAGCCTAAGGTGGTAGCGTGATCACATGGCGCGCACAGAGTACTACAACGATCCGGCGGCCCCAAAGCCAAACAGTATCGTAGTGGCAGTTACGGTCTTCGTTACCGACAGTAAGGGTCGCGTGCTCTTAATCAGGCGTACGGATAACGGGCTCTGGGCCATCCCCGGAGGGGCTCAAGACTTCGGTGAGTACATCGCGGAGACCGCCGTACGCGAGACGAAGGAGGAGTCGGGAGTAGACATCCGCGTTGCTGGCGTAGTCGGGATCTATACCGACCCGAAACACGTGATGTCCTACAGTGACGGCGAGGTCCGGCAGCAGTTCTCTATTTGCTTCCTTGGGGAGTGCCTAGGTGGTAATCCTACGCCTAGCAGTGAGTCATCCGAGGTGCGCTGGGTGTCACGCGCCGAACTGGATCAGTTTTCGATTCATCCGTCTATGCGACTCCGTATTGAACACGGATACGAGCAGCGCCCAAAGCCTTACATCGGTTGACCTGCCTCGACCCTGGCTACGGCGGCGAGTAGCGCCGGTTCTGCCCGTGCCCAGAACCGGGTGACGATGTGGTCAGGACCGTACCGCTGTCGAACCTCGGTTAGTCGTTCGTCCACTGTAAGGTCTTGCCCATCCGGGCCGGTTGTCATATCTGAGTACCAGAGGGCGTCGGATGTCGGCGTCTCCTCAGGCGGGAACTCGCTTCGAAGGGTTACGGCAAGTCCCCGTTCTTCCGCCTCGTATAGTGCGCATGAATGATGGGCGACGAGTGACGTGACACGCGGGTCATAGCCGTTTGCGCGCAGCCACCGGGCGCCATCCAGAGCATGCATTTCCGAATCTTTGAGTCCCGGTGAATAGCCGATGTCATGCAGCCAAGCCGCCGCTACCAAGATCGGTCGCTCTGACATCGGAAGGGCCTCGGCGACACGAGTCGCCTTTGCGGCGACCGATTGAACGTGACGCCATCGACGTGGTAGTTGCTGCGCGAGCAGTCTCTCGGCGGTGTTCTTCGCTGCACTCATGAACTCGTTCACTCCATCAGGTTACGTGCCGCGGCCTGGTGCCAGTAGTCCGACAAGCGGCGGATATTCGCACCGGTAGACTTCTTATGAGCCTGCCACGAAAGCCCGTTTGCCACGCGAAACAACCACATCGCCGTCTGCCGCGAGGATGGCAACTGCCCTCTGTGCGGTGCTTGGCGCAACCTCGTAGCGTGCCGCAAGGTCGACCATGGTCGGCAACGGGCCGCCCTGCCGCAATGCACCGCACTTGATGGCGGCCCGAAGGTCCGCAACCACACGCAGATACGGCGCTGAGTCGTCCGTGATCGGGTCAGGTAGAGGGGCGGAAAGCGCTCCGTCTGATTCGAGACCAGCGGGGAGGGTCGGCATTCGGTCGGTCAGGGTGCCCGCAGCGCGTTGGTCCGCTTCAGATACCCATGCGCTGTAAACCCGCAGCGTGGTCGAGCCTCCTCCGCCGTGGCCGAGTCGCCCGGCTACGGTTCGCACGTCTACGCCAGCAGCAATCAACTCAGTGGCGGAGTAGTGCCGAAGTTGGTGGATGTTCATGTCCCATCCCAGCCGCGCGCACATGCGGGCGTACCGCTGGGTCACTGTGTCGGGCTTGAGCCATGTGCTCCCGTCAGGCGATAGCGAGAACACACGGGCGTCGGTCGGCAGGGTGAAGCCGAGCGTGGCGGCCCGCTCCGTGTAGCGGCGTAGGTACGCCCGCAGTAGCGCCAACGTCTGATCATCAAGGGTGATTCGGCGCTGTTGGTGGGTCTTTGTATCCTTTTCCCACGTTTTCGCTCCGCTCTGCGCGATGCTTGATCGGATCGTCAGAACGCCCGTCGCGAAGTCGATGCGATCCCAGCGAAGCGCGCACAGTTCGCCGCGCCGAGCACCCGTCAACAGGGCAAGCCAGACGAACATGCCCCAGTCAAGGTCCCGCCAGGCTGCGGTGGCAATGCTCGCGGCCTGCTCTGGGGTCGGCGGGCGCGGATCGGGGCGAGCCGGAGACGGTGGCTCCGCCTGGTCAATCGGGTTGGCCCCGATCCAGCGCCAGCGGACGGCCCGCTTGCATGCGCCGCTGAGGATGCCGTGAATCTGCCGGATGGACGAGTCCGCGAGTGGCCGACACGCATGTGGTCGACAGCGGTCGCTACACGAGTGCTCTCCTGCGGTCTGGTGCTCGATGTACTTTCGGCCCTGGCAGTGCGCGCGACATAGACGGAGCACCGCGTAGAACGAATCGAGTGTTTCCCCATCAAGCCTGCCCACGGCCAGTTCGCCGAGTAGCGGCCGAACGTGGTTGCGGATATACCCCTCGTAGGTGCCGCGCGTCGTCGTCTCGACGTCGAGCACCTCCAAGTACCGGTCCATAAGCTGGTTGACCGTCGCCTTGGTGCGGGGGTTGCGCTTCTCGTCAACCTGGTTGAGCAGCCGCGTACGCGCCTTCTCGGCTTCGCGGGCGGCCTTCGGTCCGGCAGGCACGGTCTTTACGAGGTAGTGCCGCTTCTTTGACACGGGGTCGACGCCGGCGTAGACCCTTACGCGGAGTGACCCACTGGGTAGGGTCTCGATTTCACCACGCGATCGCTTGCGCGCCTTCGATGTGGAGGGCATGGAGCGACCTTAGCGTGATTCGCTCCACGCATGGCTCCATCAGTTTGGCAGCTAGATCGGTGATCAAGCCTCTGACCTGGGTGCCCCCGGCAGGAATCGAACCTGCGACACACGGTTTAGGAAACCGTTGCTCTATCCCCTGAGCTACGAGGGCGCGAGCGCCCAGTCTAGCGACCCGGGGGTTCACCTGGGGTGGCAGGGAGTGGCCCACGTTCACCCACGTCACCCGGACCCCTGTTCGCCCAGTCCAGGAGCGCACCCCGAGCACACGTACCCCGGGTTGCGACCGGCGGTCGGCCGCGGTGGCCCGTGTTGGCATCGGTTCACCCGGGTTGGCATCCGCTGGAGAGCACACACCGCGCACATCGTCGAAGATCATGTGGGCTGCCCTCTCCTAGCTGGGCATCGCGTGCCTCGGGGGATTCGACCAGTTCGTCATCAGCCGCGTGGTGGCCCAGTCGTCGCTGTCGCGGTTCAGGTCCTTTGGGCCGAGGGGGACGTCGTCGTCAGCGAGTCACTCGCGCGTGGCCGGCTCATGGGATGAGGTCGTCTCTGCTGTAGTGGCTCCACCAGGTATGCCGGTGTCTGCGGAGTTCGCCGGTGGTGCGGGTCAGCAGGAGCCAGTTGCCGTTCTGGACCAGCGCCGCGTCCTCCTGTCGGGCGGTCAACACCTGGGCCACGGCCTTCATCATGTTCGGGATCCCCTTGTCGACCAGGTCGTCAGCCTTCATGGAGAAGTCGATGTCGACGTATGTCTCTGGCTCCCACTCCCAGCGGGCACCGTCTTCGGCCTCGGCATCGAAGTAGCCCTGGCTGCCTGAGGAGACGGTCAGCGCGTACCCGCGGGTGTCGTAGAGGCGGGCACTGAGCAGCTGTGGGTTGGTGCCGCTCGGCCTGGGCTTCTCGGCGGGTTCGGCTGCCACGAGATCAGCCACGTGGTCCAGGGGCAGGTCACCGGCGAGGGTCAACCTGAACTCGACAGCCATCTCTGCGCCTCTCCTCAGTCTCGACGGACGATCTGCACGATCGCGCGGCTCGGCGTTACCGCGACGAGTTCTTTCAGCTTCTCGACGGGCCAGGTGTCGAACTGTGTCCGCAGGGCCGCGAGGTCTCCGTGCCAGTCGTGCAGGTTCAGCACCACGCGTTGGGTCTGCTCCTTGTCGACCTTGGCGCGGACCTCGCTCCAGACACCCCGTACCGGCTTGCCGAGGGTGGGCGAATAGCAGTCGAACACGTGACCTTCGATCAGGTAGTCCGGGTCTTTGTCCGGGTTGCCGGAGTCGCCGGTGCGGAGCCGGGCGTCGGTGATCTCCTGCCTGGTGGGGTTCTGGTGGACCCGGTAGCTCGTGCTGGCGACTATATCGGCGCATTCGTTCTCGAGCTCCAACGGACGCCGCCCTTCGTCGTCCAACCTGGGTGGAATTCTGGTTCTCGGACCGGTCGGCGTCCCGCCCGGGACTCCGGTTGGCTGTCTGGTCCAGGGCGTGCCGTGGTCATGGTCATCCGATGGGCTGTCGTCGGCGGCATGAGGTGTCGGCGGCGGGTCACCCTGCTGGGAAGGGGTAGGGCTGGCCGGTGGGTGACCGCCAGCCCCTGTCAGTTTCCCGACGACCCCAACTGCCGGGCCTGCGCGATCGCCGCTTCGATGGCCTGCCGGGCCCCGCCGGTGCGTTGCACGACCAGCACCAGGACCTGCTTAATGGCCTCTAGGGCCTGCAACAGCGGCCCGGGCTGCCCGCCCTGTAGGACCATGGCGACGAGTTGCTGTGCCTCACCGACTCCGGTGATGGCCCCGGACGCCGCGTCCCGAGCGGCGTCCACGGCACTCTGCACAGGCGCCAGCCCGGCGATCGTCTCCTGCGGGGTGGCTTCGTTCGGCACCGCAGCGGCGGCCGTCGTCGCCTCACCGATCGAACCAGCAAGTCTTCCCAGGCCGCCCTGGATGCCCGTGATCGCGTTGCGCACCCGTGCCACACCCGCCGCCACCGCAACGAAGCCCGCACCAGCAGCCCGTGACGCTGTCTCCTGCGCCTGACGGTCGGCGGCGGCGGCCGACCCCTGCGCGCGTTCGACCCCGGCCATCAACGCACGGAGTTCACCGGTGATCTTCTCGATCTGTGACACGTGGCCGGCATCCCCTATCGATGAAAGTGGAAGTTCTCGACCGCTGAACCTACCGGGCTCCTCGCGAGGCCACTAGACACTGGGCGGGTCGGCACCGCAGGTGGCCAGTCGCATGAGCGGCTTCCGGTCCAGGTTCCAGCGCGTGTGGTGGGAGTGGATGCTGCTGGCCTGTCAGTTGTCGCTGATGGGCAACTGAGGCATGTCGTAGAGGCTCGCCTCGGGGATAAGACGCATGATGGGCCCGCAAATCTCGATGATCAGCAAAGGGATGGTTGACACGATCGGGGCCCGTAGCCCTTCGCGTGCATCGCGGCAACCCGTCAGTCCACAAGATTACGCCGCCATCTGAGATGATCAGCCGTTGCCGAATTGTAGGAGTGGCACGTTGTACATCGTGGGATCGGGGACCCGGCGCATTGTTGGCGCGGCAACCTCCGTAACCAACATTTCGGTGAGGAACTGGACGGTGGCGGCAAGCAGGTGGCTGGTGTGGCCGGTGGCGCTGTGTTCCTTGAGGCCGACGCTGACGTGGATGTGCGGCAGGATCCGGTCCTCGGCCTCGTCGTAGGCGATGGTGCCGCCGCCGAGTGCTTCGACGTTGGACAGGTGCACGCGGTCCCACAGGGGTGCCTGGGGGTTGTCGAGGCGTTGGCATGTGCCGACGATTTCGACACTGCTGAAGCCGGCGATGAAGACGGGGATGTAGCCGTGGCGGATGCCGTTGATGCGGCAGGCGTCGGCGAGGGCGGTGAAGAAGTCCTCGCCGTGGTCGAACGTGACGCCGATCATGCGGCCGGGTGTGAGGTCGTGGCTACGCATACTGCATCTCCGGCTGTTGGCTGAGGGCCGGCCAGGGCCAGCGGGCAGGATCGCCGGTGCCGTAGGCGGCGAATGCGGCGGCGATGGTCTCGGGCTCGGCGCCGGCGGCGAGAAGGGTGTGCAGCAGGATGCGCGCCTTGTAGGGGTCGAGGAAGCCGGCGCCGATGAGCCCTCGGCGCTGCAGGTCGCTCTCGGAGCCGGGGAAGGCGTAGGTGGACGCCAAGACCGGTCCGGCACCAGTACGGGAGGCGAGCGCGACCGGGATCCTCGCCGCGAGGGCGGTGAGCTTCTCGACGAGGCGTTGAGGTACGTGGCCGACGCCGAACCCCGCCACGACGAGGCCGTCGAGCCCGTCGGCCCCGGCGAGGAGGGCGCCGTCATCGCCCAGGGAGACGGTGTACAGCCCGACTCGTGGAACCCGGGTGACCGTCTCCAGCGGCACGGTCAGGCGGTGCGGTGGGTGGGTGAGCAGCCGTACTGTGCCCTCGACGACGTGGCCGAGCGGGCCGGTGTTCGGCGAGCGGAAGGCGCCGCCGCTGGTGGAGTGTGTCTTGCGGACGTGCTGGGCGGCGTGGACCTCGTCGGCAAAGACCACCAGGGCGCCAAGGCCCCGGGCGGCGGGGCTGGCAGCGGTGCGGATCGCGGCGAGGACGTTCGCGGGTCCGTCGGCGCCGGCGATGGTGGGGTTGCGCATCGCACCGGTGACTACAACCGGCGCCTCGCCGGTGTGCAGCAGGTCGAGCAGGTAGGCGGTTTCCTCGATGGTGTCGGTGCCCTGGGTGACCACGACGCCATCCATACCTCCGGTCGCGGTGTGGTCGGCGATCAGTGCGGCTAGCGCCGTGAGGTCGTCGAAGCTGAGCGAGGCGCCCGGCAGTTGGCGGAAGGTCTGGACGTGCACGTCGATGCCAGTCTCGGCCAGTCCAGGTACAGCGGCGATGAGCTCCTCGGCGGTCAGGTTCGGCACGACGCCGCCACCGTCGCTGCCGGCGGTCATGGCGGTTGTCCCGCCGAGGGAGAGCATCAAGACCGATGTCGGCCTCTCCGCCACCGCACCTCCTCATCCGTGCCTGTGTGTCTGCGGCAGCCTGTCACAGTTTCTGAGTGAAGCGAAGGCTCAAGGGAGGCTGGCCAGGTAGCGGCAGGCCGCGTTGAGCCCGTCAGTGGTCAGTAACCGGCTGCGCGGTCGGATCATCCCGTCGATGCCGACGGCGGCCAGCTCTTGCCCCGCACGGCGGTTTCTGGGATGCAGAAGACGCGGGCGGCCGGGACGGTGGGTGTGGTGAAGCGTTCGCTCGTGGCGTGCAGATAATCGATCTTGTGGCGGAAGAGCAGCCAGGTAGTGGCTTCTTCGCCGTACTGCTCGCGGGTCCAGAAGACGGGCTGGTCGGTCGCGGCGTGCAACGATTTGCACCATCGCGCTTATTCGCCGTTACCGAACCGTGTTCCTTCGCCGCTACGCGATGCTGCGGCAGATGATGCCTCGCACGGGCGAGCCAGAACACGCCCTCGCCGCCCCGATTCATAGACGCGTCAGGGGTGGAGAAACCTGTCGTAGTCTTCGTCGTACCAGCCGTCGGTGTTGTGCTTTCGAAGGGTGCCTGCGACACGGGTCAGCATCAGCACGTCGCCGTTGAGGGTCAGGGCCGCGTCCTCGGCCCTGCCGGCGAGGGTCCTGGCCACGGCCGCCAGCATGTGGGTTTTACCCTTGTTGGCCAGGGTGTCCTTGCGCATGTAGAAGCTGACGTCGACGTAGGTCTTCGGCTCCCATTCCCACAGAGCGCCACCGTCGTCCTCGGCACTGTAGTAGCCGTGCCGGCCGCCGGTGATGTCCACTACGTACCCGTGCTCGTCGTTCAGGTCGGCGCTGAGCATTCTGCCGCCGGACGCCGTGGACATCTCGACCGCTTCGGGAGCGGCCAGCTCCGCCACCTGTTCGAGCGGGACGTCGCCTGCCAGCGTCAGCCGGTACTCGACAGCCATCTGCACCCCTTCATCAGTCTCGCCGATCTCGCCGGCCGATGCGGATGAGGAACTCGTTGTCCTCGGTGAAGGTATCGGTGTCGCTGTATCGGGCAAGGGTGGCACGGACAGCGCTGTCGAACGCGTCGAGCCGGTCGCCAAACAGTTGTGGCGCGGCGAACGAGGTGGAGTGCAGGTACCCAAGGATGCTGTCCGCGGTCCAGGTTCGGATGACCGACACGGCGTGCTCCTCGACCTGACTGAACGGAGACTCACGCATGATCTCGCTGTACGGGCGGTGGTGATGCTGGAACGTGCGTTCGCCAGCGCGACGCTGCTCGCCGAGGAAGTCCTGGATGACTGTGCGGATTGCGGCCTTCCAGTCGTTGGTAGCGGTCCAGAAGCTGTTGTCGGCGAAGATTGCGACCGCGCCGTCCGGGCTGACCTGCGCGTCCAACCGGGTTAGGGTCGCGGCCTGGTCGAGCCAGTGGAACGCTCGGCAGATTGTCACCAGTTCGGCCTGCCATCCCGCCGGTGGCGTGAACTCCTCCGCCGTGACCTCCTGCAGCCGCAACTGAGCGTCGGCGGGTAGCTGTGGGCGGAGCGCGTCTTCGGCAGCAGCGAGCATGCCTGGAGCGTTGTCGATGGCGATGATGTCATCGAAACGGCCAAGCAGAGCCTCCACCACGAGGCCGGTGCCGGTGCCTACGTCGAGAAGGCGCCGCGGCTGACAGTCGGGGACCGCGGCGTCCAAAACGTCGGCCACGGTCGCCGGGATGCCGGGCCGGTACTGCCGGTAGAAGCCGACGGTTCCGTCAAACAGACTCATGATCATCTCGGTGGGCGAGCTCGGTGATGTGGGCCGGGTAGCGGGGAGATCAGCTGCCACGAGCAGGCCAACGTCGTCGAGCCGTTCGGGCTGCGAAGCGCTGGTCGTCCGTCCGACCGGGATGACGATCACCCCGGCAGAGCTACTGGGAGCCTACGCTTCCCGGTGGGTGTTGCTCGTTGAGCGGAGAGGTATCGCGAAATGTGTGAGTTCAACCCGCGGTCATGCCTTTGACGTCGTAGTTGTCCCACCAGGTTGGCCGGTGTTCGCGTAGTTGTCCCGTGACTCGTGTCAGCAGGAGCCAGTTGCCGTTGAGTACGAACGCGGCGTCTTCCGGCCGGTTGGTGAGGACACGGGCCACGGCCGACACCATTGTTGGGACCACGTCTTCGGGTGGGTTGTTCTTGCGTAGGTCGAAGATGATGTTGGTGTAGGTGTCGGGTTCCCATTCCCACTGGGTGCCGTCGTCGTCTTCGGCGTCGAAGTAGCCGCTGCTGCCTGCGGAAACGGTGACGGTGTAGCCGAGTTCCTCCCCGAGGTCGGCGGTGAGCAGCCGGGGGTAGCCGGGCAGGGTTGACTCCTCGACGCCGTGCGGGGCGACGAGGGACGCGAGGTCTTCCAGGGGGATGTCGCCGGCTAGGGTCAGTCGGTATTCGATGCCCACGTGTTGCCTGCCTTCTCAGTTGCGTCGGACGATCTGAATGATCGCACCGTTTCGGGTCACCGCTGCCAGTTCCTTGAGGTGCGGGACCGGCCAGTCGTTGAACTGCTTTCGCAGGCCGGCGATGTCGCCGCGCCAGTCGCACAGGTTCAACACCACTCGCTGGGTCTGTTGCCTCGCCACTTTCTGCGACACCTCCGTCCATACCCCGCGTACCGCCTTGCCGGCAGTGGGGGAGTAGCAGTCGAAGACGTGGCCCTCGATGAGGTAGTCCGGATCCTTGTCCGGCTTCCCCCTGTCGCCGGTGTTCTCGCGGGCGTCGGCGATTTCCTGCCGCGTCGGGTTCTGATGCACGCGGTAGCCGTCGTGGGCGAGAGTGTCGGCGCACTCGTTTTCCAGCTCCAGCGAGCGTTGTACCACCGTGTCCTCTCGTGGTGGGATCTTCGTTCGGGGCCCAGTGGGCGAGCCGCCGGGAACGCCGGTTGGCGGCCGGCTCCAGGATGTGGGACTCGATTCGGGGATGGCTGGGTCATCCGTGGCGGCTGCTGTCGTGGTCGGGCCGTCGGCGGCAGCGGTGGAGTTGGGGGCAGGGCTGGCGGATGCAGGGCCACCAGCCCCGGTCAGTTTCCCGACGATCCCAGTCGTCGTGCTTCAGCGACCGCCGCCTCGATAGCCTGCCGGGTAGTGCCGGTACGTTCCACGAGAAGCACCACGATCTGCTTGGCTTCATTCAACGTCTGCAACAGGGGTCCTGGCTGCCCGCCGTGCAGAACGGCTCTGACGAGTTGCTGCACATCGCCGAGTTGACTTATCACCTGGGTCCCCGCATCGCGGGCGTTGTCCAGTGCGCTCTGCACCGGTGCCAGCCCAGCGACGGTCTCCTGCGGCGTGCCCTGGCGGGGCACCGCCGCGGTCGCCTTTGCCGCCTCCCCGACCGACGCGGAGAAGCGACCAAAGCCGGCCTGAACGTTCTGAATCGCGTCGCGGACCCGGGCCATACCGACGGCCACAGCGGCGAAGCCAGCGCCCGCGGCACGAGCGCCGACCTCCTGCGCCTGGCTACCGGCTGCGGCGGTCAGACCGCGAGCTTTGTCGACACCAGCGATCAGGGCACCCAACTCGCTGTGAATCTTCTCGATGATCGACACGTAAAGCAATCCGCCGATCGGCGATGACGATGACTGCGTCCTAACGGGTCGTGCCATCGTGCCAGTGACCGGCCCCGAGCGACTCGTCGGACTGGTCCACATGGCACTGACTGCGGGCTTGCCGGTACCACGAAGCTGGGCGTAGACGCCGTGAGGCCTCTTGGCCTTGCGCTCTACGAACATCTGCCGGATCACCCAAGACGTGCGCTCCGGGCCTTCCACGATCAACTGGTCAACGAGGTCCCTATCTCGCTCGAAGCGTGAGGTGGCGGTACTGCGTTCTACCGTCGGTGTTCCGTGCTGCTGGCGCTATAGCCGAAGTGCCTGCCAGTCGAGCACGCCGTCACCGAGCGCGGCGACCGCCCCGACTAGGCCCAAACGGCGTGCTCGCACATCCGGGTCTTCTGCTATCACGAGGATGTCGTTGAAGAACGAGTCCACCGCGGCAGGCAGGTCACCACCTGCGGCGACAAGGTCACCGAGGTCTGCGTGTTCAGGAAGCCGGCCGACGGTCTTCCTGACGACCTCGTGCAGGTCAAGCTCCGCCGGTTCGGTCAGCGTCATCGGTTCGTATTCAGCGCCTCCGTTCGTCGCGATCCTTCTGGCTCGCTGCAGGGCGGCGGCGAGCCGCCGGAAGTCCGGGGTTTCGACGAGCTCGGTGAGTTGACGAAGCACGCGATCGGCGGTGCTGGGCTGGTCGGCATGGATGATGACCGCGCGTACCCGGTCGACGGTGTGCCCCTCGTCGAGGAGTAGCTGCTCCAGCCGCCGTGTGACGAACTCAGTGACGGCGTCGATCGTTTCGCTGGTGACGGGCACGGGCTGTAGTCGAGCGGCTTCGGTGAGGGCGTTGCGCAGGGAAAGTCCGGCGAGGGAGGGTATGCAACGGTGGATCGCGATCGTCCCGACCGCAGCTCGACGGAGGGCGAAGGGGTCGCTGCTGCCGGTCGGCAGGCCCACCGTGGCGGCCAAGCCGATCAAAGAGTCCAGTCTGTCCGCCAAGGCCAGCAGGGCGCCAGGCGTGCTCTGCGGGAGCAGGTCGCCGGCGTACCGAGGCAGCTCAGCCTCGAACATGGCAGCGGCAACGGTTGCAGACTCACCGGCGTGCAGTGCGTACTCGCGGCCCATGACGCCAGCGAGGCTGGTCATCTCGGTCACCATCTGGGACCCGAGGTCAAACTTGACGATCTGCGAGGCTCGTTCGAGCGTCGCCAACTCACTGTCATCCAGGGGTACGCCGGACGCGAGGGTCTGGGCAAGGGCCGCGATGCGGTCTGCTCGATCGGACATGGAGCCGAGCTTGTCGGTGAAGGTAAGCCGGTACAGGCGTTCACGCATGGTGGTGATCGAAATTGTCTGGTCGGCGCGGTAGAAGTACGCCGCGTCCTCGAACCGTGCTCGCAGCACGGCCTCGTTTCCTGCCTGGACGGTCGTCGGGTTGATCGCGCCATTGGCGATCACGACGAAGTGGGGCAGGAGCTGGCCTTCGCTGTCACATACTGGCAGGTAGCGCTGGTGCTTGCGCATCACGGTGGTGAGGATGGCATCGGGTAGGCCCAGGTAAGTGGGGTCGAAGTCGCCCAAAATCGCCGTCGGTTGCTCGACCAGAAACGTGATCTGGTCGAGCAGGGACTCCTCGCCGTCGGCATCGATGCTGCCGCCGACGCTGGCGGCTGCCGTGCGGGCTGCATCGACGATGACCTGCCTGCGGACGGTCTCGTCAAGCACGATGCCGGCAGCGTCCAGTATCGGAAGGTACGCGTCGGCAGAGCTGACGGCGGCGATCCGCTGGTATGCGTTGCGATGCAGCCGCGTCTCGGTATCTGCCCGCAGATGTGAGGCGGTGACCGGGACCGGCTCGCTGCCCCACATGGCCAGCAGCCACCGGATCGGTCGGGTGAACGCCAGCTCGGGATCGTTCCAGCGCATGTTCTTCGCCGACCGCAGGCCACCCACTACCGTGGACAGGATCTCGGCGAGGGCTTCGACGGCGGTACGGCCGTGCTCCTCGCGGTAGACGCAGACGTACTCGACGCCGTTAACGACGGTGGTGGCCAAGGCATCCACGCTGACGCCGTTGGCGCGGGCGAACCCCTGGGCCGCCGGCGTCGGCGCGCCATCTTTGAATGCTGCCGAGACGCGCGGGCCACGCACGGTGGTGACGGCGTCGGTCTCCCGCTCAGCGACCTCGGCGACGATGGCGGTGATGCGTCGAGGCGTGGCGTGGACGCGGATCGAACCGTATGCGAGCCGGCCCGCTGCGAGTCGTGTGGTCAGCGCGTGTTCGACCTGCTGGCGCGCGTCGTGAGCCTCGGTAGGTGGCATCTCTTCGATGCCGACTTCGAAGACGAGCAACTGCGGCCCGTCCTGCTTCGGCTGCTCCCGCCGGGTAGCGGCCGCAATCTCTGGCGGTACCACCTGACCGAGCGGGAAGCCCTCCTTCCTCCGGGTCTCAATCCACAGTCTGGCAACACTGTTGGACAGGCGGCGCATGCGGGCGAACTCACTGGCCCGGTCAGCGGTGGATACAGCGCCACGGGCGTCGAGGATGTTGAACGCGTGCGACATCTTGAGCACGAACGTGTGCGCCGGGATCGGTAGCCCGGCATCAATCATGCGTTGGGCCTCGGCCGCGTACGCCGACAGCAACTCCCGGTTGGTCGGTACATCGGCATCGTCAAGGTAGTAGCGCGACATTTCGTACTCGGCCTGCCCGAACACCTCGCCGTAGCTGACGCCGGGCGCGTACCTGATGTCCTTGAAGTGGCGTACCCCTTGCAGCGCCATGAGGATGCGCTCCATGCCGTAGGTGATCTCCACCGAGACCGGGTTGAGCGTGATGCCGCCGGCCTGCTGGAAGTAGGTGAACTGCGTGATCTCCAGTCCATCCAGCCACACTTCCCAGCCAAGACCCCACGCGCCCAGCGCCGGGGAGGCCCAGTTGTCCTCCACAAATCGCACGTCGTGCTTGGTGACGTCGATGCCGAGCGCCTGCAGGGAACCGAGGTAGAGCTCTTGGGCGTTGCCCGGCTCGGGCTTGAGGATCACCTGGACCTGGGTATGGCACTGGATCCGGTTAGGGTTCTGGCCGTATCGGGCGTCATCCGGACGAACCGACGGCTCGACGTAGGCGACCTTCCACGGCTCCGGGCCGAGGACCCGCAGGGCGGTCGCTGAGTTGAGGGTGCCCGCTCCGACCTCGGTGTTCATGGGTTGCACGGTCAGGCAGCCCAGTCCACCCCAGTAGGCGGAGAGCCGGGATAGCGCGTCCTGCATGGTCAGGTCGGTCACGGATGTCACCTCGGTTCGGTCAACTCGTGGAACGGATTCGATCTGCGGTCACCGTGGATTACGGTGGCCCGGTTCAACTGGGCCTCAGCGTGGTCGTGCAGCCATGTGTCGCCGCCGGTCGGCATCGGCTGCGCCAACAGCGAGTGGAAGAACGCGACGGTACGGGGCAGACTGTTCAACTTCCTGCTGTGTTCCGACTGGGTCTCCGGCGGATCGACGTGCAGCCCAATCGCACTTCGCACAGGTGCCACCTTGCAGCCCGCAGCGATGAGCTTGGCACCGACGTAGGCGTCCTCGGCGCCCCATAAGCCGTGGAAGCCCGGGTGGAAGCCGCCGACATCGATGACCGCCTCCCTGGGCATGGCGACGAGGGCGGTGATCACGGTCCGTGGCAGCGACCAGTCGAACACCCATCGCCCGTTGCCGAGCCCACGAAGGTCGTCGGTCTCGTCCAGCAGCCGGCAGCGCTTCGGGCTGTCGAGGATCGTGCCGCTAAACGGCAGGAGGCCTGCGGGGAAGACGGTGCTAGCCCGAGGGTCCTGGTCGAGGTCGACGCTCGTGGGCGTGAGCGGCCCGGCGGCGAGCGCCGCCGCGGGCACATGCTGGCGGAAGCCGAGCAAGACGAGGTCGTCGGCGGCACGCGACGCCAACTCGCGCAGGGTGAGCGGCGGCAGGACCATGTCGCCATCGACGTAGAGCACGGTCGGTGCGGACGTGAGGACCGTTCCGACGTTGCGGGCGACCGACGAGCCGACCGGCTTCGCCAGCCGGATTACGGTCGGTCGGGAGGGGTGCGCGGCGGCGCGGAAGGCCCCGTCATCGTCGCTGGCGTCATCGACAACGATGATCTCCAGGTCGACGCCTTCACTCGCGGCGAGTGCGTCCAGGACGTGCGTGATCGCGAAGGCGCGGTTACGGATCGGTACGACTGCACTCAGGGGTGCGCATCCACTGGTGCGGATGTGGTAGTCGTTGTCCTGCTTTGTGATCATGGCCGTCACGCTGCCGGGCTTTGCTGGCGGGCGTGTCCGGCGAACGGTGCTGAAATCAACGGTCACTGCGGTTCCTCACCAAGAAATGAATCGGGTGCGGATACCGCAGCACGATGTCTGGAGGACGCCGGCCAATGCGGTGATAGTACCCGATCTGCGGGCTGGGGACTCACGCGGTTATTCGTAGCGTCCGTTGGCGCTGGTCCGCGCTCGATATCGGCCGGTCGGAGCTGCACGGTCAGTCCGCCGTCCAGGGTGATCGTGTGGCCGTTGGCGCAGTCGAGCGCCGCAGATGCGACCGTGATCGCCGCTACGGCGACCTCGTCCAGGCGCGGGTACCGGCCGAGCGGCACGAGCCTGATCAGGGCTTCGGCAAGTTCGCCATCGGCACGGCTGGTGGCGGATTCGGCGATGGGTCCGACGGCAAGAACACGGGTGGTGATCCCGTGCGCGGCGTACTCCAGTGCGAAGGATCGTGCCAGGCTCTCCATGCCAGCCCGCGCCGCGTCGTAACTGATCATATAGCGGTGTGGGTAGCGGGCACCGACCGAGCCGATGAGCACGATCGAGCCGCCGATCGCGTACGACTGTGCGGACTTGGCGAACACGGACATCGCCCGGAACGTGGTCATAACATCGCCGAGGGCCGCTTCCACATCAAGATCCGTGGCGTCGTCGACACGGACCAGCGGCGGAATGCTGCCACCGGCAAGGATCAGCTCGCACCGGGATGCGCCGACTAGCTCCGCCTTTAACCTGTCGCCGAAGGCGGGCGATCCGGCGTCGGCGCGAAGCAGTTCGACGCCAGGCGGAACCTCGGTAAGCAGCGGATCGACGGCGAGCGTGCGGTCGCCCTTCCGAGTCGAGGCGGCGGTGACCGCTGAGCCGAGCTGGCCTGCCGCCCCGGCGATGACGCGCAGGATCATGGCAGGGACTCCCTACGCAGTTCTGCGGCGTACTTCGCGCCCCAGGTCATCGTCTTGACCATGGTCAGCCCGGCCTCCTGCGCGTGCGCCTGCAGCGTCGGCGGATCGACCCAGAGCCAGGGAAACCAGTCCCCGATCCGGTCGCGGTATCGCAGGCGCAGGGTTACCTCGCCCGGGTACGCGTCGCGGCTCTGTGCGGTCTCGCCCCATGCGACGTGGCCAGGTCCACGCCAGTCGACGCTGGTGACGAGCAGGCGCCCGGCGGGTGTCATCCATCCAGCCAGATGGACGAGCCACCTGCCGAGTTGGTCAAGGGTGCCGCAGATGCCAAGACCGCCGCCGAGTGCGGCTACTACGTTGACCGGCTCAGGCGGAGACCAAGCCGTGGCGTCGGCCTGGACCGCGGTGAGCCCATGGGCCGCAGCGAATGCCACTGCGGTGGGGCAGGAGTCCACGCCGATGCTGGCGATGCCCCGGCGGTGCAAGATCTCCAGGTGGCGTCCCGTGGCGCAACCGACATCCGCGACCGACTGGCCCAGCTCGACCCAGTCCAAGATTTTGGTGTCGACAGGTGGCTGAGCGGCCGGTTCCCGACGCCACCAGGCCAGATCGGTGACACTGCGGTGGCCGTCACTGCGTTCGACGATGAGCGGGGCGTCGGGTTGTGGATCGCGTAGCGCGATCTCCAGAAGGTCAGTGGGCATGGTCGGCTCCAGACGTAACGTGAGGGGAAACCCAGGCCGCATCGAGCCGGAACTCGTGCTCCCGGGCCGGGCCAGCCGGTCCTGACCGCACGATCAGGGAGTCGACTCCGTGTAGGCGGGACAGCGCGCGTACGGCGGGCACGTTCGCCGCCTGAGCCGCGAGCGCCGAGTTGGAGCGCAGGCCACAGGCGACAGCCATGATCGCTAGGTGGATCGCGTCGTAGCCGGTGAAAGCGGCTTGGGCGCGTCCGGGCTTGCCGTGCGGCGAGGCGGCGATGAGGTCTGTCATGGTCAGGGTTTCGAGTACTTCGTGAACGCGTTCGTGGAGGATCGCCGCATCGAGGTCGCCAAGGAACAACACATGGCAGCCTGCTCCGGTTGCCAGGTTCCTGAAGCCGGCCCGGATGGCGTCGAGATCGACCGATCGGTATAGCAGAGTCGGTGTGATGTCATCGACAATGAGCGTCGCCCTGGCGAGCGTCGCCGCGGCCTCAACGAGCGAGTTGGTCGAATCCGAGATCTCCCGCGCTCCGAATAGAGGGACCGTGACCGTGGCGCGGCGCCTACCCGAGGCGACGACACGGCGGGCGTCCGATGGCTCTACGCCGTGGTGGATGGTCAGGCCGGTTCGGCGCAGCGCTCGCCACGCCGGCTTCAGTCGCTGCCGGACCCTGCGCGCGACATCGAGGCGTTTGTCGTCGGGCAGCGCCGTCGCGTTCGTCTCGCCGAGCGTGAAAGCGGCGCCCCAGATCTGGTCGTAGCCAGCGGGCCGCAACTTGGCCCCTCCTGGTGCCGGGGCGAACGGGTCGCCAGGTGTGTGCAACCGACCGATCGGTGCGACGGCGGGCAGCCGCCCGATGGAGCGCCCTCCGGTCACCCCTTCACTGAGATACACCGCGGATGCGCCGACGGTGTCGTAAGCGCCGGCGATGAGCAGGTCTGGCAGGTCGGTCGCACGGCGGGTGAAGGACGTGCGGCGGGCGCGCGCGGCCAAGTGCCATGTGCAGCCGTCGAGTTCCGCGACGTCGCCGCCGAACTCGACTGGCCAGCCCTCGTCGTTGAGGACTTCGCAGATCCCGGCTAGGTCGTAGGAGGTGTCTTCGGCGGGCTCGCCTCGGCCGACGGCCGCGCCGACCAGACAGACCCGCCGCCGGGTGCGGCGCCCTTCCTGGCATGCATCAATAACCTGGTGAAAAAGGGCGGAGGTGACACGGGGGCGGTGGTGGTAGAGCAGTGGAAAGAGCAATGGCCCTTCGCGTTTCGCCGGGATCGCGCGTGGCGCAGCCTCGGGCACGGAACCGTGGAGCGCCTCCTGCAACGTCCCGGCTGCGGACGTGTCGCTCAACCACCGACCCGAGACACTGGAAATCCAGTCAGTCAACTCTCGATGCCGAATCACCTCAAGGGCTCCAGCACATCGAGGCCACGCCAGCGCGGTGTCACCCGCCACTCACGGACGAGGTCGTGGTCCAGCCCGGTCAGCGCCACTGTGGCTTCGAACATTTCGGTCATCCAGGTCTGGTCGTGAACGGTGACGAGGCTAGCCTTCAACCTGCGGGTCGCTTCGGCGAGTCGATCCGGCTTGGCAGCAGAAAACCAGCGCCGATCCTCGTGGCCGGGATCGATGCTTACCGCGGAATAGAATCCTGGTAGCGCCAGCCAGGGCTGGTAGACCATGCCGACTGCGAGCGGAACCGGAATCCGATCAGCGACGCCGTCGAGAGCCCGCACCGTCTTTGACGCGACCGGGAGTTCCTCCGGGCGGCGTACCATCACCAGCAGGTCAAGATCCGAGCCAGCGTACGGTGGTTTGACCGACAACGGCGACTGCGAGCCCTCTACCACCACGGGAGCCAGGCCCGCCACGGCCGCGTGGATCTCATCGGCCAACGATCGCGATAGGACGGCGGCCACCGGGGTCACTGCCCGCGCAATCTCGAACGGCCCGATCCGCTCGACCCGATACGCCTCTGGTGCCTGGGTCAACGTCGTAACCAGTGACGTGAAATCCTGCGCCAGGGCACCCACCGGGTCGTCCCTGCGGAACGCTGTTTCCGCGCAGCGGAACAACACCGTCTCGTCGGGCTGTCGCTCGCTCCGACCCGCAGCGAAGGCCGCTGCGAATGCGGTGTTCACCTCCTCTGCGTGGGCGATAGCGGTACCGCCGACCCGGTCGGTGTCAGGCAGGAAGGCGTTAACGGTCACGTAGGTAACACCTTCCAGCGAGTCGGCAGCCACCGAGTGGTGCCAACCAACCGGAACGAAGACCGTGTCGCCGGGTAGACATCGGTAGGAAACCTGATCGCCAGCACGGCGAAGGGTCGCGGTGCCCACCCCGGACAAAAAGACAAATGTTTGCTCCATGTCGGAGTGCACGTGCCCGGGAACTGTGCCCAGGCCGGGTACGCGGACCAGAAACACCTCGGTCGACCGCGCCTGTTCGCGTTTGACCAGAAAATCGTTAGCATGTGTGCGGAAATCGAATGGTTCGCCCCTTGTCGCGGGCGCGTGGATGGGAACGAGGAAAGACATAGCGGCTCCTCAGACGGGGATGGACTCAGGAACGGCGGGGTGGGGCGGCGATGACGGCCGCGTAGAAGCTGACGAGTGCCGAAGCGGCATCAGGCCAGGTGGGCAACGTGATGCAGCTCCGCGAGACAACCGAGCGCCAGGCGCGGATCGCGGCATGGTCGTCCCATTCGGGAAGCACCAGCCAACGATCATGCTCAAATGAGCCGTAGAGCGAGGCGCCGCCGAGCGGTGCGACACTGAGCACGCGTGTGCCAGCCTGGAGCGCCTCCACGAGCACCCCGCTGGAGTGCAACCGCTGGTACGGCAACACAACCCATTCCACCGCCGCTAGAAGTTCACGGAACTCGGCGGTCGACAGAAACCCCGGCCGGTAGTCGAGCCTGAAATCCGCCTCAGCCATCGTGCGTAGGCGGCGGTCAGTCTCGGCGTCGTCGGGATGGCCCGCCACGAGCAGGCGTAGATTATCCTCGCCCGCGAGGACCGCTGCCGCGAACTCCGCCGTTCGTTTGTAGGGCCGCAAGCGCCCGAGGCAGGCCATCGGTACCGCGGGCCTTGGCGTGCTGTACCGGGGGTGCGGTAGATGGAGTGCCAGCGCGGGAAGCGCTGGACGGTGTTCGCGAGCCACACGTTCGTGCTCGGCGCTGAAGTACTGGGCCCCGTCCGTCATCGCATCGATCGTGGTCCGGAAGCGGGCCAGGTCAGGTCGCGGCTCATGCGGCGCCAGGTTATGTAGGGTCTGCACGATCCGCGTGCCTGCCTCGCGGAGCTCGCCTATGAGCGCCAAGGCGCGCTGCGCCCCCAACGCCGCAGCAAGCTTTTCTGGCCAATGCAGGTGGACAATCGCCGGGATTGGGCCGTTCCACGTTGTTCGCGATGCCGGGGTGAGAGTTGGGGTGTCGTGGCAAATGCGAGGATGCAGGACCGTCCATCCAGCAGATATAAGTGCGTGATCCGCTTCGCGTACGTAATCGTTCCAGTCGCAGGTCTCGGGGACCTGCCAAACGCTGGCAGGCATTGTCGGCACGTGCCCTCCCTCGGGTGTAATCCGATGCTTAGTTGCTGGTCGCGCCAGTGACCGGGCGGCCGTTGCCGGTAACTGAGACTTGGCAACGACAGCGAAGTCGAGACGACAACCCCATATAGGTCACCGTTTCTGTCACTGTCCCTTCAAGTGACACCGCTCAAGGTTGTTGGGCTTGCCCCGTGCTCCACTGCACCTCCCAGGGGTGTGAAGAACTGGAGCGAGTTGGACGAGTGGACACGCCCGTTCTTTCACCTTCACCTTCACCTTCGCCCTCGCCGACGCTGTCGTGAATGCCGAGCATGCGGACGAAGTAGTTGTCCGCATGCGCCGCACCTCGTGAACCGCCGGTCTTGGGTGTTGTTTCCGGCGCTCCTGGTTGCGCTGGGCAAAACCCTGGGTGACTCTATGGGGCGATGTCCATGTTGCTCGATGTTGTTGCTCGCGAGCAGTCTGAAAGGCGGTGCCATGGGTCAGACCCCGCGGAGGCTCCAGCCGTCTCTGTCCGAACGCCACTTCTTCGGAGCCGAACTGCGTCGGCTGCGCGAACGCGCGAACCTCTCGCAGGCGCGGCTGGGCGTCATGATCCGTTTCAGTGCGGACCTCGTTCGTCGCGTGGAAACGGCCGACCGGTTCCCCTCCCGTGAGTTCGCCGAGGCCTGCGACAAGGCGCTGGCGACCGGTGGTGCCCTGATGCGCCTGCTGCCGCTGCTCGACAAGAACCGGGCCAGCGGCGGCAAGCCGGCCACCTTACGAGCCGGGGCCGAATTTGGCAGCGTGCTTTCCGACCGCCTGACGGCAACATCCGGGTTGGCCGAGATGATCGCTGGAGTTCCGTTCCAGCCGGGCGCCCTCGACCGCGCTGCCCTTGACTGGCTGAACGCGGCGACCGGACCTCGGCTGTCCCGGGCCGGAAGGCCCGGTTCGCCTGACCAGGTTGACGAAGAGGATCTTCATTCGGCGGAGACTGCGCTGGCGATGTACCGGCAGCTGGACCATGCCCATGGAGCCGGACGAGTCCACGCTGACGTGCAGCGGTACGTCGAAGGTGAACTGAACCGGCTGCTGGCGAACACCCCCGTCTCCGAGACGGCGGGGCGGCGGCTCTACAGGCTCGCGGCAGGTTTCTTCGAACTGTGTGGATACCAAGCGGTCGACAGCGGTGCCCATGGCCTTGCCCAGCGCCGCTATCTTCGCGCTCTGCGTCTGACGGAAGCCGCCAATGACCGCTTGTACGGAAGCTATTTACTCGCCGTGAATATTGGGCACCTAGCGCTTCACTGCGGGCACCCCGAGCCGGCGCACAGGGTGGCGATGACGGCGGTGAGAGGAAGCGAAGCCCAAGTGACACCCGCTGTGGCAGCAGCGCTGCATGCGGTGGTGGCGCGTACACACGCCCGTCTTGGCCGCGAAGGCGATTGCCTTACCCACCTCGACATCGCCGAAAGGCAGTTAGCCCTAAGTAAGGTCGAAGACGAGCCCGTATGGATTCGGTACTTCAACGCGGCGTATCTCGCCGACGAGATGGCGCACTGCTTCCATGACCTGGGTCAGCCGCGGCAAACCCAACGGCACCTGGGCGATGCCCTTACCGCCCTGAGCCCCACACATGTCCGGCGACTCGCCATCGACACCGCGCTCATGGCCTCGTCGTGGGCCGTGTCCGGCCGCATTGATGAAGCCTGCGCCACCGCACGACAGGCAGTCGACTATGCCGCACAAACCACCTCACATCGCTGCCTGCAGCGCATCGTCGAGGTGCAGGTTGACCTCGAGCCCTATCGGTGTGAGCCGGAAGTCCGCGAACTCGGCGAGTACGTTCGTCACCGGCTACCGCTGGCAGCGGTGTAGCCCCCGCTGACCGTTGCTCCATCAACCATCACCGAGCGGTAGTGAGCCAGCTCGGCCTCCAGCGCCGCGCCTGCTCGATGGGACGACGCCACATAGTGGCCGACCTCAGGAAGAAGCAAAAGCCCAGCCGCTCTATCTGCGGATGTCAACTCGTCGGCGAGTTCGCGAACATCCTCGGCTATGGCTACTTCGTCTGCGGTGCCGTGAATGAGGAGCACCGGCCGTTGGATTGCGGCGGCGCGGACCGGGCCGGCGCCCCCGCGCAGCCGCATCGCGTGGGGCCGCTGGAATCGGGGTACCGTTTCCGCCCACCGGTCAGGATCCACAATCGCTGACACGGCGGTGGCGGCGGCGAACGGGGTGTCCTGTGCCACCGCCTGCAACGCGGTGTATCCGCCTGCGCTGGCACCACGGATGAATACCTGTCCGGGCAGCGCCCGTCCCGTCGATAGCAGGTGATCCGCCACCGCGGCGCAGTCATCGACATCGTCCAGGCCCCACCGACCGTAGAGCGATTCCCGGAACGTCCGGCCGTACCCGGTGCTACCCAGGTAGTCGACGTCAACGACGGCGAACCCGCGGCTGGTGAAGAACTGGGCCTGCCAATCGAGCCGCAGCAAGCAGGAGTCGGTGGGCCCAGGATGTGCCCGCACGATCACTGGCGCCTGCCAGTCCGTCGTGGAGCCCGTCGGTGGATACACCAGGGCAAGGACCTCCCGACCACTGGTCACTCGAACACGTAACTCCGTCGGCGTGGAAACGCTTGCCCGGTCGAGTGCGCTGTGTTCCGAGCGGGCAAGCACCACCACTTGGGGGACAGTGTCAGCCAAGTCCACGAGCGCCACCTGCGGGGCTACGCTCGGTGAGGATCCGATCAACGCCACCGTCGTCCCTTGAACAGCTAGGTACGGCTTGATCGACGTGTATGGCAGATCGACCGGGTGAACAGAGCCGCTAGCCTCGACGACGACGAGGCGGTGTCGCGGCCCCTCCTGCACCGCTATGACGATCCGACCGTCGTCAAGGAGCCCATACGACGCATAGCCCAGTTCCCACGGATCTGCGGCGCACTCGCCCGCAAGCGGTGCGACCGCCTCCACCCGGTGGCCGTCCCATCGGTAGAGGTTCCACCAGCCGTTGCGGTCCGACACGAAGTACAACGCCCCGTCGGGTCCCCACTGCGGCTCCAGCGCAGACTCATGCGGACCGCCGGCTATTCTCGCTGCGCCTTTGACCGATCCCCGCGGTGAGTAGGACGCTACCCATACCTCGCTGGCGTCCCAGGGCATGTCTCGTTCACTCCACGCGGTCCACGCCAGCAATCCCGGACTTGGCCGTGGCGCACCGAGAAACCCTGGCGACGAGACAAGAGTCCGCACCTGCGGAGGGCCGGAAAACGACGCTGCGACGAGTTCGTCACCGTGCCTCGACTCCCGCACAGCCAGCAACTCACCGTTGCTGATCGTCAGGTCACCGAAGCATCCACCGCTGACCATGTCGGGTTCATTGCGGTGAAGGCTGCTCCGATAGAGGCCGTCTCCGCCGACACACCACAGAGTCCCTTCGACGGCAGCGAACGATCCACCTCCGTACGCGTGAACGTTACTGGTGACATCGAAGCCCGCCGGACTGACAACACGCTTGCCCTCCTCGGACCGCCAACGCGTTACCGTAGTACCCCCGCCTTCGGGGTGAGTCTCCAGCCAGTACAGGCCGTCATCACCGGCACGTAGCTGGTCATAGCTAAGGGAGGCGCGAACGGCGTCGTCCAACGACACTTCAGCGATTCTGTCGCCCAGCCTCACGGGTCCTCCTCCAGCAACGTCAAGTGGGGCCGGACGAAGGCCGGCTCGTCAACCGGGCACCGGGACAGCGGCGTGCCTACCGGCAGGACGAGGCTTTCCGAACTGGCGCAGGCGTCTGGACCTGGCGCCGCTACGTCTGCCCTCGTCCCTACCTGGTTCACTTGCAAGATTTCGTCACCCGAGGGCTCTCCCGGGCGTCGCCGATGCGGACAGCAATTGCCGTCCCGTGACGCCTGATCATGCTTTGGCCCTCGGCGGGAGGCCGTGATGGTCGGCGAAGGAGCGAACAAGCGCTTCGAGTACGGCTTTACCCTTGGTTGGGGTGGCGTGGGACGGCAGACCAATGACGCCGCTGGTGGTGTAGCCATCCATGCCCCGCGTGAGAAGGTGGCGTCGATCGTCGGCTAGGTGGTCGGCCTGCTCGTAGCCATCACGCACCACTTCGGGCGCAACGTGCAGAAGCAGCGAAACCTCGAGCTCACCAGCGTGCATGTCCTGGTGAGCTGTGCTGTGCATTCCGGCGGCAACGCGAGCGTCGTCCCAGTCAGCCCGAGTTGGGAACAGCGTCATCGCTGGTCCGGCGACGTTGGCTTCCTGAACGACGTTGGCGAGCGCGTAATTTCCGCCGTGTCCGTTGATCACAGCGAGTCGATCAATGCCAGATGCGCGCAGAGAGCGGGCGATATCAACGACCACGGCGGTGAGGGTGGTGGCGCTGATACTGACCGTTCCACGCCACGCCGCGTGCTCGTGGGAGCAGGAGATCGTCACAGGCGGCAGCAGGAAGAGGTCATAGCGCTCGGCGACTGCTTTCGCGATCGCGCACGCCACGACAGTGTCGGTTACTAGCGGTAGGTGGGTGCCGTGCTGTTCGAAACTCCCGACCGGGAGGACTGCGACGGAAGCCGCTCGCTCGGACTCGTCGCTGCTCGTCGCCGTGGTGATCAGATCCACGGGCTAATGGTTGCACGCTTCGAGAGTCGCCTGCCGATAGGTGAGCACAAAGGCGGCCGCTTCGGGAACGGCTGTCTGCTGGCGAAGGGCGACCGCTGTCGGGTTCAACCAGCGCAGGGCCCGTGTGGAGGAGGTGCCAGCGGCCAAAGCCAGGGCGTTGGCGGCCTCGGTCGCCGCGCGTTCGATGTCGCCGGTGTTGATGTAGGCGGTGGACAGGGCCGATCGCCAAAGGGCCTCGTCAACGCGCCACTGATCAGGCCACTGGCCCAGGAGTTGCTCGAGGAGTTCGGCTGCGGCTGTCGGTTGGCCGAGGAGTAGACGGCATTGCGCTTCGTGGGCAGCTATGTACGCCGGGTTGCAGTGGGAGCCGAGATCGATCGGTAGTTCTGAACCCCAGTCGGTGCTGCCAGCGACGCTGTGCGCCTTGTCGATGCTGGCTGCGCAGGCGTTCTGGTCACCTCCCATGGCGTACGCCTGGGCTTGGCGGATCAGTAGTAGAGCACGGATGCGGCCGGGTAGCCGAACCTCCTCCAGCGCCCGCTGCGCCAAGGCGATGGCATTACCCGGATCGAAGCGCTCGAGAGCGCGCTGGCTCTGCCTCATCAGGACGTAACTCGTCAGCGTCGGCGCGTTAGCTTCAACGGCGTGCTGCTGGGCGTGTCGCAGCCAGGCGTCTGCCTCGACGGCGTCGCTTTGCTCGTCGATCCAGCTGAGGAACTCCGCCCACAACGCCTGCGCGATGAGTGCCTCTCGACGGCGGGCGGAACGGCTTCGTCGCCCGATGGTGGCTGCGATGCTGATCTGTGCATGGGCAGTGGAGGCCATCCCGGCGTATCCGATGCGGTTTCCGGTAGTGGCGAGACTAGCGAGCTGTTCGTGCCACGAGCGGAGCAGATCGGGCGCGTCTGGATGGGGCATGACGACCCGGAGTTGGCTACGGGCATCGTCGGTCAGGTGGTAGCCGATGTCGGTCAGGCGACGTTCACGTTCGAGGTCTGGAAGGAGGCGGACCAGTTCACCAGCGGCCTGCAGTGCGGCCTCGAATGACTCGACGAGGTGGGAGGACGGCCAACGTTCGGCCTTTTCCACCTTGCCAACGAGGTCTCCGCTGACGTGCACCCGCTTACCCAGAGCGCGCTGGGACAGCCCGCGGCACTCGCGCCATTGCCGAAGCGCGGCACCGAAGCCATGCAGCGCTGATCGATGTGGGGTGAGCTGTCTTGGAGCTTGCGCCACCAGTACTCCTGGGTGCTGTCCGTTCGTCAGGCCGTAGCCGGACAGTCTGACCGTACGTGGTCGAAGGCTACGCGGACGGTGGCATGCGGACAACACCGCATGTCCGCATCAACGCTATCGACTCGGCTGGCCCGGTCGGTAATTCTCGTTGCTGAGATACCCGTTCGCATGCTGGCCAGAAACATTATTGGCGGTCAGGTCTAGACGAGTAATTTGCCTTCGCTGTCGGCTCCAAAGTATTGAGATTGGCCAGTAAATAAAGAAGTTGAGGAGTTTGATGAGTCTTCATGGTGGCCTTGCCCAATACGGCTATCGTCAGGAGTTGAGTCGGCAGTTGCGGTTCCGGGACCTGCTGGCGTATGGGCTGGTGTATATGGTGCCGATCGCGCCGATGGCGATTTTCGGTAGTGTGTATGCCGGGTCTGGTGGCATGGTGGCGCTTGCCTATGTGATCGGTGTGGTCGCGTTGGTGTTCACTGCGTTTTCGTATGCGCAGATGGTGCGGGCGTTCCCGATGTCGGGCAGTGTTTACAACTATGCGGGTCGGGGTATCAGCCCTCCAGTCGGTTTCCTCGCCGGGTGGGTGATCCTGCTGGACTATGTGCTCGTGCCGGGCCTGCTGTATTTGGTGGCGTCGGTGGCGATGCACGCGACCGTGCCAGCGGTGCCGGTGTGGTTGTGGCTGCTCGGGTTCGTCGCGGTCAACACGATCGTCAACTCGGTCGG
>NZ_AXVR01000001.1 GCF_000484695.1 Salinispora cortesiana | reverse complement strand
GACGCCGGCGTCGGTGCGGGCTTGCCGCCAGGCGGTGAGGCGGGGTGCGATGAGGGCCCAGCGGGCGTCGGACAGGTCGGACGGGTAGGGGCGCCGTTCGGTCATGAAGCAGGCGTACGGTGTTGGGGCCTCGACCTGGCGGACGTCATGTCCGTCAGTGCGGGATGAAAGTGAACCAGACACGATCCCGGGGTGATATGCGCTGAAACCGGGTAGGCCTATGTCCACCGATATGTTTTCTTTCTAGGTCGGGTCGGGTATTTCGCGCTACCGAGGTCGAGGCGCGAATCGGCCATTACCGGCCCGAAGATGAAGCAAACGTCCAGTTAGGACGCTTCGGCGAGCGTCACGGTTGCCGTCGCTTCAACATTGTTTCGCTTGTATGTCACATCCACCCGGTCGCCCACCTTGCCGGCCTGGACCACGGCGACCAGATCTTCGGAGTCGCTGATCACCTTGTCGCCGAACCGGATGATGACGTCGCCCCGCTGGAAGCCCGCCCGCTCGGCAGCACTGTCGGGGAGGACCTCGGCCACCAGGGCACCGCCGCCCTCCGCGGTGATGATGCTGACGCCGAGGGTGGGGTGGCTGACCTTCTCACCCCGTTGCAGCTTCTCGGCGACGTCCTCGGCCTTGTTGCTGGGGATGGCGAAGCCGACCCCGATGTTGCCGGTGCTGCCCTGGCCACTGGTGGCGATCGCGGTGTTGATCCCGATCACCTCACCCCGGGTGTTGACCAGCGCCCCGCCGGAGTTGCCCGGGTTGATCGGTGCGTCGGTCTGCAACAGCCCCGAGATCGAGGTGACCCCCGCCGTCGGGTCCTGCTCCGAACCGCCGGCCTGGATGGTGCGGTCCCGCGCGCTCAGGATGCCGGCGGTCACCGACCCCTGCAGACCCAGCGGACTACCGAGGGCGAGAACCTGATCGCCGACCTGCATCGCGTCGCTGTCGCCGAACTCCGCCGGCGTCAGGTCGCTGACCCCGGCGGCCTTCACCACCGCCAGATCGGTCTTGGGGTCGGTGCCGGTGATCTCCGCCGACGCCGTCTCGCCGTCGGCGAAGGTCACCAGCACGGTGTCGCCGCTGGCCGTGGCGATCACGTGGTTGTTGGTCAGCACATATCCGTCGGCGGTGAGGATCACGCCCGAGCCCCCGCCGCTGTCGGTGCCGATCGACACCACGCTGGGCTGCACCGCGGCGGCGATCCGCGGCAGGTCGGCGCTGTCGATGATCGGGGCCGCGGAGTAGGTGCGCGTGATGCCGGAGCCATCGCTCAGGGCGAGTGCGAGCGCGCCGCCGGCGACACCGGAGCCGAACATCAGGGCGAGCACCGCGACGCCGGCGCCAATGAACTTCGCCACCCGGCTACCCGGATTCGGACCGGTTCGCGGCGCCCCCCACGGTGGTGTGGGCTGCCCGGCCAGCTGCGCTGGCTGACCCGGGTAGAACGGGGCTCCGTACCCGCCTGGCTGCCCCCCGCTCCAGGCGGTGGACTGCGGCCCGTACCAGGCAGCGCCGGGGTGCTGCGGCGAGTAGCCGGGGGGATAGGGAGGCCCACCGGGCGGCCCGGCGACGGGCGTGGCGCCGGGCCGGGGGCCGAGCGGCACAGCGGGGTTGACCGACGGCGGGCCGTCCGGGGCCGAGGGCGGCAACACGTCAATGGGGTCGACCGACAGCGGCGTGTCCGGAGCCGAGGTCGGCACCACCTCAGTACGGTCGGCCGAGGTGTCGGCGGATGGCGCGGCGCCACTGTCCGCACCGGGGGTAGCGGCCGAAGAGTCGGACAAAGCGCGCTCGAGGCGGGACAGATCGGCAGTGGGATGCGACGACTCGGCGTCCCTGGGGGTCTGCCGACGCTGCGGGTCGGACTCGTAGTCGGTCATGGAACCACCTTCTCCCCTACCACTTCGATCAGCCTGAAGCCTAGCTGTGGATTGGCTGAAAATTACACCTCGTCACCGGTCGGTGCCGGCGCCAAGGGCAACCGGACCCGAAACGTCGCGCCTCCGCCCGGAGTCTGCGCCACCTCCACCGTGCCCTGGTGGGCGGCGACCAGGGCGGCGACGATCGCCAGGCCCAGCCCGGTCCCGGTGTTGCCACCGGCCCGGCGGGTCCGGGCCGCGTCCACCCGGTAGAAGCGCTCGAACACCCGCTCGGCCTGCTCACCGGAGAGCCCCGGCCCGGTGTCGGCGACCTCCACCACCGCCAACTGACCAGACTCGGAACGCAGCCGTAGCGTCACCGACGCCCCCGGTGGGGTGTGCGTCAGGGCATTGGTCATCAGGTTGCCGATCACCTGCCGCAGACGAGCGTCGTCGCCGTATACCACCAGCGGCCCGGCGCCCGCGACGATGTCCAGTTCAATTCGCCGGTCCGGCGCCACCGCCCGCGCTGCCGCCACGGCGTCGGCGGCCAGCACCGGCAGCTCGACCGGGGCCGGCGAGAGCGGACGCTCCCGGTCCAGCCGGGCGAGCAGCAGCAGATCCTCCACCAGCAGCCCCATCCGGGCCGCCTCGTCCTCGATCCGACGCAGCAGGTCACCGGTCTGCTCGGGATCCCGCGCAGCGCCCTGCCGGTACAGCTCGGCGAAGCCCCGGATGGTGGTCAGTGGCGTACGCAGCTCGTGCGAGGCGTCCGCGACGAACTGCCGCATCCGCTCCTCGGAACGCCGGGCGCGGGACTCGGACGCCTGCGCGTGCGCGGCGGCGTCCCGCGCGGTGGCCTCGGCGGCGCGGGCGGCGGTCTCCGAGGCGGCGCGGGCGGTGAAGGCCGCCTCGATCTGGGTGAGCATCATGTTGAGCGCCCGGGACAGCCGCCCCAGCTCCGAGGTCGGCTGGGGGTTACCCGCCTCGGGGTCCGGCACCCGGCGGGCCAGGTCCCCACCGGCGATCGCGGCGGCGGTCTGCTCGATCTCGTCGAGGGGCCTCAGGCTGGCCCGGACGATGCCCGCGCCGATCGAGGCGAGCAGGAGCAACACCGACGTGCCCACCATCAGATCGATCCAGATCAGCCGCTTGACGGCCTGATCCACCTCGATCAGGTGCTGCCCGACGGCCAGCCACGCTCCGCTCGGCAGCTCCGTGTAGAGCATTCGCCAGTGCACATCGCTGCCCTTGGCGCGGGCGGTGAACGGCTCACCGGCCAGGTCCCGAAACCCCGCGGCGTCCGTCGGCACCGGGGGCAGCTCCCAACTCTCGAACCGGCCTGTGTCGTACACCACGCCTTCGACCAGCCCGGTTTGGGCGCTCGTCACGACGATCAGGTAGTCCGTCGGGAAGATCAGCCGAACCGGCACGTGGAGAGCCTCGCCGGCCTTGAGCCGGGAGTCGATGTTGCTGGCCGAGCCCTCCAACCCCTGGTCAACCTGGCCGATAAGGTAGCTCCGGAGGAAGACGGTGGCCATCGTGCTGATCACCAGGAGCGCGACCGCCACCAGGCTGAGGACCGCGGCGATCAGCTTGACCCGGAGCGGGATCCGGCGCAGTCCGGCCTTCGCCTGTGCGAGGGCGTTCACGCTGCCGGCTTGCGGAGCACGTACCCGACCCCGCGGAGGGTGTGGATCAACCGGGGCTGGGTGTTGTCGACCTTGCGCCGAAGATACGAGATGTACGACTCGACGATGTTGTCGTCGCCCCGGAAGTCGTAGTTCCAGACGTGATCGAGGATCTGCGCCTTGGAGAGCACCCGGTTGGCGTTCAGCATCAGGTACCGCAGCAGCTTGAACTCCGTCGGGGAGAGCTGCACCCGCTGCCCCGCCCGGTGCACCTCGTGGGCCTCCTCGTCGAGTTCGAGGTCGGCGAAGGTGAGCCGGGCCGGGGCCTGCTCACCGCTGGCGCTGCGGCGCAGCACCGCCCGGATCCGCGCGGTCAACTCCTCCAGGCTGAACGGCTTGGTCACGTAGTCGTCGCCGCCCAGGGTCAGCCCACGGATCTTGTCGTCGGTGGCGTCCCGCGCGGTCAGGAAGACGACCGGAGTACGGGTGCCCCCCTCGCGCAGCAACCGGATGACCTCGAACCCGTCCAGATCGGGCAGCATGATGTCCAGCACGACCAGATCGGGGCGGTGTGTCTTCGCCGCGCTCAACGCGGCGCTGCCGCTGGTCGCGGTCGCCACGTCGAAACCAGCGAAGCGCAGGCTCGCGGAGAGCAGCTCGAGAATGTTCGGGTCGTCCTCGACGACGAGCAGTCGAGCCTCGGTCTGGGTAGCCGCCATGCGGCCATCATCCGCGACCCGACTGCGACGCGCCTGGGTGATTCCTGAATGAATTCTGTGAGCGGACGAGGCGACCTGGCCACCTGGGCGGCTGCGACATGACCATGGCAGGCTGCCAGGCGGACCGGCGACCGGGCTGGCTCCGATCGGAGGTGAACGACGTGATCATCGGCTCGCGGTACAACGGCCCGCCGGGCTCGGGGAACGGCGGGTGGAGCGCGGGTACGTTCGCGGTGGCCGCCCAGGGTGCTTCGCTACCGGCGCCCGGCGGGCGCCCTCGACGCGACGCCGAGCCGGTGGAGGTGACCCTACGCCGACCCCCGCCGCTGGAGACGCCGTTGACCCTCGACGCGGGCGAGGTCCGCGACCCCGCAGGCCGCCTCGTCGCCGAGGTCACGACAGTTGCCCCGTTCGACCCGGTGGCGGAGCCGGTGGACCTGGCGACCGCCCAGGCCGCCGCCGCCGACTATCCCGGGCTGGTCAACCACCCGTTCCCCGGCTGCTACGTCTGCGGCCCGCAGCACGCCGACGGGCTCCGGATCTTCCCTGGTCCACTCTCCGACGGGCGCACCGCCGCCCCGTTCCGGGCTCCGGAGGAAGCGGACGTGGTCACCACCTGGGCGGCGCTGGACTGTCCCGGAGGCTGGTCGGTGATCGCCCCCGGCCGGCCGTACCTGCTGGGCCGAATGTCCGCGGTGGTGCTGGCCACACCGCACCCCAATGACGAGTGCGTGGTGACCGGGGTGTTGGCCGGCGTCCAGGGCCGCAAAGCCGAGGTGCACAGCAGCTTGTTCGCCCCGGACGGTAGTCTCCTCGGCTACGCGCGCGCCACCTGGATCGCCGGATAGCAGCTGGACATCGGTCCCGGCTCCGCTGCCGGGCCGCAGGTGGCTCGCACCGCCCGGCAAGGCCAACGAGGGCGATCACCGACATGAACGTGGGAGAAGAATGACAGACGGACGGTCGAGCCCCAACACCACAGGCGAGATCGTGGTCTCCCGGCTGACGAAGATCTACGGCAACGCTCGCGCGGTCAACGACCTGTCGTTCCGGGTGGAGCCGGGTCGGGTCACCGGGTTCCTGGGCCCGAACGGTGCCGGCAAGACCACCACGCTGCGCATGCTGCTGAACCTGGTCACGCCGACGGCTGGCCAGGCGACCATCGGCGGGCGCCGGTATGCCGACCTGACCGACCCGGTGCGGCACGTCGGCGCGGTGCTGGAGGCGTCCAGCGCACACAAGGGGCGCACCGGCATCAACCACCTGCGGGTGATCTGCACCGCGGCCGGGCTGCCCCGTTCCCGGGCCGACGAGGTGCTGACCCAGGTCGGTCTGGCACCAGCGGCCCAGCGCAAGTTCAAGGGCTACTCGCTGGGCATGAAGCAGCGCCTGGGCATCGCCGCGGCGATGCTCGGCGACCCCCGGGTGCTGATTTTGGATGAGCCGGCCAACGGGCTCGACCCGGAGGGCATCCGGTGGATGCGCGGTTTCCTCAAGAGCCTGGCCGCCGAAGGGCGCACGGTCCTGGTCTCCAGCCACCTGCTGTCGGAGATGCAGCTTCTCGCGGACGATGTCGTCATCATCGCGGCCGGCCGGCTGATCCGGCAGGGCCCGGTGGACCGGGTCATCGGCTCGATGGCGCAGACCGCCCGGGTTCGGGTGCGCTCCCCGCAGGCCGAGACGCTGCGGGCCGCGCTCGAGCAGCAGTCGGCGACAGTGGACGTTGACGACCAGGGGGCCCTGCTGGTCCGGGGCGTGGACGCACCGACGATCGGCAGGGTGGCCCTGGCCGCCAGCGTGGAGCTGCATGAACTAGCCACCGAACGTCCTGACCTTGAGGGCGTCTTCCTCGAGCTGACGGCCGGAAAGGCGGGCATCCGATGAGTAACCTGGTCCGAGCCGAGCTGGTCAAGATCCGCACGACCAGCACCTGGTGGATCATGACTCTGATCTACCTGCCACTGTGGGGCATCACGTTGGCGTTCAACTGGTTGCAGACCGACGCGCTCACCCGGACCCGCCTCGACGACGTGCCGGCGGAGCAGTCCGAGGCGGTGGGGGCGGTCGCCCAGCCGGACGCGCTGGCGGCCAACCTCTACACCAACGGTCAGTTCTTCGGCCTGCTGATGGTGATGCTGCTCGGCATCGTCGTGGTGACCGGTGAATTCTTCCACCAGACCGTGACCACCACCTTCCTGACCACCCCGCGGCGGAGCGCGGTCGTCCTGGCCAAGCTCGCCGCGACCGCCTGCCTGGCACTGATCTTCTGGCTGGTGACGACCAGCGCGAACCTGCTCGCCGGGCCAGCGGTCCTGGAGGTGGTCGGGGTGAGCGCCCAGTGGGGCAGCGCCGTCTGGGAGGCCGTTGTGCTCAACGGGCTGGCCTACCTGCTCTGGGCGTTTTTCGGGGTCGGCCTGGGGACACTCATCCGCAGCCAACTCGGCGCCACCGTCACCGGAATTCTGCTGTACCTGGGAGGCACGATCGGGGCGCTGACCGTGCTCGTCATGGCCGCGAACCGCTTCGGTGACTGGATCAACAACCTGCAACTGCTGGTGCCGTCGTTGGCCTCGGCGCTCATGACCACCGGTGTCGACATTCCGGGGGAACCACCACGCTGGGCGGGCGCTGCCGTACTCATCGGGTACGGGCTGCTCTCCGGGCTGATCGGCATCCTCATCATGCGTCGGCGGGACGTCTCCTGACGGATCCGTCAGGAGACGGCCTACCTGCCCGAAAGGGCAGGTAGGCCCGTCCGCGCTGATGGGTTCGGGCCGCCTACCAGGAGGTGGCAGGACGCGCGGCGATGGACGCACTTCTGGCAATTTCTGTGAAACCCCCCGCGGAGCCGAGTCGGAAACTCCTATTGGTTGGGTACGGCGTAGCCTGGAGCCCGACTCGTGTGTCCGGGAGCCCCCGGCGTTCGGCGTAACCCACAAACTCGCGTGAAAGAGGCGATACCGGCCGTGTCGACCCAGCAGACCTCGCAGGAGAACCCACTGGCGGGTTTCGGCCCGAACGAGTGGATCGTCGAAGAGATGTACCAGCGGTACCTCACCGACCCCACCAGCGTCGACCCGGCCTGGCACGACTTTTTCGCCGACTACCGGCCCACCCCGGGCCCGGGAGAGACGCGGGATAACGAGCCGGCCGCGAAACCGGAACCCGACGGCCGGCCCGAGCCCTCCACCGCCCCGCCCGCTGCCACCCCGGAGCGCACATCCGTGTCGACCAAGGCCACCCCCAGCAAGCCCGCTCCCAAGCCGGCCGCCACGAAGCCGGCCGCCAAGCCCGCCCCCGCGAAGCCGACCGCCACGCCGACCTCATCCGGCCCGCAGACCGCACCGCTACGTGGGGTCGCCGCCAAGATCGTCCAGAACATGGACGCCTCGTTGAGCGTGCCGACCGCGACCAGTGTGCGTGCCGTCCCGGCCAAGCTGCTGGTGGACAATCGCATCGTGATCAACAACCACCTCGCCCGGGGCCGCGGTGGGAAGGTCAGCTTCACCCACCTGGTCGGATACGCGCTGGTCCGCGCGCTGGCGATGCACCCGGAGATGAACAACTCCTTCGCCGTCGTGGACGGCAAGCCGGCGCTGGTCCGCCCCGAGCACGTCAACCTCGGAATTGCGATCGACCTGGTCAAGCCGAACGGCAGCCGCAACCTGGTGGTGCCCTCCATCAAGGCCTGCGAGCAGCTGGACTTCCGTCAGTTCTGGCAGGCGTACGAGGATGTGGTCCGGCGGGCTCGGAAGAACGAGCTGACCATGGAGGACTACGGCGGCACCACCATCTCGCTGACCAACCCCGGCGGCATCGGCACCGTGCACTCGATGCCACGACTCATGACCGGCCAGAGCGCGATCATCGGCGTCGGCGCGATGGAGTACCCGGCGCCGTACCAGGGCATGAGCGAGGGCACCCTTGCCGAGCTGGCGGTCAGTAAGGTCATCACGCTGACCAGCACTTACGACCACCGGGTCATCCAGGGCGCGCAGTCCGGCGAGTTCCTCAAGGTGATGCATGAGGTGCTCCTCGGCGAGCACGGCTTCTACGACGAGATCTTCACCTCGCTCCGCATCCCGTACGAGCCGGTGCGCTGGATGCGCGACGTCGCGATCGACGGCGAGGGTCAGATCAACAAGACTGCCCGGGTCCACGAGCTGATCCACGCCTACCGGGTGCGGGGCCACCTGATGGCCGACACCGACCCGCTGGAGTTCAAGATCCGCAAGCACCCGGATCTGGACGTCCTCCAGCACGGGCTCACCCTCTGGGACCTGGACCGCCAGTTCCCGGTGAACGGCTTCGCCAGTCGGCAGCGGATGAAGTTGCGTGATGTCCTCGGCGTGCTCCGGGACACCTACTGCCGCCGGGTCGGCATCGAGTACATGCACATCCAGGACCCGGAGGAGCGGCGCTGGATCCAGCAGCGGGTTGAGCGCAAGTACGAGAAGCCGGCGGTCAACGAGCAGAAGCACGTCCTCAACCGGCTGAACGCCGCGGAGGCCTTCGAGACCTTCCTGCAGACCAAGTACGTCGGCCAGAAGCGCTTCTCGTTGGAGGGGGGCGAGTCGCTGATTCCGCTGCTCGGCGAGGTGTTGGAGGCCTCCGCCGAAGGTGGGCTGGACGAGGTCGTCATCGGCATGGCGCACCGGGGCCGGCTGAACGTGTTGGCCAACATCGTCGGCAAGCCGTACGAGAAGATCTTCTCCGAGTTCGAGGGGCACCTGGACCCGCGTTCCACGCAGGGCTCCGGCGACGTGAAGTACCACCTCGGGCAGAACGGCAAGTTCACCACCCCCGACGGCGAGCACTCGGTCAAGGTCTCGGTGGTGGCGAACCCGTCGCACCTGGAGGCCGTTGACCCGGTGCTGGAGGGCATCGTCCGGGCCAAGCAGGACCGGATCGACCTCAAGCTGGAGGGCTACACCGTACTGCCGCTGGCGGTACACGGGGACGCGGCCTTCGCCGGCCAGGGAGTCGTCGCCGAGACGCTGAACCTGTCCCAGCTACGCGGCTACCGCACCGGCGGCACGGTGCACGTGGTGGTCAACAACCAGGTCGGCTTCACCACCGCGCCGGAGTACAGCCGCTCCAGCCTCTACAGCACCGACGTGGCCCGGATGATCCAGGCACCGATCTTCCACGTCAACGGCGACGACCCGGAGGCCGTGGTGCGGGTCGCCCAGCTGGCCTTCGAGTACCGGCAGACGTTCAACAAGGATGTCGTCATCGACCTGGTCTGCTACCGGCGACGCGGGCACAACGAGGGCGACGACCCGTCGATGTCGAACCCGGAGATGTACCGGATCATCGACTCGAAGCGATCGGTTCGCAAGCTCTACACCGAGGAGCTGATCGGGCGCGGCGACATCACCGTGGAGGACGCGGAGGAGCTGCTGCGCGACTACCAGGCGCAGCTGGAGCGGGTCTTCAAGGCCACCCGGGACGCCGCCACCGCACCCCGTCAACTCAGCCGCCCGAAGCGGGAGGATGAGCCGGAGCCACCGGTGGAGACCGCCACGGACGCCGATGTCATCCGGGCGGTTGGCGAGGCACACCTCAACCTGCCGGAAGGCTTCACCCCGCACAAGCGGATCCAGCAGCTGCTCGACCGACGGGCCAAGATGGCCAGCGAGGGCAACATCGACTGGGGCTTCGGCGAGATCATCGCCTTCGGTGCGTTGCTGCACGACGGGGTCACCATCCGGCTCGCCGGCCAGGACTCGCGCCGCGGCACGTTCGTGCAGCGGCACGCCTCCGTTGTCGACGCCGAGACCGGCGACGACCACCTGCCCCTGGAGGCGCTCACCGCCGGCGGTGAGCGGTCCCGGTTCTTCGCGCACGACTCGCTGCTGTCCGAGTATGCGGCGATGGGCTTCGAATACGGCTACTCGGTGGAGAACGTCAACGCGCTGGTCTGCTGGGAGGCCCAGTTCGGTGACTTCGTCAACGGTGCCCAGTCGGTGATTGACGAGTTCATCTCCTCCGGTGAGGTGAAGTGGGGTCAGCGCTCCGCGGTCACACTGCTGCTGCCGCACGGCCACGAGGGCCAGGGCCCGGACCACACCTCCGGCCGTCCGGAACGGTTCCTCCAGCTCTGCGCCGAGGACAACATGCGGGTGGCGATCCCGACGACGCCGGCGAACTACTTCCACCTGCTGCGTCGCCAGGCCCTGTCGCCGAAGCGCAAGCCCCTCATCGTCTTCACGCCGAAGTCCCTGCTGCGGCACCGGCTCTGTGTCTCACAGGTCGAGGACTTCACCAACGGCACCTTCCAGCCGGTGCTGCCCGACGGTGGCACCCCCGCACCAGAGCAGGTGAAGCGGGTTCTGCTCTGCTCTGGCAAGGTCTACTACGACCTGTTCCAAGCCCGGCAGGATCGCGGTATCACCGACACCGCGATCATCCGGGTCGAGCAGCTCTACCCGATGCCGATCGAGGAAATTCGGGCCGCACTCGCGGCATACACCAACGCGGTGGACTTCGCCTGGGCCCAGGAGGAGCCGGCCAACCAGGGTGCCTGGTCTTTTGTTGCGCTCAACATGCTGGAGCACCTGGACGGAGTACGGCTGCGCCGCATCTCCCGCCCAGCGGCAGCCGCCCCGGCGGTCGGCTCGGCCAAGATGCACGACGTCGAGCTCTCCGCCCTGCTCGACGCCGCACTCCCCCGCCCGTAGGCACCACCCAACCCGTGCTGGTGGTGGGGGCTGGGACACTGTCCCGGCCCCCACCACCACGACGTGACCGAGGAACGCATGTACTTCACCGACCGAGGGATCGAGGAACTGACCGAGCGCCGCGGCGACGAGCAGGTCAGCATCGAATGGCTCGCCGAGCGCCTACGCGACTTCGTCGACCAGAACCCCGAATTCGAGACCCCGATCGAGCGCTTCGCCACCTACCTGGCTCGGCTGGACGACGAGGACGACGAGTAGGGCCGCGAACGGCAGCCCCGCCGCCCCCAACTCGACGGCGATCACTCCCCCGGGAGGCTGCGCACACTCTCCGGTAGCGGCGAGACCTCCCCCGGCAGCGGCGCGAAGCGAACACCCTGGCCCCGGGCCGGATGACCGGGCCGAAGGACCCGGGCGGAGAGCCCGGCGAGCTCCTAGAGTGGATCTCGTGGCGCGGAGTGTGTATCTGACCAGCGTGAGTTCCGGCGGCGGCAAGTCCACCGTCGCCCTGGGACTGGCGGAGCTGTTGTCCCGGCAGGTTGGCCGAATCGGCATCTTCCGGCCGTTGGTCCGGGGCGAGCAGCCGGACCCGATCCTCGCCCTACTCAGCGAACGCTACCGGGTCGAACTACCGATCGAGGACCTCACCGGCACCACCTACACCGAGGCCACCGGGATGGTCGCCGAGGGCCGGAGGGAGCAGCTGGTCTCCCGCATCGTGGAGCGATACCGCGCGGTCGAGCGGCAGTACCCGGCGGTGGTCGTGGTGGGCAGCGACTTCGCCGACGACGGCGACGGCGCCGGCCCCCGGGAACTGGCCTTCAACGCCCGGCTCGCGACCGAGTTCGGCAGCGTCGTGGTCCCCGTGGTGGACGGGTACGAGCAGGAAACCGCCACCATCGCGGCGTCGGCCCGGGGGGCGTACCACGACCTGGCGGACCTCGGTGCGACGGTGCTGGCGGTCGTCGCGAACCGGGTGACCGGTCCACTCACGCTGCCCGAGCTGCCGGTGCCCGCGTACCTGATCCCCGAGGTGCCCAGCGTGTCGGCACCGACCGTCGCCGAGGTCGCGACCGCGCTCGGTGCCACCCAGCTCGGTGGAGACGACGCCGCGCTCAGCCGCGACGTACTCGACTATGTCGTCGGCGCGGCCCACGTGCCCACGCTGCTCGACCATCTGACCGAAGGCGCCCTGGTGATCATGCCGGGGGATCGGGACGATCTCCTGGTCGCCACCAACGCCGCGCACGTCGCGGGACAGGTCGCGCTCTCCGGGCTGGTTCTCACCCTCGGCGAAACGCCGGACCCGCGCACAATGCGGCTGGTCGAGCGGCTCCGGCCAGGTCTTGCCGTGCTCTCCGTGCCCAGCGACAGCTACGACACGGTGGCTGCCTGCAACCGAATCGAGGGCCGGCTCAGCGCCAGCAATCCGCGCAAGGTGGAGGCCGCGCTGGGCGCCTTCGAACGCTGCGTGGACGCCGACGACCTCTCCCGCCGGCTGCGGGTCACCCGTTCACAGCGGGTCACCCCGCTGATGTTCGAGTACGACCTGATCGACCGGGCCCGGGCCCAGCGCCGGCATGTGGTGCTGCCGGAGGGGAACGAGGAGCGGATCCTGCGGGCAGCCGAGATCCTGCTGCGCCGGGATGTGGCCGAGCTGACCCTGCTCGGCCGGCCCGACGATATCGCCCGGCGAACCCGGGAGCTGGGCGTCGACATCGCCGGTGCACGGGTGATCGATCCGTTCACCAGCGAGTGGCGCGACGAGTTCGCCGACGGGTACGCGCGGCTCCGCGCCCACCGGGGCGTCACCCCGGACCTCGCCCACGACATCGTGCCCCAGTCGAACTACTTCGGCACGATGATGGTGTGGGCCGGGTACGCCGACGGCATGGTCTCCGGCGCCACCCACACCACCGCCGCCACCATCCGTCCCGCCTTCGAGATCATCCGCAACCTGCCCGACGTCTCCATCGCCTCCAGCGTCTTCTTCATGCTGCTCGCCGACCGGGTACTCGTCTACGGCGACTGCGCGGTCAATCCCGACCCGGACGCCGCCCAACTCGCCGACATCGCGATATCGTCCGCCGACACCGCCGTCCGGTTCGGCATCGAACCACGGGTGGCGATGCTGTCGTACTCGACCGGCAGCTCGGGCGCCGGCGCCGATGTGGAGAAGGTCGCGGAGGCCACCCGACAGGTTCGGGAGCGCCGACCGGATCTGCTGGTCGAGGGGCCGATCCAGTACGACGCGGCGATCGACCCGACGGTGGCGGCGACGAAGCTGCCCGGCAGTACGGTCGCCGGGCGGGCGACGGTCTTCGTCTTCCCGGATCTGAACACGGGCAACAACACGTACAAGGCGGTGCAGCGGTCTGCCCGAGCGGTGGCGGTCGGGCCGGTTATGCAAGGGCTACGCCGGCCGGTGAACGACCTCTCCCGGGGTGCGACCGTCCCGGACATCGTCAACACGGTGGCGATCACCGCGATCCAGGCCGGGGAGGCAGGCAAGTGAGCCGGGTGCTGGTACTCAACTGTGGGTCGTCGTCGGTCAAGTGGCGGCTCTATGACGGCGACGATGTCCTCGACCGGGGCGCCGTCGAGCGGATCGGTGAACCCGGGGGCGGGCCGGCGGACCACGGCACCGCCATCCGGGGGATCCTCGCCGAGCTCGACCTGACCGGACTCACCGCCATCGGGCACCGGGTGGTGCACGGTGGACGCCGCTTCGGCGAGCCGGTACTGATCGACGACGCGGTGCTCACCGCGATCCGGGAGCTGGTGCCACTCGCCCCGTTACACAACCCCGCCAACCTGGCTGGGATCGAGGTCGCCCGGGCGACGCTGCCCGGTGTCCCCCAGGTCGCCGTCTTCGACACCGCCTTCCACACCACGCTGCCCGAGTCCGCCGCCACCTATGCGATCGACCGGGCGACAGCCGACCGGTACGGCATCCGGCGGTACGGCTTCCACGGCACCTCCCACGCGTACGTCTCCCGGCGCACGGCGGAGTTGCTGGGTCGTCCGTACGCCGACACCAACACCATCACCCTGCACCTGGGCAACGGCGCGAGCGCCGCCGCCGTGGCCGGCGGGCGCAGCGTGGCCACCTCGATGGGGATGTCCCCGCTCGAGGGGCTGGTCATGGGCACCCGGAGCGGCGACCTGGACCCAACGGTGATCTTTCACCTGCGGCGGGAGGGTGGGTTGGGCATCGACGAGATCGACGACCTGCTCAACCACCGCAGCGGCCTGTACGGGCTCACCGGCGCCAACGACATGCGCGAGGTGCTCGCCCGCCGGGCCGAGGGCGACCAGGCCGCCCTCCTCGCCTTCGAGGTGTACTGCCGCCGGATCACCAGCTACGTCGGGGCGTACTACGCGCTGCTCGGCCGGGTGGACGCGGTGACCTTCACCGCCGGTGTCGGCGAGCACGCCGCGCCGGTCCGCGCGGCGGCCCTGGCCGGACTCGAACGACTCGGCATCACGATCGATCCGGAGCGCAATGCCGGCAGTGGCGACCGGGTCATCTCGCCGGACGGGAGCGAGGTGGCGGTCTGCGTCATCGGCACCGACGAGGAGCGGGAGATCGCCCGTGCCGCCCGGGAGGTGGCGGGCCGCCGCTGACGTCGCTCAGACGGCGTGGTCAACGACCACCTTGCCGAAGACGTTACCGGAGTGCAGGCGGGCGAACGCCTCCTCGACCGCGGTGAACGGCACCACCCGGTCCACCACCGGACGCAGCCCCCGCTCGGCACAGAAGGCCAGCAACGCCGCCAGCTCGTCCGGGGTGCCCATGGAGGTGCCGAGGATCTCCAGCTGCATGGCGAAGACACGGCGCAGGTTGACTTTGGGTTCGTGCCCGGCGGTAGCGCCGGAGACCACGATCCGGGCCATCGGCGCGGCTGACTTCAGCGAGTGGTCGAAGGTCGCGGCACCAACTGTCTCGATCACCAGGTCCACCCGCTCCGGCAGCCGGGCGCCCGGTTCGACGGCGGTCGCGCCGAGCGCCGCGACCCGCTCCCGTTTGGCGGCGTCCCGGCTGGTCGCATAGACCCGCTTACCCATCGCGGCGGCGAGCGCGACGGCCGCGGTGGCCACACCTCCACCCGCCCCCTGCACCAGCACGGCGGCGGCCTCGTCCACCCGGCCGCGGGTGGTGAGCATCCGCCACGCGGTCAGCCAGGCGGTGGGCAGGCAGGCGGCATCCGTCGCCGCCAGGCCCGCCGGCAGCGGCAGCAGGTTCGCCCGGGGTACGGCGACCCGTTCGGCCAGCGTGCCCGGGAAGTGCTCGGAGAGGATCGAGATTCCGCGTGGATCGCTCGGGGTGGGGAGTACCGGGTAGACGACCACCGGGTTGCCGTCCGGGTCAACGCCGGCAGCGTCGCAGCCCAGAATCATCGGCAGCTGCTCCGCGCGCAGTCCGACGCCGCGTAGCGACCAGAGATCGTGGTGATTGAGCGAGCTGGCGGTGACCTGGACGGTCACCCAGTCGTCGCCGTGGTGCGCGGGTTCCGGCCGCTCGCCGACGGCGAGCGCGGCGAGCGGGTTGGCGTCGTCGAAGCGGGAGGCGAAGGCAGCACGCATGATCGGCACGGTAACAACCCGGGCGGGTGACCAGAAGGCCCATTGGCATGTGCGAGGCGACACGTCGCGGTGAGCCGCCGCGGCGCGCGGATCCCGCCGCCGCACCTACCGGGCTACCCCGTCGCGCCGCGCGGCCTCGGCGACCGCCTCGGCAACAGCGGGGGCGACCCGCGGGTCGAGTGGTGACGGGACGATCGCCTCGGGTGCGAGCGAGTCGGCCACCACCCCGGCGATCGCGTCCGCCGCGGCCACCTTCATGCCATCGGTAATCCGGGTGGCCCGGGCGTCCAGCGCGCCGCGGAAGACACCGGGGAAGGCGAGCACGTTGTTGATCTGGTTGGGGTGATCGCTTCGACCGGTGGCGACCACCGCGACGTGCCGGGCGGCCACCTCCGGCTGCACCTCGGGGGTGGGGTTGGCCAGGGCGAAGACGATCCCGCCGGGCGCCATGCCGGCCACTGCCGCCTCGGCGATCTGACCACCAGAGACACCGATCAGCACATCGGCGCCGCGCAGCGCCTCGGCCACGTCGCCCCGCCGGCCGTCACCGTTGGTCAGCTCTGCCAGCTCGGCCTTGGCGCTGGTGAGACCTTCGCGGTGCGGCCCGATGATGCCCCGGGAGTCACAGACCACCACCTGCTCCGGGTTCACTCCGCCGGCAACGAGCATCTTGGTCACCGCCACTCCGGCGGCACCCGCGCCACTGATCGCCACCCGAAGGTCGCCGAGCTTTCGGGTGAGCAACGCCGCCGCGTTGCGGAGCGCGGCGAGCACGACGATCGCGGTGCCGTGCTGGTCGTCGTGGAAGACCGGGATGTCCAGCGCCTCGTCGAGGCGTCGCTCGACCTCGAAGCAGCGCGGCGCGCTGATGTCCTCCAGGTTGATGCCGCCGAAGGAGGGGGCGAGGGCCCGTACCGTCGCCACGATCTCGTCCACGTCTTGCGTGTTCAGACAGATCGGCACCGCGTCCACCCCGCCGAGCTGCTTGAAGAGCACGGCCTTGCCCTCCATGACCGGCAACGCGGCGTGTGGGCCGATGTTGCCAAGCCCCAGCACGGCGGAGCCGTCGGTGACGACCGCGACCGTGTGCCCGGCCCAGGTGTAGTCATCGGCGAGCCGGGTGTCGGCGGCGATGGCCGCACAGACCTGGGCTACCCCTGGGGTGTACGCCAGCGAGAGGTCCTCCCGGCTGGTCAGCGGGACGGTCGAGGCGACAGCCAGCTTGCCGCCCCGATGCAGTCGGAAGACCGGATCCGCAGGGTCCACGGTGGACGATGACATTGGTGACTCCAGGATCTGTCGATACAGCTGGACCAGCCGGTCCGGGCGCGAGGTGGGCGCTGACCGGCGGCGCGAGGTGTGGGGGTCACCCGGGACACCTGCCGAGCATAGTGTGACGCCCGCCGCCCGGATGTGAGTAGGGTCATACTCCACGGCGATGCAGCAGCCGAGGCCGCGGCCAGTAGCGTGCCACCACCCGCCCCCAGATGTCCGCCCCACCGTACGCCCGCGAATCGTCAGTGATCAACGGGTTGTCGCCCGCGAGCCACCAGCCCTCCGCGGTCGGACCGACCGCCCGCTTGACCACCAGCAGGTCGGGACGACTCCGAAAGACCGCGACTACCACGTCACCAGCCCGGATACCGCGGTCCCCACGGCGCACCAGGACCGCGTCACCGTGCCGCAGGGTTGGTGCCATGGAGGGACCCGTCACCAGGACGGCGGAGAACGACCACCGGGTGGCCGGCGCCGGGCACGGCGGGGGCGGGGGCATGCCGTTCACCTCCACCAGGTACGGCGTCCAAGTAATGTCGTGCACGATCATCGCAAACTTCCCAGGAGGCTCCTGATGCGACTTCCACGCATCCTCACCCCCCGAGTGACCGCCAGCGCCCACTGCGACCTGCCCTGCGGTGTCTACGACCCGGCACAGGCCCGGATCGAGGCCGAGTCGGTAAAAATGATCTGTGAGAAGTACCAGGCCAACACCGACCCGGAGTTCCGCACCCGGGCAATCCTGATCAAGGAGCAGCGGGCCGAGCTGGTGAAGCACCACCTGTGGGTGCTGTGGACCGACTACTTCAAGCCGGCCCACTTCGAGAAGTACCCGCACCTGCACCAGCTCTTCAACGAGGCCACCAAGCTGGCCGGCGCGGCCGGCGCCAAGGGCGCGACCGACCCGGCGAAGGCCGACGAGTTGCTGCAGAAGATCGACGAGATCTCGAAGATCTTCTGGGAGACCAAGAAGGCGTAGGCGAAACGCCAACGACGACGGCCGGCGCGTCCGCGGAGGCGCCGGCCGTCGTCGTGGTAGCCGGGTCGGTGGTACCGGGTAGAGTTCCCTGACGGGCCGCCACCCCCGATCCGGGTAGCGGGGGCGCCCCGGGGAGATGACGCGTGACTCCGACGACCAGCCAACCCGCCAGCGACGACATGGTGCACCTGACCGTGCCCGCAGACGGCGGCTATCTGAGCGTGCTCCGCACGGCCACGGCCGGGCTCGCGGCCCGGCTGCAGTTCGCCCTCGACGAGATCGAGGATCTCCGCATCGCGGTTGACGAGGCGTGCGCCATGCTGCTTTCGATCGCCACCCAGCACGCCGAGCTGGAGTGCCGGTTCTTCGTAACCGACGATGCGCTCGCCGTCGAGGTCACGGTGCCAACCTCCCGCGGTGCGCGACTGCCGGCCGAGTCCTCCTTTGCCTGGAAGGTACTCACCGCACTGACCACCTCGGCCGCCGCTACCGCTAACAACGACCGCGCGACGATCTCCCTGCTGACCCGCCGCGTCGCCGGCTAGGTCGAACCGGTCGCACCCCACCGGCTAGGACCGATTGCGGCCAACGCCCTCACTCGAAGCCGAGGGCACGGGTCGTCGGGGTGCTGAGCAGCAGGGCGGTGACGCCGAGGCCGAGTGCCATCAGCGGCCCGCCCAGCCAACCGACCCCGCCCTGGATCATGAACCATCCGATCGGCAACAGCATCAGCTGAAGCACGATCGACGGGGCCCGGGCACCCGCCCGACACCGCGCGAGCGCCCCGCCCAGCGCCCAGAGCACGGCCGCCGCACCCGCGGCGAACACCGGCAACAGCAGCGCCGACGTCAGGTCGACGGTGGGCGCCACGAGGTTGGCCCAGAGCAGCCAGCCAGCGATCAGACCGACGGCGACCGCCTCACCGCGCAGCGTCAGGACGGCCCACCGGAGCGGGCCGGGTATCTGGTTGGAGGCGATCGTCACGCGACCACGATACCGGTGTCGCCACGCGGTACAGTGCCGCCCATGCGGGCCATCCTGGTGGTCAACCCCAAGGCCACCACCACCAGCGAGCGCAGCCGGGATGTCCTGGTCCGGGCGCTGCGCAGTGAAGTCGACCTGTCGGTGCGCTACACCCGACGCCGGGGGCACGCCACCACCTTGGCCCACCAGGCGGCCGAGGAGGGCGTCGACCTGGTCGTCACGCTCGGTGGCGACGGCACGGTCAACGAGGTCGTCAACGGCCTGATGTCCGCGCTGCCAACAACGGGGCCGACCGGAAGAGCGCCGGCCGAGCAGTTGCCCGCCCTGGCACCCGTGCCGGGCGGTTCGACGAACGTCTTCGCCCGCGCTCTCGGCCTACCCCGGGAGTGGCCGGACAGCACCAGCATGATCTTGGAAGGGCTACGGCTGAACCGGCACCGTACCATCGGCCTGGGTCGGGCGGACGAGCGCTACTTCACCTTCTGTGCCGGCTTCGGTATCGACGCCGCGGTGATCCACCGGGTGGAACGGTCCCGCCGGCGCGGGCAGATCTCCACCGCCGGCCTGTACTTCCGATCAACCCTCGCCCAGTACTTCCTCGCCTCGGACCGCCGGCACCCCGCGATCGCCCTCGAGCGGCCGGACCAGCCCACCGAGGAGCAACTCGCCACAGTGATCGTCCAGAACACCGCACCCTGGACGTACCTCGGCGACCAGGAGGTGAACCCGAATCCGGAGGCATCGTTCGACCTCGGCCTGGACGCGTTCGCACTACGGCAGCTCCGGGTGACCAGCACAACACGGACGATCACTCAATTCTTCGGTCGCGCGCCGGGGCCGCGCGGCAAACAGGTACTCCGACTCCATGATCTAACCGAGTTCACCTTGATCGCCCGTCACCCACAGGCGTTCCAGCTCGACGGTGAGTACTTGGGCGAGCGCGAAAAAGTCGAATTCACCGCCGTGCCCGCGGCGGTGCGAGTAATCTGCTAGCCCTCGGGTACTCCCCTCGGTTGAGCCGGCCCGTCCGATGACGATTGGCGCCACGTTGGGGTGAGTGACGGAAATGTCAGCGAAATCAGCGGCGCCGCACTATATTGATCCCCGACTGTGGTACTCCGAGTATCCGGAGCCTCGGGCAAATCAGGACAAACAGGTTGTGGGCTTGCTCACCGCGCGGAGTTTTCCGAGCGTCACCCTTGACATCGCGAGCGTTCGTGAAAGTATTCACAAGCGACTTGAGTTTCCGGGACATCGCCTGGATGCGCTCAGCAGAATGAGCGGTTCCAGCACGTCTACGGAGCCAACAGCCTGCTCACGCACTGCCAGCAAGCCGGGCGCGAACCGTTACGGCCGGCGCTGCGGATGCATATAGCAAGCCATCTGCCACCCATCCAGAATGAGGAGTGTTGCCGCCATGGACTGGCGTCACCATGCTGTCTGCCGCGACGAGGACCCCGAGCTGTTCTTCCCGATCGGGACGTCCGGTCCGGCCCTCCTGCAGGTGGAGCAGGCCAAAGCCGTCTGCCGGCGCTGCCCGGTGACGGACCAGTGCCTGCAGTGGGCCCTCGAGTCCGGCCAGGACGCAGGCGTCTGGGGCGGGATGAGCGAGGAGGAGCGGCGCGCCGTCAAGCGTCGCGGTGGCCTCCGGGTGCTACGCGCTCACACCGCCTGACCACCAGCCGAAAGCGGAACGCCCCGGGTCGGCCCGACCGCCGGGGCGTTCCGCTGCCCGGCCGATGTCAACCGCGACCCGCTACCACCGGGACGACATCGCAACGGGGTCTAACCGAATACCGCGTCAACCCGGCGCAGGACCAGGTCAACCAGCTCGGGAGCGTCCGAGAGCGGGGCCGCCACCGCCACCGCACCGGCCTGCCGGGCCGAGAGGGTCACCGCATCGTGGAACAGCCCGGGCGCCAGGAAGTACGCGGCCACAGCCACCCGCCGGGCACCCCGTACTCGCAGGCGGGTCACCGCCACGCCAGCGGCGGGCGGGGCAGCCGAGGCGTAGGAGACCCGGGTCGGAACGGCCAGGGTCGCCCGCAGCGACGCCGCCACCCGCCCCACCGAGGCACGCGCGACCGGGTCCCGAGTGCCCGCAGCGGCCAGCACCAGCCCGTCGTAGCCCCCGGGCTCTGCCTCGGCCAGACGGCGGCGCAGCCCGGCCAGCAACGCCGGATCGACCCCCCGGACGGCGGGACCGAGCACCTCGGTCACCCGTACCGCCAGCTCGGGAACCGTCTGGCGGACCGCCGCAACGGCCGCCGGGATGTCCACCCGCCGGTGATACGCGGCGGTCAGCAGCAACGGCACCAGCACCACCCGGGAGAAACCAGCGCCAGCCAACTCCCGCAACGCCTCCGTTGGACCGGGGCGGGTGTGGTCCAGCCAGCTCGGCACCACCCGCCGGCCAGGCCGAGCGGCGGACACCGCCGCAGCCAGCGCCCGCGTCGCCGTGGCGGCCCGCGGGTCCCGACTGCCATGTGCGACCAGGAGCACCGGGTCCCCGTGGCCCCCGGTCTCGCTCAGCCGTGCAGGCCGCACTCGGCCTTCTCGAACATCGCCCACCGGCCGGCCCGCGGATCCTCCCCCGCCTTCGTCCGCCGGGTACAGGGCCAGCAGCCGACCGAGCTGTAGGCCCGGCCGAACAGCTCGTTGACCGGCACATCCCAGCGGGAGATGTACGTCTCCACATCGACCTGCGTCCACGCCGCGATCGGGTTGACCTTCACCTTGCCCCGACGCTCGTCGAAGGTCACCACCGGGGTGTGCGCCCGGGACGGCGACTCGTCCCGGCGCAGCCCCGCGGCCCACGCGTCGTACCCAGCCAGGGCCCGCTCCAGCGACTCCACCTTGCGCAGCTGGCAGCAGTCATCCGGGGAGCGGTGGAACAGCCGCGGCCCGTACTCGCCGTCCTGCTGGCCGACGGTCAGCCGGGGTCGGATCGAGCGGACGTTCACCGGCATGGTGCGGGCGACCTGATCCCGGACCTTGAGCGTCTCCGGGAAGTGCAGCCCGGTGTCCAGGAAGACCACGTCAACGCCGGGCGCGACCCGAGAGAACAGGTGGACGAGCACCGCGTCGGCCATCGAACTGGTGACGCAGAACCGATCCCCGAACGTCTCGACCGCCCACCGCGCCACCGCCAGCGCCGGTGCGCCCGCCAACTCCCGGCCGGCCGCCTCTGCCAGCATCCGCAACTCCTGCCGGTGCGCTTGCGCAGCGGCCGGTTCGCCGGCCCCGACCAAGCCGAGACCAGCCGCCCAGACCAGACCGCTCACCGCAGCACCGCCTTCGCCAACAGCCCATGCAGCCGTACGGTGAAGACCCGGGCGCAGGCGTGGCACTCCCAACCGCCGTGCCCGGCCTCGCTGGGCCACAGCTCCTCCTCACCGCAGTACGGGCAGTACAGCGGGGTGGAACGGGTGTCACTCATCGCAGCTCTCCCTCGTCGGCCCGGACCACCCAGCTGGCGAACGTCTCGCCGTCGGCGCGACCAGCGAGGTAGCGCCGGGCCAGCTGCTCGACGTACTCCGGAAGCTCCGCCGCCGTGACCTTCAGGCCCCGCGGCTTGCGACCGAACCCCGCGGCCCGGCCCTGCGCCATGCCCAGACCACCGCCGAGATGCACCTGGAAGCCCTCCACCTGGCGGCCGTCCTCGCCGAGCATCAGCTGGCCTCGGAGACCGATGTCGGCAACCTGGGTACGGGCACATGCGTTCGGGCAGCCGTTGAGGTAGATGGTGATGTCGGCGTCGAAGTCCCGCAGCCGCTCCTCCAGCCGGGCCACCAACTCCGCGCCCCGTGCCTTGGTCTCGACGATGGCCAGCTTGCAGAACTCGAGGCCGGTGCAGGCCATGGCGCCACGCCGCCAGGCCGATGGCCGGGCCGCCAGGCCGATCTCACCCAGCGCCGCGACCAGGGACTCTGTCCGGTCCGGCGGCACGTCCAGCACCAGCAGATTCTGGTACGGAGTCAGCCGAACGCGGTCGCTGCCGTGCGCCTCGGCCACGTCGGCGAGCCGGGTGAGCTGGCTACCCGAGACCCGACCGACCGTCGCGGCGGCCCCGACGTAGTTGCGCCCGTCGCGCTGCTCGTGCACCCCGATGTGGTCGATCTGCTGCGCCGGCAGCTCGGGCGATGGTCCGTCCCGCAGCGCACGGCCCAGGTACTCCTGCTCCAGCACCGCCCGGAACTTCGCCACCCCCCAGTCGGCGACCAGGAATTTCAGTCGAGCGCGGTGACGCAGCCGTCGGTAGCCGTAGTCGCGGAAGATGCCCACCACCCCCGCCCAGACGTCCGGCACCTCGTCCAGCGGCACCCACACACCCAGCCGCTGGGCGAGCATCGGGTTCGTGGAGAGGCCGCCGCCAACCCAGAGGTCGAAGCCGGGGCCGTGGTCGGGGTGCACCGCCCCGAGGAAGGCGATGTCGTTCGTCTCGTACGGCGTGTCCACCAGCCAGGAGATCGAGGACTTGAACTTGCGGGGCAGGTTGGCGTACTGCTTGTCGCCGACGTAGCGACGGACGATCTCGTCGATCGCCGGCGTCGGATCGATCACTTCGTCGCGGGCCACCCCAGCGACCGGGCTACCGAGCACGATCCGGGGGCAGTCCCCGCAGGCCTCGGTGGTCTGCAGGCCGACCGACTCCAGTCGACGCCAGATCTCCGGCATATCCTCGACCCGGATCCAGTGGTACTGGATGTTCTGCCGGTCGGTGAGGTCGGCGGTGTCCCGGGCGAACTCATGGGAGATCTCGGCCACCACCCGGAGCTGGGCAACGGAGAGCTGCCCGCCGTCGATCCGCACCCGGAGCATGAAGAACTCGTCCTCAAGCTCGTGCGGCTCCAGCACGGCGGTACGCCCACCGTCGATGCCGGCCTTGCGTTGCGTGTACAGCCCCCACCAGCGGAACCGACCCCGCAGGTCCTGTGGGTCGATCGAGGCGAAGCCCTGGTGGGCGTAGATGTTCTCGATCCGGGCCCGGACGTTGAGTGGGTCGTCGTCCTTCTTGATCCGCTCGTTGGCGTTGAGCGGCTCGTGGTGACCGAGTGCCCACTGGCCCTCCCCGCGGGGGCGGCGGGGAGCCCGGACCGACTGGAACGTCGGGTCCTCGAGCCGGGCCGGGTCGCGCAGCGCCATCGTGGCGTCCTCCATTGTCTGCGATGCCTCGTGGCCGCTGCGCCGAGCGCGGTGGCCGGCCCCGGCACGACGGGCTGGGCTGGGGCTGAGCAGCCGGCGCAGAGCGCCCGAGACAGCTGGGTCGGGCGTCGTCAGTGGGCCGGACAGATCGCGCTGCGCACGCGGCCAAAATCGACGTGGCGACGGGCCACGAAGTAGCGAACAACGGCGGCAGCCATGACGTTATGCTGCCACGGCGTCACCGAAGCAGCCAAGGTTCGGGTGCGGCATCCCACATCACGGTCGGCGGTGTTCCGGTCCGGCCCCCGGGGCCCCGGGGCTGTGCGAGGCTCAGCGACATGGGCGCGCGAACCGTGCCGCAGCTGCCGGTGTGGCTGCCGCCGGCGCTGCTGACGCTCGCGGTCACCCTCACCGACGTGGCCGGGGCGCAGCTCTGGCGAGACGAGTTGGCGACGTGGAGCGCCGCCACCCGCCCGCTCGGCGACCTGGTCCGGCTCGCCGGCACGATCGACGCGGCAACCGGGCCGTACTACCTGCTGATGCACCTCTGGGTGGCCGGAGCGGGCGATTCGGTGGCTGCCCTGCGGCTGCCGGCCGTGCTCGCCATGACCACCGCCGCGGCCCTGACCGCGCTCCTCGGCGCCCGGCTGTACGGTCGGTCGGCCGGGCTGCTCGCCGGCCTCCTCTTCGCGGTGCTGCCCAGCACCTCCCGGTATGGACAGGAGGCCCGCCCGTACGCGCTGGCTACCGCCCTCGCCGTCCTGGCGACGCTGTTGCTGGTCGTTGCCGTAGCTCCGGTGCCGGCGGGCCGGCGGGCCGGACCTCGAATCCGCTGGGCCGGCTACGCCGCCGCGCTGGCCACGCTGGGCCTGACCCACCTGGTCGCCCTCACCCTGCTCCCGGCCCACGCGGTGGTGGTGCTCGCCGCCCGGCGGCGGTACCCCGACCGACGCATCGTTGGAGCCGGGCTGCTCGCGCTCGTGCCGGTGGTGCTGCTGGTCGGTCCGCTGCTCTGGGTCGCCCACGGCCAGCACGCCCGCCAGCTCGACTGGGTGGACCCCGCCCGCCCCGGCGATCTCGCCGCGCTGGCCGGGTCGGTGACGCAGAGCGGGGTGGTCGGGGGCCTGCTGGTCGGGCTCGCCGCACTCGGCGCCGCAGTGCTGGGGCGGTCGGCGCTGCTGCCCGGGTTGGCCGTGCTCCTGCCGGTGCTGCTGGTCTTCGCCGTCGGCGCGGTTGCCCCCCTCTGGGTACCCCGATACCTGGTCTTCGTGGTGCCGTTCGGCTGTCTGCTGGCCGGTGTCGCCCTGGCCGGGGTGCCGCTGCTACCGGCGCTGACCGTCGTGGCCCTGGCCGGGGCGCTCGGCCTGCCGGCCCAGGCGGCGCTGCGGCGTACCCACGAGTGGCCCCGCTCGGCTCTGGTCGACTACGCCGGGGCGGCCCAGATCGTGGCGGATGGCCAGCGCCCCACCGACGCGGTCGTCTACTCGCCCCGGGAGGGCTGGCTCTTCCTCGACCTGGGCCTGGCCTATCACCTGGGCGACCACCGCCCCCAGGACGTGCTGCTCACCGCCAGCCCGGCCCGCCGGGGTGACCTGTGGGCCGCCGAGTGCACCCGCCCGGCCCGGTGCCTGGCCGACGCGGATCGGGTCTGGCTGGTGCTGGCCGGTCGGCACGACGACCCGCTGGCCGCCGTACCCGGCGCGAAGGGGACGGCGCTGCGCGACGGACGAGTGGTCGAGCAGGTCTGGCACCCCCCTGGGCTGACCGTCGCCCTGGTACGCCGCTAGCCAGCGCCGCATCGCCCGAGGCGCGCCGTTGGCCGACGCCGCACGCCCGTGGTGGTCACAGTCGGTTGAGGGGCAGGACGAGCAGCGCCTCGGTGCCGCCGCTGGCACTCGTCCGCAGCTCGATCGTGCCGCGCAGCTCCCCGGTGACCAGCGCACGGACGATCTGCAGGCCGAGGCTGCCGCCACGCTCGGCGTCGAAGCCCGGCGGCAGTCCACCACCGTTGTCGGCCACCGACACATGCAGGATCTTGCGAAAGCGATGCGCCGAGACCACCACCTCGGGGGAGAAGCCGGCGGCTCCCGGCTGCTCACCGGCCTCGTCATCGGCGGGGAACCCGTGCTCGACGGCGTTCAGCAGGAGCTCGTTGAGGACCATCACCAGCGACGTGGCGAGTTCGGCGGGGAGCACGCCGAAGCTGCCCTGACGGCGCATCCGGACGGTCGACTCGGTCGCCGCCACCTCGGTCGCCGCGCTCGCCACCCGGTCCACGATCCCGTCGAACTCGACCACCTCATCGTTGGACATGGAGAGGGTCTCGTGTACCAGCGCGATCGAGGCGACCCGGCGGACCGACTCCTCCAGCGCGATCCGCGCCTCCGGCATGGCTACCCGGCGGGCCTGCAGCCGCAACAGGGCGGCGACCGTCTGGAGGTTGTTCTTCACCCGGTGATGGATCTCCCGAATGGTGGCGTCTTTGGTCATCAACGCTCGGTCCCGGCGTCGGACCTCGGTGACGTCGCGGACCAGTACCAGCGCGCCGATCGGCACTCCGGCGGGGATCAGCGGTAGCGCCCGGGTCAGCATGGTCGCCCCGCGCGCGTTGATCTCCCGGCGGGGCGGTGCCTCGCCCCGAAGCGCGGCGAGCGCCGCGTTGGCCGCGTCGGTCCCCTCCAGCGGGTCGTCGGCGAGGCGCCGGTGCAGCGCCGCGAGGTCCTCCCCCACCAGGTCCGAGGCGTAGCCAACCCGCCGGTACGCCGACTGCGCGTTCGGGCTCGAATACGTCACCCTGCCCCCCGCGTCCAGCCGGACCAGCCCATCGCCGACCCGGGGAGCCGAGGTGGTCTCCCCCGGGTGCCGGGGCGGCGGGAAGGTGCCGTCGGCGAGCATCTGCGCCAGGTCGTCCGCCGTGGTCAGATAGTTCAGCTCCAGTTGGCTGGGGGTCCGGGCGGTCGACAGGTTGGTGTCCCGGCCGACCACGGCGATCACCTCGGCCTGCTCACCGTCGGCCGCCCGCAGCCGCACCGGGATCGCCTCGTGCCGCGCGGGCACGTCCCCGTACCAGACCGGATCGCCCTCCCGCCAGATCCGGCCGCGCCGGTAGGCGACCTCCAGGTGGTCCACCTCTGGCCCACCGGTGATGCGGCCTACCTGGTCATGCTGGTACGCGGTGGGCGCGGTGGTCGGGCGAACCTGGGCCACGCAGAGGAACGTCCCGTCCTCGCCCACCGGCACCCAGAGCAGCAGGTCGGCAAAGGACATGTCAGAGAGCAACTGCCAGTCGCCCGCGATCCGGTGCAGATGATCGATGTCAGCGGGACGTAGCTGGGTGTGCTCGTCGGCGAGGTCGCGCAGCGTGGACACGCCGCCCAGCCTGCCACGCCGGGGCTCACATCGTCGCGGTGACCTTCTTCAGGCCCCGGGGCGCGTCCGGGTCCTCGCCTCGGGCCAGCGCGAGCGCCAGGGCCAGGCGCTGCAGCGGCAGGATGTCCAGCAGCGGCGCGTACCGCTCGTCAACCTCGGGAACGGCGATCCGCGTCGTGCTGGGCACCTCCGCCGAGCCGACCACCACCACATCGGCGCGGCGCTCGCCGAGCCGTGGCAGCACCTCCCCCATCGCCTGGCCGCCGGGGCCGGAGCCGACCACCGCGAGCACTGGCACGTCCGGATCGGTCATGGCGAGCGGACCGTGCAACAGATCGGCGCCGGAGAAGGCGAGCGCCGGTAGGTATGAGGTCTCCATCAGCTTCAGCGCGGCCTCCCGCGCGGTCGGGTACGCGTACCCCCGGCCGGTGGTGACCAGCTGCGCGGCGAACCGGTACCGGGGGGCGAGCTGGGCGGGCGTCGGGTCGGCGAGGGTACGCGCGGCGAGTTCGGGCAGCGTGTCGAGGGCGCTGCGCTCAGCGGCCGGCAGCACGCCGTCGCCAGCCCGGATGCCCTCCACCAACATGAGCAGGGCGAGCAGCTCAGCCGTGTATGTCTTGGTGGCGGCCACTGCCCGTTCGTGCCCGGCGGCGATGTCCACGCTCAGCTCCGCCGCCTCGGCGAGCGGCGAGTCCGGCGCGTTGGTGACCGCGAGGGTGAGCGCGCCGGAGTTCCGGGCGGCCCGCAGCACCTCGGTGAGGTCCGGGGAGCCGCCGCTCTGGCTCACCCCGACCACGAGCGCGGCGGAGAGGTCCGGGCGGGCGCCGTACGCGGTGACGGAGCTGGGCGAGGCGAGCCCGGCGGGCAGACCCAACCGGATCTCGGTCAGGTAGGTGCCGTAGAGCGCGGCGTGGTCTGAGGTGCCACGGGCGGTGAACACCACGTGCCGCGGTCGGTGCTCGGCGATGGCGGCGGCGACCCGAGCGATCGGCCCGGCATGCTCGGCGGAGAGCAGGCGGGCGTATGCCGCCGGCTGCTCGTCAATGTCGGCGGCCATGCCGGCCCCTGGACGCGTCACAGAAACTCCTCCTGGTGCGCGATTCCCGCGCGTTTGTGTTCAGTCTTGCACTTTTAAGCGCCCAAGCGCAACACAACGAACAGCAGCGCTCAACCATCGCTAAAAATCCTCACTATCACTACGCTGGCCGACCGGAGCGCATACCACCACGGCGGGAGAAGAACGTGTCCCCGGACGAGCGAGACCTGCCGGCGGCGGAGGAACTCACCCTGGCCCGACTAGCCCTCACCGCGGGCGATCTGGCGCACGCCGCCGCCCACATCGCGGGGGCGCTGGCGCAGGCGCCGACCCTTCCCGAGGCCCACGAGCTACTCTCCCGGCTCGCCGCCGTTGACGGCGACGGGCTCGACCTCTTTCCCCTGCACCAGAACGTCTTCGTCGGAACCGTGGTCGCCCGGGCCCACCTACTCGCCGCTGCCGGCCGGCCCGCCGAAGGGTTGGACCTGCTCGCTGCGGCAACCGGCTACGCGCCGGCCGAGCCGTGGGCGGAGGTGCCCTGGGTGACCGCACCCGAGCTGGCCGAACGCCTCGGGCCGGAGCGCATCGCCCAGATTCTCATGCAGATCTGCGCCGCGACCGCCGATCCGGTTCCCCGAGCCAGCCGAGCCGCCCTCACTCCGTACCTCACGCTGGCCCGCAACGCGGTGACGGCGCATCACGGACACGCGCTGCTGTTCGGGGCCGCCTCCGCACTGGCCCGGCGGCTCGGCGAGGTATCGCTCGCCGTTCGGTGGGCGTCTCAGGGGTTGCGCGCCGAGCCATCCAAGATCGGCGAGGTGTGGCTCGGGTACGCCTATCGAAGCGCGGGACGAATCCGAGACGCCCTCGCGGCGCTGGAACGTGCCGTTGCGCACGACCCGGACGACCTGGCCGTCTATGCCGACATCGCCGGCACCCTCGCCGACCATGGACAGTTGGACGAGGCGCTCGACTGGATCAACCGGGCGCTCGCCCGGGACCCGACGTTTGACTGCGCCGTACACACCGCCCAGCGGCTGCGCTTTCAGCGCGACGGCGATGTCGCCCACCTGGTCGCACTGGCGGATTTCCTCCGGGAGCACCCGGAGGACTCCCACGAACACACCGACCTCGCCGAGTCCTGCGCCGGCCAACCCTGGCTTGGGCAGATCACTCCGGCCACCGGCCCCGCTGTCGACGCACTCCGGGCCAGCCATGCCGGCGGTCAGCTGGGAGCCACCATCCGGTTCGAGTCGCCGGTGCCGCCGAGTGCCCTGCACACCCTCACCCGGGCCGCGCCCGGGCTGCGCGCCCAGTTGGCGCAGGGGCCGGGCCCGGACCCGCGGGAACCCCGACGCCCGGTGGACTGGCGCCTGTGGCGACACGACGGCACACCCGCCGTCGAAGCCCCTTCGCCACTGGCGGCGGACCACCTCCGACAGTTCGTGCATCCGGCGTGGCCCCATCCGCCGGCGGCGTACGACGCCGCCGTGGCCCTGGCCACCCTGGACCTGACCGACCTACTCGGTCTGCTGGCCCATCCGCCGGCGACCCCACCGACCGCGCTGGGCCGGGTCCTCGACGAGCAGGACCCGTCCCTCTGGGTCCGCAGCGTTCAGGTGTGGGCCTGCCTCGGGCTGCTGCACCATCGCACCGACGAGCCGTGGCCGACCTCCACCCGCCGGTCCGTGCTGCTGGACCTGACCTGGGGCGTCGAGGACTGGGCCACCGAGGCCGCGCTCTTCGCCCTGGTCACCGTCGCCTGGGTCGACCCGGCGGTCCGCCCCGAGGTCGCCGTGGTGGTCGCCGAACGACTCGCCGATGCGGTCGAGGTGGCACGAACCCGTCCGGTCCCGATCGCCCGGTCCCTGGCGCACCTGGCACTGGCCACCCCGGACCTGGACCCAGAATCCCGAGCGCTGGCCCGGACGGTGACCGGTGGCCGGCCGCCGGCTCCAGTGCCGCCCGGACCGCTGCGCCGCCTCTGGCGGCGCAGCACGAGATTCTTCCGCCGCCACTGATCTCGTCGAGCCCGACTCGGGGTCAGCGGTGGGCGTCCGGGCGTCAGCGCTCCGCCTCGCCGGCCGGCACCGGGACGTTCTCGGTACGCAGCGGAATCTCCCTGATGAGCCAGGCGAGCACCGGCACCACGAGGGTGAACAGCACGGCCCACAGGAACACGTGCGAGATCGCGTCGGCGAGGCCGCCGAGAACCAACTCCCGGACCGCCTCCGGCAGCTCCCGAAGCTTCGCGAGGTCCATCGCCGCCCCGGCCTCACCGCCGCCGAACATCCCGCCGCCGGGGGAGCTGGCCAGCCGGCTGGCGAAGACGGCCCCGAAGAGCGAGATCCCGAACGAACCGCCGATCGAGCGGAAGAAGGTCGCCGCGCCGCTGGCCGCGCCCAGATCACGCTGATCAACGCTGTTCTGCGCGATCAGCATCGTCGTCTGCATGAGGAAGCCCATGCCGACGCCGAGCACGAGTAGGTAGAGCGAGGACTCCGCCACTTCGGTCTGCGCGTCGAGCCGCGTGAGCAGGACCATGCCAGCACTCATCACCACACCGCCGATGATCGGGAAGACCCGGTACCGGCCGGTCCTGGTGATCGTCCGCCCCACCACCAACGAGACCACCAGCATGCCGAACATCAACGGCAGCAGGAGCAGCCCAGATTCGGTGGCTGAGGCGCCCTGCACGGTCTGCTGGTAGAGCGGCAGGAAGCTCATCGCCCCGTACATCGCGAAGCCGAGCAGGAAGCCGATCACCGAGATCAGCGCGAAGTTGCGGTTGGCGAAGAGTGAAAGCGGCAGGACCGGCTCAGCCGCCCGCCGCTCGACGACCGCGAAGACGGCGAGCGAAGCCACAGCGAGGACGATCAGACCAACGATCTGCGGAGAACGCCAGGCGTACTCGTTGCCGCCCCACGTGGTGATCAGCACGATCGCGGTGATGCCGACCGCGAGCAGTGCGGCACCGAGCCAGTCGATCCGTTGCTCGGTGCGATGCCGGGGCAGGCGCAGGGTCGCGACGAGTAGTACCAGCGCGACCCCACCGAGGGGCAGGTTGACATAGAAGGCCCAGCGCCAGGAGAGATGGTCGGTGATGAAGCCGCCGACCAGCGGGCCAGCCACCAGGGCGACTGCCATGATCCCGGCAATCATCCCTTGGTAGCGGCCCCGCTCGCGGGGCGGCACCAGGTCGCCGATGATCGCCAACACCCCGACCATCAGGCCGCCCGCACCGAGGCCCTGCACCGCGCGGAAGGCGATCAGCTCCACCATCCCGTCCTCCGGCCCGCCGAGCAGGTCGGAGCCCGCCATGCCGCAGAGCGCGGACCCGACCAGGAAGATCACCACCGAGGTCAGGAAGATCGGCTTCCGGCCGAAGAGGTCACCGAGCTTGCCCCAGATCGGAGTGGAGACGGTGGTCCCGAGAACATAGGCGGTAACAACCCAGGTGAAGTGGTCCAGCCCGCCGAACTCACCCACGATCCTCGGCAGGGCGGTGCTGACGATCATGTTGTCCAACATCGCCAGCATCATGGCGATCATCAGGCTGAAGAGCACGATCCGGATATTCGGTCGCGTCGGTGCCGGAGCTGCCTGGGTTGCCTGGGTCATCCGTCGTTCCCCTCGGGGGTGATGAGCTTACTTGCCGACCGGCTAGCCAGCTTACTAGCCGTACGGTAAGTTGGGGGGCCAATGACAGTCAAGCGGGTCAGGTGATGAGAGTGCGGGAGAGCACCAGCAACACACGGGAACGGATCAAGACCGTCGCCCTGGAGCTCTTCACCGAGCAGGGCTACGAGAAGACCTCACTCCGAGAGATCGCCGAACGGCTCGACGTGACGAAGGCGGCGCTCTACTACCACTTCAAGAGCAAGGACGAAATCGTCAACAGCTTCGTCGAGGACCGCCTCGATCGACTGGATGACCTCGTCGCCTGGGCCGAGGCCCAACCCGCCACACTGACCACCCGACGGGCCATCATCGGTCGGTACGCGGACACCATGTGCGCCGGGCAATACCCGTCGGTGATGCGCTTCTTCGAACAGAACCAGACGGCGTTACGGAGTCTCGCCGCCGGGCAGCGGATGCGGGAGCGGATGTTCCAACTGGCCAACCTGCTCTGCGGCGACGACGACTCCCCCGAGGCCCAGCTCCGGGCCGCCCTCGCGCTCTTCTCCGTACACAGCAGTTGGTTCGGGGTACGAGCACCCGGCCTGACCGACCAGGAACGCAGGGAGGTCGCCCTGAAGGTGGCCGACGAGCTCATCGCCGCCATCGGCCCACCCCGACCGACGACCCCCGCTGACCGACCGCCGGCTCAGGTGGGAAGCGAAAGCCGCAGTCCGCGCAGGAGCACATTGGCCACCGGCGACCAGTCCAACTCCGGCGCCCGAGTGAACCCCCGCCGCTGATAGATCCGCTGCGCCGAGGCGGCGAGGCCATCCCGGATGCAGATCACCAGGGCGGAGCAGCCCAACTCGGTCGCCCGTGCCACGCATGCCTCCACCAGAGCCGCACCAACTCCCCGCCCCTGCACTGCCGGGTCCACGGCGAGCATCCGGAACTCCGCCTCACCGGCCCCGGAGAGCTCGGCGTAACGGGTACCGGGCAGGACGAAGAGGACCGAACCGAGCACGGCGTCGGTGCCGGCATCCACGGCGACCAGCACTTCACCGTGCTCCACCCGATCCTGGACGTCGGCGAGCACAGCCGCATACCCGTGCTCCCCCTTGAGCTGCCCGTCCGCCTCGTAGGCGGCGACCGTCAGCCGGGCGACCGCGGCATGGTCAGCCGGCTTGACGGAGCGGACCAGGACGCTCAACCGATCACCGCGATCAGGTCGCCGTCCTGCACCACGTCTCCCTCGTTGACCGCCAGCTCCTGCACGACGCCGTCGGACTCGCTGACGACCGGGATCTCCATCTTCATCGACTCCAGGATCACCAGCGTGTCCCCCTCGGACACGGTGTCCCCGGCCGACGCGACGACCTTCCAGACGTTCGCCACCATCTCGGCGCGGATCTCCTCGGCCATCTCCACAGCCCTTTCTCTCGCGACTGTCCTGCCGACGTATCCAATCATGAGCCGGGTCGGGGCGGGGCGGCCACGCCAAGACAAGCCAGTCCCGCCCGAGCACGCCTCAAGTAACGGCGCCTGCCCCGCGCCGGGCGAAGCCGCGGGCCGGGCCCGCCAGCCGGCGGCAACGGCACTAGGGTCGGACGCGTCCGGTTTCCCGCCGCGGCGGTCACGCCGCCGTGGCGCCCCACCAACGAGGAGGTCACCATGGCCAAGAGGGCCCGGAAGAAGAAGGCCCGCAAGAAGGGCGCGGCCAACCACGGCAAGCGCCCCAACTCCTGAGCCACCACCGCGACCGGGCCCAGCCGGCTCGGCCAGCGGGAACGACGGTGGCCCGGACCGAGATCGGTCCGGGCCACCGGGGTGTCACCCGGTCAGTCAGCCAACTCGCGCGACTCACTGCTGCCGAAGACCACAAGTTCGGCGAGCTTGCTGCGGAGCCGCTCGCGAAGCTGGTCAGGAGCGGTCTCATTGCCGCAGCAGCGGGCCACGAGCGCCTGGACCTCCTGCTCGATGCCGTATTCGCGCAGGCACGGACCACACTCGTCGAGGTGGTGCCGGATCAGCTTTCGCCGCTCCTCGGCGCACTCCAGGTCCAGGTACAGGTAGACCTCCGCCAACACCTCACGGCAGTCCGTCTCGTGCGGCTCTCCACAACTCACGTCACACCCCCCGGCCGGTCGAGCCCTTGGCCGACGACGCAGAGCTGAAGCCCCGCTCGGCCGCATACTGCTCCAGCAGCTTGCGCAAGTTACGACGGCCGCGGTGTAGGCGCGACATCACTGTGCCGATCGGCGTACCCATGATCTCGGCAACCTCCTTGTAGGAGAAGCCCTCGACATCGGTGAGGTAGACAGCCAGCCGGAACTCCTCGGGTAGCTGCTGGAGGGCCTGCTTGATGTCGCTGTCCGGCAACCGGTCCAGCGCCTCCGTCTCAGCGGAGCGCAGCCCGCTGGAGGTGTGCGACTCGGCCTCGGCGAGCTGCCAGTCGGTGATCTCATCGGTCGGCGCCTGAATCGGCTGCCGCTGCCGTCGCCGGTAGGAGTTGATGTAGGTATTGGTCAGGATTCGATACAGCCAGGCCTTCAGGTTGGTGCCCTGCTCGAACTGGTGAAAGGCCGCGTACGCCTTCAGGTACGTCTCCTGGACCAGGTCCTCGGCATCTGCGGGGTTGCGGGTCATCCGTAGCCCAGCAGCGTAGAGCTGGTCAACGAAGGGCATCGCGTCCCGCTCGAAGCGGGCCCTGCGCTCGTCCGTCTTCTCGGTGGTCAACCGCACATCCCCTCGGGTCGGATGTTTTCTCGCCGAGGATACGTGTAACCGATCGCCGACAGATTCACTTCCGCCCAGGTGCCCGACCGAGACCCGGGCCGCCGACGCCATTGCCGGCCAGCTCGGCCCCGCCAGCACGCGGTGCAGCCGCCGCGTGTCCTGATCGTCCAGCTCCCGGGCCTGCGTCTCGACCGGCACCGGCCACCCCCCTCGTCGGAAAAGACATCCGCGGGGTGTAACGCAGGTCGGCGGGGCGGGAATTCCAGCCATCGGCCCCCTTTCCTGGTCCCGGCCCGACCTCGGCGGGGACCGGAGCTGGGACCAGGAAGGGCCCGGGAGGACCGGCGCCGCCGCCGGGCTGGGGCGGGCGGCACCATCCAGAGCAACGAGAGTCTCCCACCGCGGTCACGCCTCATCGGCGCGGTCGGACGGTGGGCTCCCCGCGACGACCGATCCGCAGGGGCGGGTCCAGCCACCGGCTCGCAGCCAGTCGAGGACGACCGCCGCCGTGCCCAGCGGATCCTTGCGCAGCTCATGCCGTTCCCCCGGCCGGGCGATGACACGCACCGTCGGCACCGCGGCCACCGGCATCCCGAACGGGTCCCGGTCACCGTTCACCACCAACGTTGGCACGCTGGCCGGCAGCTCGGCGGCGCGAGACCGCTCCGGTCGGCCCGGTGGGTGCAGCGGAAACGCCAGGGCCACCACGCCGGCTGCCCCAACCGCGTCGGCGGTACGGCAGGCCACCCGGGCACCACTGGAGCGGCCGCCGACCACCAGCGGAACTTCCGGGCACCGCGCCCGCAGCACGGACAGCACCACTGTCCAGGCCACGTCGAGCTGCCGCGCGGGCGCGGGCGCACGCCGGCCCGCGAGCCGGTAGGGCTGAGTCACGCGGGCAACAACCAGGCCAGCGGCCAGCGCGGCGTCTCGGAGCGCTAGCAGGTCCGGCGCATCCACCCCGCCGCCCGCTCCGTGACCGAGCACCAACAGAGCGGCCGGCGGACCGGCTGGCTGGTCAAGCTGCACTCCGGCTGGCCCGTGCGCAGTGATGATCTCCTCGGTCGGCGTCACCCAACTATTCTGACCGTCGCGCCGCTGCTCCGGTCACGCGGCCGCGCCGACCTCAACGCCCGAGTGACACCGGGGCCAGCCGTCGGCCCCGGACCAGCGGCCGGGCAGCGTCGGTCAGTGCCGGCGCAACCTCGCCGCGCCAGGCGACCAGCATGGCCCGGCGCTCGCGTGGGGTGGTGCCACCCCAGACGCCATAGCAGTCGCCGACCTCCAGCGCCCAGGCGAGACAGGCACCCTGCACGTCGCAGGTGTGACAGAGCGCCATGGCGGCGTCCGCCGGCTCGTTTGGCGCCGGAAAGAAGGTTTCCGGGTCAACGCTTTGGCAGAGGCCTCTGGTACGCCATGCTTCGTCTCGCTGACGTTCGTGCAGGGCCCGCAACAGGCGCGTGTCACGTCGTGCAGCAGCAACCTCGTGTGGACGGGGCATACGTGCCCTGGTCATCCACCCACCTCCCCCGTGGGACCGGAAATCTAGGGCGCGACTCGCCGCATGCGAATCGACGCCCACCACCGGCGCTCTGGTGTATCGCACTTTTTGAAGTCGATACAAGGGGTAGCGGGAAAAAGTTGAATTAACCAAGAAAGTTTTGCCCTTAAAGCCGACAAATCACCTGGCCCAAAGTCGCGAATACGTCAGAAAAGCGTCTCCTCCCCGAGCCCGCTGCCACGCCGGCGCGGCGCCGACGCGGTGACCCGTTCGACGAGGCTCGGACCGTCGTTACGGACATTGCCAACCGCCGGCCCAACCGGACGGATCTCCAGCCCGGCCAGCCACTCCAGCGACGGCGGGGCGAGCAGGTCCTCCGGCCGGTCCGTGGACCCCAGCCAGGCACCCCACCGCTCGATGGGCACCAACAGCGGCATCCGGTCGTGCACGTCGGCCAGGTCACCGCGGGCCGGGGTGGTCACGATGCTGCAGGTGCGCAACGGACCGCCCGGGCCCTCCCACACCGACCAAATGCCGGCGAAGACGACCGGCGAGCCGTCTCGGGGCGTCAGGTAGTACGCCTGCTTGCCACCCGGATGACGGACCCACTCGTACCACCCGTCCGCCGGCAGCAGACACCGGTGGCGGGCGAAGGCACGGGCATACGCCCGACTCGTGGCCACCGTCTCAGCCCGAGCATTGATCATGCGAGCAGCGCCGGCCAGGGAGCGCGACCAAGCCGGGACGAAGCCCCAGCGCCCCAGCGAGAGCACCCGCTGGCCCGCCGCGGTGGTCTGCACCAACGGCACCGGATCGGTGGGGGCGACGTTGTAGGCCGCGCCGAGCCGACCACCCGTTTCGTCGTACGACTCGAACATCGCGCTCAGGTCCCCCGCGGACCGGGTCGTCGCGTATCTCCCGCACACACCGGACACGCTAGCGCCCCAACCGGTCGCCCGCCGTCCCGCGAACCGGGCCGACAACCGGGGGTAGCCGACAATGACCGTTAGTGAAGGCGGCAGAATGTAACCGTGGGACATCTGACCGCTACCCGGCCGCTGCGGCCATGGACCGCGCCGACCGCCTCGGACCCGGTTTCGACGAGGCTGCGCCTGCCCGGCTCCAAGTCACTCACCGCGCGCGCCCTGGTGCTCAGCGGCCTGGCTACCGGCCCATCGACGCTCGCCCGGCCGCTGCGAGCCCGGGACACCGAGTTGATGGCCAACGGGCTACGGGCGATGGGTGCACACGTCTCGATCAGCGACGACGAGCGTTGGCTGGTCCGGCCGCACCCGCTGGCCGGGCCGGCGCACATCGATGTCGGCCTCGCCGGCACGGTGATGCGCTTCCTGCCCCCGGTTGGCGGCCTCGCGGACGGTCGCATCACCTTCGACGGCGACCCGCAGGCCCGCCAGCGTCCGCTGGGGCCGCTCCTGGACGCCCTGCGCCGCCTCGGTGTCCGGATCACCTCGCCGGCCTCCGGGAGCCTGCCGCTGACCGTGCTCGGTGGCGGAGGCATTCGCGGCGGTGAGGTCGTGATCGACGCCAGCGCCTCCAGTCAGCTCGTCTCCGGGCTACTCCTGGCGGCTCCCCGCTTCGACCGAGGGGTGGTCGTTCGACACGTCGGCCCGCCGGTGCCCTCCGCGCCCCACCTACGGATGACCGTGCAGATGCTGCGAGCCGCCGGTGCCGCCATCGACGACACCACCCCCAATGTCTGGACGGTCGAGCCGGGCCCACTGACCGGTCGTGGCTGGGAAATCGAACCAGACCTCTCCGGCGCGGTTCCCTTCTTCGCCGCCGCACTGGTCACCGGTGGAGAGGTAACCGTTACCGGCTGGCCGGGCGGCAGTGTCCAACCAGTCGAGCGGCTTCGCGGGTTGTTCCAGGCGATGGGGGGCGAGGTGTCCCTCTCCACCGCCGGGCTGACCGTACGGGGCACCGGCACCGTGCACGGCCTGACCGCCGACCTCTCCGACGTAAGCGAGCTGACCCCGGCGTTGACCGCGCTGGCGATGCTCGCCGACTCCCCCTCCCGGTTTACCGGGATCGCCCACATCCGGGGGCACGAGACCGATCGAATCTCGGCGCTCGCCCGCGAGTTCACCGCTCTCGGCGCCGACCTCACCGAATCCCAGGACGGGCTGGCGATCCGACCCCGGCCGCTTCGCGGCGGAGTGTTTGAGACCTACCACGACCATCGGATGGCACACGCCGCCGCGATCGCCGGGCTGGCCGTGCCCGGCATCGAGCTGAGCGACGTTGCCTGCACCTCGAAGACGATGCCGGAATTCCCGGCGCTATGGTCAGCGATGGTGACCGGCAAGAGCTGAGGGGAGCTGTCCTGGCGACGAGGCGGCGGGAGTACGACGAGGACGACGTCCGGATTCGGCCCGGCAGGTCCTCACGCCCACGTACCCGGAGGCGGCCACGCCACGCGGACGCGGTCGAGGGGTTCGTCACCGCCGTGGACCGAGGGCGCTACACCTGCGTACTGGAGGACGCCGACCCGAAGCAGGCGCCGGTGACCGCGATGCGGGCCCGGGAGTTGGGCCGCAAGTCCGTCGTGGTGGGCGACCGGGTTGGGCTGGTTGGCGACACCTCCGGTCAGCCCGGGGCGCTGGCCCGGATCGTCCGCATAGCCAGCCGCAGCTCAGTGCTGCGACGCACCGCCGAGGATGACGCGACCACCGCCGAAGGGCGCCTGGAACGGGTCGTCGTCGCCAACGCCGACCAACTCGTGATCGTCAGCGCACTGGCCGATCCGCCGCCCCGGACCGGCTTCATCGACCGCTGCCTGGTAGCCGCGTACGACGCCGACATCGAGCCGCTGCTCTGCCTCACCAAGGCCGACCTCGCCGGGCCGGAGGAGGTGCTCGGGTACTACGCCGAACTGGAGCTGCCCTCCGTCCTGATCTGCCCCGACTCGACCCTGGACGCGCTACGCGGCCGGCTCGCCGGACGGATCTCGGTGCTGGTGGGGCACTCCGGGGTAGGCAAGTCGACACTGGTCAACCGCCTGGTCCCCGCAGCCACCCGGGCAGTTGGCCAGGTCAGCGCGATCGGTCGGGGCCGGCACACGTCAACCAGCGTGGTGGCGCTACAGCTGCCGTCGGTCGCCGACGCCGCCCAGGGCTGGATCATCGACACCCCGGGAATTCGCAGCTTCGGGCTCGCCCACGTCTCCGCCGAGAGCCTGCTACACGGCTTTCCCGACCTCGCCGAGGGGGCGGCCGACTGCCCGACGAACTGCCCACACGCCGCCGGTGAGCCGCGCTGCGGGCTGGGCGCCCGGGTCGCCGCCGGCCAGGCCGACCCGCGCCGGCTGGCCTCGTACCGGCGGCTCCTCGCCTCGCGCACGGGCGAAAGCGAGCCGCGCACCAAGCCCAGTTCCCGAGACCCGAGTAGCCCGTCGGCGGGAAGCTGACCAGACCGGCACTACTGTTCCCGGGATGAAGGGTTACGCCGCCGACATCACCCTCGCCCACCGCCTCGCGGACGCCGCCGACGCGGTCTCCGCCGCACGGTTTCGCGCCCTGGACCTTCGGGTGGACACGAAGCCGGATCTCACCCCCGTCTCCGACGCCGACACCGCGGTCGAGCAGGAGATCCGGGCCCTACTCGCCGCCGAGCGCCCCGACGACGGCCTACTCGGCGAGGAGTACGGCGAGCAGCCCGCCGCCGACCCAGGCGGGCGGCGGTGGGTGATCGACCCGATCGACGGGACGAAGAACTTCATTCGCGGCGTACCGGTGTGGGCCACGCTCATCGCCCTACTCGAGGGGGACAAACCGGTCACCGGTCTGGTCTCCGCACCGGCCCTGGGGCGGCGCTGGTGGGGGGCGCTCGGCGAGGGGGCGTACGCGGGGCCGGACCGGGCGTCCGGTGCGCCGATCCGGGTGTCGGCGGTGGCCGAGCTGACCGATGCCAGCTTCTGCTACTCCTCGCTCGGCGGCTGGGAGGAGAACGGCCGGCTGCCGGCGGTCCTACAGCTCATGCGAGACGCGTGGCGCAGTCGGGCGTACGGCGACTTCTACGGCTACATGCTGCTGGCCGAGGGCGCGCTGGACATCATGGTGGAGCCGGAGCTGTCGCTGTGGGACATCGCCGCGCTGGTGCCGATCGTGACCGAGGCGGGCGGCACCTTCACTGACCTGGCGGGCCAGCCCGCCCCCGGGGACATCGGCTCCGGCCCGATCAGCGCGATCGCCACGAACGGTCCGCTGCACACCGGCGTCCTCGCCCGCCTGGGTTGAGCACCTGCGCACTGATTTCGGCCAGCCTCTATCCTCGCGCTGTGGTTTCCTCCGGTTGGTGCTTCCTCGCGGCAATGATCATCGCTTACGGGGTCGCCAACCTGCTCCAGTCGGTCGCGGCGGCCCGCACCACCGTGCACCACTCGTTCGATCCGGGGTTGCTGCTGCGACTGGCCGGACACCGCACCTACCTGCTCGGTCTGGGCTGCCAGGTCGGCGGCTTCGTGCTGGCCTTTCTGGCCCGACGGGACCTTCCGCTCTTCCTGGTGCAGGCCAGCATGGCGGCGGGGCTCGGCGTGACCGCGCTCCTCGGGGTGCTCCTGCTGAGGTGGCGACTGCCCAGGGCGGAGGTCGTTCTGCTGGTGCTGCTCGTCGCCGGGATCACCGGGCTGGTGCTCTCGGCCCGGCCAGCGCCCTCCCGGCAGCTCGGCACCGCCGGCCTGGTCACCCTGGCGGCGACCTTCGGCGTGATCGCCCTACTGGGCTTCTTCGCGGTACGGCTGCACGGCGCGCCCGGATCGGTCGCGCTCGGCTCCCTCGCCGGCCTGGCCTTCTCTGCCGCGGCGGTGGCGGCCCGGCCACTCGCCTCGACCCACTCGGCGGAGGAGTTCCTCGGCAATCCGCTGTTCTACCTGCTGGTGGCCCACTCAGTCATCGGCCAGCTCCTCCTCGGCCTGGCGATGCAACGCGGGTCAACCACGGCCGCCGTCGCCGCGATGGACGCGGCCGGGGCGGTGCCGGCCGCCATCATCGGGCTGCTGCTGCTCGGCGACCAGATCTGGCCGGGACGGGAGTGGCTGGCCGCGGCCGGCTTCCTGGTCACCCTCGCCGCCGTGCTCGGGCTGACCCGGTACGCGGAGCCGCAGCACCAGCACGCCGTGACCGGTAGCCGGGAACGGGTGGTGGTCAGCGTCGGCCCGTCCAGATCAGCTCCGCCAGCGCGGGTGAGCGCTCAGGCGGCCTCAACCGGGGCACGGCAGCGGGCCACCCGCTCGTAGAGCCGTTCCAGCGCAGCGCCGGTCCGCTCCCACGTGTAGCTGCACCGCACCCGGTCCACGGCGGCGTGCCCGTAGGCGAACCGCCCGGCGCTGTCGGTCATCAGCCGACGCAACGTCACCCCCAGGGCGCGTACGTCGCCCGGCGGCACCAGCTGTCCGGTGACCTCGTCCACGACCACGTCGGCGACCCCACCCATCGCGTACCCGACGACCGGCACGCCACAGGCCATCGCCTCCAACGACACCCGGCCGGCCGAGGCGTAACCCGACGTACACGCCACCACGTCCGCCGAGCGGTACCAGGTGGCCAGTTGCTCGTGCGGCACCGCTCCCACCAGAGTCACCTGATCGGCCACCCCGTTGCGCTCGGCCAGTTCCTGGAGCTGGCGTGCCTCGGTGTGCCCGGCGAGCTGCTCGCCCGGTGGGCCCCCGACGATCACCAGTTCCGCGTCGCCAGCCATCCGGATCACCCGGATCAAATCCTCCTGGCCATGGCCGGGGTCGAGGTTGGTCACGGAGAGGATCCGCGGTCGCGCCTCGCGCGGTGCCGCCTCCCCGTCGGGGTGAAACAGCTCCGCGTCTACCCCTGGTGGGACCAGCGCCACCGAGGCACGTTGTAGACCCATCCGGCCTAGTTCGTCCACCTCGTCGTTGGACTGGGCCACCGCGATGTCCACCACCCGAACGAGTGCCCGCTCCAGCGGAATCCGCTCCACTGGCGCGCTGTAGCGCGCGCCGAGGCGGCGCAGTTGTTCCAACCCGAGCGAGTGGAACGTCTGCACGATCGGGATGTCGGTCTCGCGGACAGCGTGCGCGGCGGCGAGCCCACCGAGCCAGTAGTGCCCGTGCACCATCTCCGGCGCCCAGTCGTCCGCCCACCGATCGGTCAGCCAACGGCCGTATTCGGCGAGGTAGCCAACCAACTCGCCGGTGGGCACCGCCGCGGCGGGACCGACCGGGACCCGCTCAACCCGGTAGCCGTCCGCCGTCGCCGTCACCGCCTGGTCCGGGGCGTCTCGGCGCTCGTAGAGCCGGACGTCGTGGCCCCGCCCAGCGAGTTCAGCGGCGACCCGGGCGATGTGCTGGTGGGTCCCGACAGACGGGCCGCCGGCACGCCGGGACGGGTCAGCGTGCGCGCAGACGAGACCGACGCGCATGGTTACCTCCAGGCATCGTCACAGTGGCGGGGTCCTCCCGGTCAGAGGGTCCCATTAACCCGGGGTCGGGGAGTCAAAACCTGGCAGATCGGCGGCACCGAAACGGCTGTGGCAGCCGGCCGATGGCTGCCACAGCGACGGTTACGAGACGTGGGGCAGCGGGTAGAGCATCGGCATGCGCGACGACGAGTACCCGACCCCGGTGTCTGACCCGGAGGCGGTGGGCCTGCCCGACACCGCCGACGACGACTCGACCGCGAACGACGATGTCCGGACTGGGCGGGAGGCAGACGGCCCGGACCCGGCGCAGCTGCCCGGGGACCGGATGCCGGTCGCGGTCGACCGGTTCGGGACCACCGCCGACGAGCAGCTCGACGGCGAGTCGCTGAATGCCAAACTCGGCCGGGAACGGTACGAGCGGCCGGCGGATGATCCGTTGGCCGGCCCGGTGGACCCGGACATCGCCGCTGAGGCGAACAGCCCGGAGCAGGCCGCCCAGGCCCAGCTCGACGCTGACGTGTTCGAACCGGGACCGTCCTCCGATCCGAACTCCCCGGTCTCCCTCTACGACCACGGCCTGCTCGGCAGCGGCGCCGACGCCCAGGTGGGTCGGCTGGTTGAGCCGGACGAGGGTGCCCATCCCGACCAGGAGACCGACTCGGTCGCATACGACGCGGGTTCGGCCGGCGGCGGTGCGAGCGCCGAGGAGCTGGCGGTCCACGAGACCCGCCCGCCGCCGGCGGGCTAGCCCTCGACGGTCGGACATCGATGTGGGTAGCGGCCCTGGCGTACGGTGAAAATGCCACTATTCCGCACCGTGATCCCTGCCGGGAAGGGCCATGACGAACGCAGACCCGGACCTACCGCGCGCGGCGGCACCCCCGGAACCCTGTCTGTTGATCGCCACCGCCTTCGACCAGAGACAGGTGACCCAGCTACGCCACTCGGTCTCCGCGTGCGCGCACGCGGCGGGCCTGCGGGGCCAGCGGCTCAACGACTTTGTGCTGGCGGTCAACGAACTGACCACCAACGCGGTTCGTCACGGTGGCGGCCGTGGGTCGCTACGGATATGGCGGCAGGCCGGGAGCCTGGTCTGCGAGGTCTCCGACCATGGGGAGGGAGTCAACAGCCGCCTGCTCGGGGACCACCGCCGCCCAGCCCCGGAATCGGTCGGTGGCTGGGGGCTCTGGCTGGCTCGCGAGCTGAGCGACACCATGGACGTGACGTCCGACCGAGCCGGCACGGTCGTCCGCATCACGACCCTGCTGCCGATCCCACACCCCGCTCCCGACTAGCCAGGGCAGGCTGGTTCAGCCGAAGAGCGCGCTCACCGACTCGCCGTTGTGAATCCGACGAATCGCCTCGGCCAACGCAGGGGCCACCGACAGTACGGTCAGCTTGGGCACCCGCTTCTCGGTGGGGACGGGAACCGTGTTGGTGCAGACGATCTCCCGCACCTCCTCCTGCTCGCTCAACCGCTGCACGGCTCCGTTCACGAGGAGGCCGTGGGTGCAGGCCAGTCGGATCGAGCGGACCTCCAACTCGCGCAGGTGCCCCATCAGCTCGACCACCGTGCTGCCCTTAACGATCTCGTCATCCACCACAATCACGTCCCGGCCCCGCACCTCGCCGATGATCGTGCTGATCTCCACCCGGTCGCCCCCGAAGCGCTGCTTGGCAGCGGCGGCGACCGGCGTACCGAGCTGCCGGGCGAAGACCGCCGCCTCCTTGACGTAGCCCAGATCTGGCGAGACCACCACGGTGTTGCTCAGGTCGAGCGCCCGGAAGTGGGCGGCTAGTTCGCGTATCGCATGCAGGTGATCGACCGGGATGCCGAAGAAGCCATAGACCTGCGGCGAGTGCAGGGTCATCGTGAGTACCCGATCGGCGCCGGCCGCGGTGAGCAGGTCCGCGACCAACCGGCCACCGATCGAGATCCGCGGCGCATCCTTCTTGTCGGAGCGGGCGTACGCGTAGTGCGGTAGCACCACGCTGATCCGACCGGCCGAGGCTCCCCGGGCCGCGTTGACCATGAACAGCAGCTCGACCAGGTGCTCCTGCACTGGCGGGACCAGCGGCTGGATCAGGAAGACGTCCCGTTCCCGGCAGTTGGCCTGTAACTGCACTTCCAGGCAGTCGTTGGCGAATCGGGACACCCGAGTCGGGTACAGCGGCACCCCCAGGTGGGTGCAGATCTCCGCACTGAGCTCAGGATGGGCGCTTCCACTGAAAACGGCGAGCTGGCGCACAGCTGCCGATTCTACGACCCGATCAGCCCCAGCGCTCGCCGGTGAGTTTCTCGTAGACATCGACGTAGCGGGCACGGGTGGCGTCAACGACCTCACCCGGCACCTCCGGCGCCGGGCTCTGCTTGTCCCACCCGCTCCTGGTGGCCCAGTCCCGCACGTACTGCTTGTCGTACGAGAACTGGGCGCGTCCCGGCTGGTACGACTCGGCCGGCCAGAACCGGGACGAGTCCGAGGTCAACAGCTCGTCGCCGACCGTCAGCGTGCCATCGGCAGCCCAACCCAACTCGATCTTGGTGTCGGCGATCAAAATTCCTCGGTCGGCGGCGAGTTCGGCTCCCCGTCGGTAAACGTCGAGCGTGATCTGGCGCAGCCGCTCGGCGGTCTCGGCGCCAACCTTCTCCACCACCTCACCGAAGGTCATTGGCTGGTCGTGCTCTCCAACCGGCGCCTTGGTGGAGGGAGTGAAGATCGGCTCCGGCAGGGCGGCCGCCTCGACCATTCCGCGCGGCAGTTCGATCCCGGAGACCATTCCGGTGCGCTGGTACTCGGCGAAGCCGCCACCGACCAGGTAGCCCCGGGCCACGCACTCCACCGGAACCATCTCCAGTCGCCGGCACCGAATCGCCCGGCCGGCGAACTCCGGCGGCACGTCGGTCGCCGAGAGCACGTGATTCGGCACCAGCTCGGCGAGCTGGTCGAACCACCACAGGGAGAGTGCCGTGAGAAGTTTGCCCTTCTCCGGGATCGGCGTCGGCAGCACGACGTCGTAGACAGAGACGCGGTCCGAGGCGACCAGGATCAGGTCGTCGCCGTCAGCGTAGACATCCCGAACCTTGCCCGAGTGCAGAAGTTCCACGCGAGCTAGTACATCACGCGACCCAGATCGACCCGCGGCGGCAGAGCTCGGCCCGCAAGACCCGACGCAGGAGGCACGCCGGGGACCCCGCTGGTCGGCTCAGCGCCGGGGGCCGCGCCGACCACGGAGGACCCGCAGGACGAGCAACACGATCACGACGACCACGACCAGGCAACAAAAGAACCCGAGGAAACCGAAGCCTCCGCGGCGGCGCCGGGCGGCCTCAACCGCCAGCTCACCCGGGCCACTGGCCGCCCAGGCCGCCACCGGGACAAAGACCGCCAGTACGACCGCACCGAGGACCGTGCTGAGCCGGCCCCACCACTTCGCGAATGCAGACATGACCCCATCCTGACCGAGCCACGCAAGCCGGGTACGGCGAAGGCCCTGGAGGAAACCTCCAGGGCCTTCGCACAAGTAGCGGGGACAGGATTTGAACCTGCGACCTCTGGGTTATGAGCCCAGCGAGCTACCGAGCTGCTCCACCCCGCGTCGGCTTCACTACTGTACCCCACCAGATCCGGCCATGATCCGCACCCCCCCGATGCTCGGGTATTTACCCAGTACATCCACGACCGGTGTTGTAGATTCGCGCCGATCCACGACCACCTCTGTGGACCACCCGAACATCGGAGTCGCTTTGCGAAAGCTCGTCTACTTCGTCGCCGCCACGCTCGACGGCTTCATCGCCGCGCCCGACGGATCGTTCGACTTCTTCCCCCTGGAGCCCGATGTAGCGCCCTACCTGGTGGCCGAATGGCCCCAGACGCTACCCACCTTCACCCACACCCAGCTCGGCGTCGCATCCCCGCCCACCGGTCGTTTCGACACCGTGCTGATGGGCCGCGTCACCTACGAGCCGGGCCTCAAGCTCGGTTACACCAGCCCCTACGACCACCTGAAGCAGTACGTCTTCAGCCGCTCGCTGGCCCCGGCCAGCTACCCGGACGTGGAGGTCGTCTCCGGCGACCCGAGCGCCTTCGTCCGCCAGCTCAGGGCACGGCCCGGCCGCGACATCTGGCTCTGCGGTGGCGGACAGCTCGCCGGTCAGCTTCTCGACGAAATCGACGAACTGGTGCTCAAACTCAACCCGGTCGTCGCCGGCAGCGGTATCCCGCTGGTTGACCGGGGCTTCGACCCGCACCGCCTCACGCTCACCTCGACGCGCCCGTTTGCCAGTGGTGTGGTCGTCCTGCACTACACCCGGCAAACCGACGACCCCGCCTAACAAACCTCATCGGGACAGTCCCGCCGGGCCTACCAATACGCGAAAGCCCCGGAGGATTCCTCCGGGGCTTTCGAACAAGTAGCGGGGACAGGATTTGAACCTGCGACCTCTGGGTTATGAGCCCAGCGAGCTACCGAGCTGCTCCACCCCGCGTCGGCTCGTAAACGTTAGCGCACCACCCCGGGCTAATGCAAAACGGCCCCTCCGCCGGGCAGACACAACGACGCCCCCGGTATTCCCAGGGGCGTCGTTGATCGTAGGGTGCGGGGTCAGCCGCCGGTCGGTGAACCCGTCGGCGCCGTGGTCGGCGTGGCCGCGGGGGGCGACCCCGCTGCCTGCTCGAAGGCCGCTGTCGCCTCATCCAACGCCTGCAGCGCCCGGCCGTAGCGCTCGAAGTCACCGGATTCCTGCGCGGCCCGGAGCTCCACGATCGCCGCCTGAACCCGCTGGGCTGCCTCAGCCACGTCGCCCGTGAACGGGGGTGGGGTAGCGCTCGGAGTCGTCGGGGCCGGGGTCGGGGTCGCGGTCGGGCCCGGACTCGGGGGCGTCTCGTCGTCGGAGGGTGGAGGCGTTGGTGCGCCGGCCTTTTCACCCTGCTCGACGAGCTGTTTGATGCCGTCAGGGAGGTTGTCGGCCAGGACGACGAACGATCCACCGTCACCGTAGGAGAGGAGCACCTTCTGCAACAGGGGATAAGCCTGCTGTTGGTTGCTCTTCACATAGACCGGCTCGACGTAGAGCATGCCGTTGCCAAACGGCAGGGAGAGCAGGTTGCCGTACTGGACCTGAGCCTGGTTCGACGAGAGCAGGTTCAGCTGCTGCCGAATCTGGGCGTTGTTGGTCATCTGCTGGTGCACCTGCACCGGGCCGGAGATCCGAGTGTCTTCCGGCAGCTCATAGACCTCAAGCCGAGGCTTGCCGTCCACGTACGAGCCAGAGATCAGTGCCGCGAGGTTCTGCCGTCGGTTCGGCGTCACCGCCGAGGTGAGCTGGAACCGCGGCTCGTCCTGCCCGGGCATCTGGGTGAAGAGGTAGTACGGGGGCTGCTTCTGGCCGCTGTCCGGCGCGTCCGGCACGTTCGGCACCTGCCAGAAGTCCTGCCCGGAGTAGAAGTCACCGGGGTTGGTCACGTGGAACCGGGTGAAGACGTTCCGCTGCACCTTGAACAGGTCAGCCGGGTAGCGGAAGTGGGCGCTCAACTCGGCCGGGATCTCCGTCTTCGGCTTGATCAGGTCGCCGCCGAAGGCCTTGTTCCACGCCCGGAGCACCGGGTCACCGTCGTCGAACTCGTAGAGCGTGACCGTGCCGTCGTACGCGTCAACCGTCGCCTTGACCGAGTTCCGGATGTAGTTGATGTTTTCCCGGGCCTGCTGGAAGGTGCCCCGGTTGGTGAGCTCGTCGGTGGTCTCGGTCTGGAGGTTGATCCGCTCGGCGTAGGGGTAGGTCGCGGCGGTGGTGTAGCCGTCGATGATCCACGTCACCCGACCATCGATCACCGCTGGATACGGGTCACCGTCCACGGTGAGGAACGGGGCGACCTTCTCCACCCGCTCCCGTGGGTTACGGACGTAGAGCAGCTTCGAGTTCTCGTTGACCGCCTCGGAGAGCAGGAAGTTCGACTCCTGCTCCTTGATCGCGTAGAGCAGCCGACGACCGAACGAGCCGACATCGACACCGCCGGAGCCGGTGTAGGTGTAGTAGGACTCGGATCCGTCCTCGCCGACCGGCCGATCGAACTCGGCGGGGCTGGCCTCCGGGTTCGCCTTACCGACGATGGCGTAGTCGCCGGCCTCCATCCGCTCGCCGTAGTAGATCCGCGGCTGGCTGGCCGGAATTTGGTCAACCTGCGCGGCGCACCCCTCCTGCGACCGCTCCCCGAGGAATCCGGAGACGAAGTAGGGCTGGCCACCGCAGACCACCCGGTTCGCTGGGGCCGCGACCAGACCATACCCATGGGTGTAGACGGTGTGCCGGTTGATCCAGTTGCTCTGCTGCGTGGTCAGCTCGCCATAGTTGATCTCACGGACCCCGACCACGTAGTCCTGGGTCTTCCCGTCGACGGTGTAGCGGTCGATGTCGAGCTTGGGGCCGAAATCGTAGAAGCCACGAACCTGCTGAAGCTGCGTGTACGTCTCGCTGACCAGCTGCGGATCCAGCAGTCGGGCGTTCGGCACCACCGAGGTGTCGGTGGCGAGGCTCGCCGGTGGTTGCAGGTTACTCGCCGCGTACCGCGTGGTATCGGCCTCGCCCAGACTGAAGGCCGCCCGAGTCGCCTCGATGCTGCGCTCGATGTACTGCGCCTCCTTGTCCCGGGCGCTCGGCTTCACCTCGAAGGTCTGCACGGCCCACGGGTAGATGCCGCCGATGGCGACCGCGGAGACCCCGAGCAGGGCCAGCGAGATACCCGGCCAGACCAGGTTCCGCATCCAGGCGTTGGAGAAGACGAGGACCGCGATCGCCACGACGACCGAGATGTAGGCGAGGATCTCCTTCGCCGGCAGCAACGCGTTGACGTCGGCGTAACCGGCACCGTAGACGTTGGCGCCGTCGTTGTACTCCAACAGCATCGTCCGCCGGTCGAGCACGTACGCGACGGCCTTGAGCAACACGAAGAACGCGATCAACGTGCTCAGGTGGGCCCGCGCCGCAGTGCTCATCCGGTCGCCCACGCCCTGGAGCCGGATCCCGCCGAACACATAGTGCACAGCCAGCGCCCCGAGCAGGGCCAACACCACGGCGGTGAAGGCGACCCCGAGCAGATAGCGCCAGAACGGCAGGTCAAAGACGTAGAAGCCGATGTCCACCCCGAACTCCGGGTCCTTAACTCCGAAGTCCCCGCCGTTGCGGAACAGCAGCCACTCGCTCCACCTGCTCTGCGCCGACAGCCCCGCGAAGAGGCCGACCACGACGGCGGCCATCGTGAACCAGATGCCGAGCCGAGGGCTGAGCAGCATCCGGTATCGCTCCAGGGTGGCCTGCTCCGGCGACTGCGGTCGCAGTCGAGGCCGCAGTCGATGTGCCAGCCAGAGGTTGCCGCCGACGATGGCCGCCATGGCCAGGCCGACCACGACGAAGAGCAGCAGCCGGGTGACGAGCACCCCGCTGAAGACCGCGGTGTAGTCGACCTCGCCGAACCAGAGCCAGTCGGTCCACGCCTGCACACCCCAACCGAGCAGGGTGAAGAGCACGAACACCCCGACCAGGACACCAATCGTGACGCGTCCGCGTCGGCTCATCCTCGGCATGGGGGCGCTGCTACGCATAACCACTGTTGGCTCCGCACGTTCGGTTGATCGGCTCCGACCAGGCCACCAGAGTACGGGGTCTTCCCAAACCTGTCGTCCGCGGTCATGCCGAGTGCCGGCGGTTGGCTCAGCAGCGGGTCGGCTCGCCCCCTGTTCGCAGCTCCCCAAGAGCGGTCAACGCATCGTCCAGCGTCGCCACCTTGAGCAGCGGAAGGTCGGGCTGGGGACTGCGGACCGCCTCGGCGCAGTTCTCCGCCGGGACCAGGAAGGCGGTAGCGCCGGCCTCCTTGGCGCCGACCAGCTTCTGGGGGATGCCGCCGATCGGGCCGACCCGACCCGCGTCATCGATCGTGCCGGTGCCCGCGACGATCTGCCCACCGGTCAGATCGTCCGGGGTCAGCTTGTCGATGATGCCAAGGGCAAACATGAGCCCGGCGCTCGGACCACCGATGTCCGCCAGGTCGATTGTCAGCGTGAACGGGTGCGGTTGCCGCTGCTCGATCCCGATCCCGATCCGGGGCCTGCCGTCCCGCTCCTGAGTCGTGATCCGCGCAGTCCCGGGGGTCGCGTCGCGGGTGTAGCCGATCTCCAGGACGGTGCCGACCGGCTCGGCCTGGATCAGCTCGGTAAGCCGGATGGCCACCGGGACCGGCTCTCCGTTGACGGAGGTCACCACGTCGCCGGGACGGAGCAGACCGGCCGAGGGCCCATCCTCGGCCACCGTCTTGACCTCCACCGTCACCGGGAATCCGAGCTCGCGCAGCGCGACCGTCTCCGCGCTGGACTGGGAGGCCTCGAAGTCCTCCGCATTGCGTTCCTCGACCTCCTCACGGCTCTCTCCCGGCGGGTACACCAGTTCCCGCGGCACCACCGCCTCGTCGTCGGAGAACCAGCCCTGGATCGCCCCACGCAGCTTGACCGAGGGCTGCACCCCCACCGTGGTCAACCGCAGCTCCCCCGCCGAGGTGAAGGTCTCCCGGTCCTTGACCTGAATGACCTCCTTGCCGTCATCGGTGCCCAGCGTGTTGACGGTGGGGCCGGGCCCCAGCACCACGTACGGAATGGGCGCCGCGAGCACGCCGATGCCAAGCAGGGCAACAAAGATGGCACCGAGCAGGACGGTCATGCCGCGACGTCTCATGCGGCAGAGCGTACCGACCGAGTGCGCTCGCCCCCGCGGACCTGCCAGGACTTCACCGTTGACGCGACGCCAGCCGACGCGACCTGGGGCGCGGCGCGCGTACCGTAGACCCCGTGCCTGATATTCCGTTCGGTTTCGCGCTCCCCGGTGGCCAGCCACCAGACCCCAACGACCCCGCGCAGATGCAGCAGTTCATGTCCCAGCTGCAGCACCTGCTCGCCGCGCCCGGCAGTGGACCGGTGAACTGGGACCTGGCCCGCCAGGTGGCGGCGAGCCAGCTCAGCGCCGGGGGTGATCCGGCTGTCTCGCCGTACGAGCGCAACGCGGTGGAGGAGGCGCTGCGTCTGGCCGACCTCTGGTTGGAGTCGGGCTCGGCGCTCCCGTCGGGCATCCGCGCCTCGGTGGCGTGGAACCGGAATGAGTGGATCTACAAAACCCTCGACGTCTGGCGCAAGTTGTGTGACCCGGTGGCCAGCCGGATGGTCGGCGCCATGGGTGACCTGGTGCCGCCGGAGGCGCGGGCCCAACTCGGCCCGATGCAGTCGATGGTGGCCACCCTCGGCGGGGCCCTCTTCGGGGGCCAGCTGGGCCAGGCCCTCGGCTCGCTCGCCGCCGAGGTGCTCTCCGCCGGCGACATCGGGCTGCCGCTCGGCCCGGCCGGCACGGCGGCGCTCGTCCCGGCCAACATCCGGGACTACGGTGCCGGGCTGGAACTTCCCGAGGACGAGGTACGCCTCTACGTGGCCCTGCGCGAGGCCGCTCACCAGCGCCTCTTCGAGCATGTTCCATGGCTGCGCGGACACGTGCTCAACGCGGTGGAGATGTACGCCTCCGGCATCCGGGTCAACCGCGAGGCGATTGAGGAGGCGATGGGCCGCGTTGACCCGACCGACCCGGAGTCGATGCAGGCGATCGCGCTGGAGGGGATCTTCACCCCGGAGGACAATCCAGCCCAGAAGGCATCGCTGGCCCGGCTGGAGACGGCCCTCGCGCTCGTCGAGGGCTGGGTCTGCCACGTGGTCGACAGCGCGGCCGGGGAGCGGCTGCCCAACGTCGTCCGACTCGGGGAGGCGTTCCGGCGGCGGCGGGCCGCCGGGGGTCCGGCCGAGCAGACCTTCGCCGCCCTGGTCGGCCTGGAGCTTCGGCCGCGGCGGCTGCGCGAGGCGGCGGCGCTCTGGGCGGCCCTCACCGAGCACCGGGGCATCGCCGGGCGGGATGCGCTCTGGGGCCACCCCGACCTGCTGCCCTCCGACGACGACTTCGCCGACCCGGTTGCCTTCGCTCAGTCCCGACTCGATGTTGACGAGTTGGAGAGCTTCGACTTCAGCGCGCCGGGCGGCCCGCCGGAGAAGGCCCCCGGCGAGCCCGACGGAGAGGACCCACCCACCGTCAGCTGACTCCGGCCCCGCCGGGGTCAGCCGAGGATGCCGGCGCCGGCAAGCAGGGTGCGGGTGGCGTCCCAACCGGCCAGGGCGGGGTCGAGTCGGGCCAGGTCGGCCGGGCCACGCAGCCGGTGCCACCCCGCGGTGACGGCGAGTTCCCCGGGGCGAGGTGCCGCCGCGCGCACCGCAGCCGGCACCGCCCGATCCAGGTCCAGCGCCGGTAGCCACTCCGGTTGGGGCATGCGGGCCGCCGCACCGAGCAGGCCGGTGTCGGCACCGGCGACCGGGGCCACCGCCAGCGGTCGGGTGGTCAGCGGCCGGAGTAGCTTGCCGATGGTCAACCCCGGCAGGTCCGGGGCGTCCCCGGCGACAACCGCCACCTGGTCGTAGCCGTGCCCGGCCTCGGCACGGTTGACGCTGGCCGGCTGGCTCGGCTGGGCGGTCCGCCCGCAGCTGGCGAGGACGGCGCCGACGGTGGGCCGCGGGACCTGGTAGACGGTGGTGCCGGGCCAGACCACGGCGTCGGCCAGCCACTGGTCGGCCTCGGTCACCGCAACTGCGGTCTCGACCTCGTTCAGCGTGGCGAGGACGTCAACCACATCCTCGGCGAGCGCCGTCCGCCAGTCAGTCGGGTCGATCTCTGGCGGCGTCCAGGTGACCGGCGCGAGCAGGGCAACCACCAACCGTCGTACCACGCACCGACCCTACGCCCCGCCGGCGGAGATCAGGAGGAGGAGACCGCTGCGACGCCCTCCAGGTAGCCGCGGGCCCGCTCGGTCTTCGGGTACCGGCCCACAAGCTGCCAGAAGCGGGCGTTGTGGCTCGGGACGATGAGGTGGGCCAGTTCGTGCAACAGGACATAGTCGATCACCCAGTCCGGCATGTCCTGCAGCCGGTGGGAGATGCGAATGGTCCGATCGGCTGGGGTGCAGGAGCCCCAACGCCCGGTCTGATTGGTCACCCAACGGACGCTTGCCGGAATCGCGTCGCGGCCATGGTCGGCCAGGTAGAGGGCGATCAGTCGAGTGGCACGGGCGAGTAGTTCGTCGTCGGACCGGACCAGCCGGCCCTCCCGGGCGGCGAGCCGGGCAAGCATTCGGTCCACCCACTCGCTCTCCTCAGCTCGGGAGAACTGGTCTGGGATCAGGACGACAACCCGCTCGCCGTCGCGGTACGCGGACACCGTTCGCCGGCGGCGCTGGCTGCGCCGTACCTCGACCACCGGCTTCCGCGGCGCTGCCATCAGCCGACCGCGCCGCCTCGGATTCCTGCCACGAAGAAAAGTTACTTCGTGGTGACCAGGGGTCCGCAAGGGTCAACCCGCGACACGCGCCCGAAAAATAAGTGTTGGTCGCCAGGAGTCCCGAAAATTTCTCTGCGTTAGGGTGCTCGGGAATAGCCCGAAGGCAGACCAACGCCAGGTGATCACGTTACCTCCCGTCACCTGCGGGCACCCTGCGCCGTTTTTCAGGGCATCCGTCCGGCGTGTCCCCACCAAACTCACTTATCCAAGCTAATTCGCCGTGCACACTCTCGTCGTCAACTTGCTCACAGTGTCGATGAGGAGTTGACATGGAACCCCCCAGACCTGGGTAGGGTCCGCGGACCGGTGGTCACGCCTGTGACCACGACGGAAGGCCTAGCGCCGGTGCCCTCGTGGCCCGCCGCTGGAACCCCGCCGGATGAGCGTTCGCCGGCGGACGAGACGAGGAGGCACCCGTGGCCGACCAGGCCCAGACTTACAACGGTTACTGCGTCAAGTGCAAGGAGAAGCGGGACTTCGAGGGGCGCGTAGAGGTTTCCAAGACCGGGATGAACATGGCCAAGGGCAAGTGTCCGGTGTGCGGCACAACAGTGAACCGCATTCTGGGTAAAGCGAAGGTCTAACGCCTTTCCGGGTGGTGGAAGGGGCGACCCTTCCACCACCCAGCCAATGTCGGCTGCCGGACAGGCGCGGCCGAGACCTGTGGAGAACCAGCCACTTCCTGTGGAAAACCCTGGGTCCAACTCCGCATACCTGTGGACAACGTTCGACGGAAAGCTCTGACGCGAGCACTATTCGTGCCCATGAACCTTACCGCCCTGCCCCGGCCCACCCTGCTGCCCGGCCTCACCCGACTCTGGCGGGACCGACACACGCTGCAACTGGGCGTCGATCCGAGCCGAGCCGTCCTGCTGGAGTTGGCCAACCCCCGTACCGCCCGACTCCTCGACCTGCTCGACGGCGCGCACAGCGAGCGGCACGTCCTGGAACAGGCCAACCGAATCGAGGTGGGGCGGGAGGCGGCCCGCACCCTGCTCGAGGCGCTCCGCACCGCCGGCCTGGTCGTACCCGCTCACACCCTCCTACCCCGCGACCTGACCGGGCCGCCCCGAACCCGCCTCGCCGCCGAGGCCGGCGCCCTCGCCCTGGCCAACCAACGAACAACCGGCACGCCCGCACAGGTACTGCGCCGCCGCCAGACGGCACGGGTGCTGGTAACCGGCGCCGGTCGCCTCGGCGCTCCCGTCGCCGTCGCCCTGGCCCAGGCCGGGGTCGGGCACGTACAACCACGCCTGGCCGGCCCGGTCGCGCCGGCGGACCTCGTCGGCACCGGAATCCCCACCGCAGACCTCGGCCAGCCGCTCGCCAGCGCGGTCCGGGAGGCCCTCGGCCGCACCGCCACCGGCACCGCCACCAACCGGCTCCGACCCGGCCGGATCGACCTCGTGATTCAGTGCGGTACGGACCGCCCGGCTCCCCTGCTCGCCGCCGCCCACCACCAACGCCGGCAGGTACACCTGCTGCTCGACCTCCGGGAGGGGGTGCCGGTCGTCGGCCCGCTGGTCCGGCCACCGATCGGTCCCTGCCTGAACTGCCTCGACCTACATCGAAGGGACCGCGACCCGAGCTGGCCAGCACTCGCCGCCCAGCTTGCCAGCGGCACGCCGGAGTGGGCCTGCGCGACGACAACGCTGCTCGCCGCCGTGGCGTACGCCACCGGCGAAGCCCTGGGCCACCTCGATGGCGGCGTCCCAGCCACCGTCGGCGGCTCCGTCGAGGTCACCGCCGACGGCCGGCAACGTCGCCGGCATTGGGCGCCCCACCCCTCCTGCACCTGCTCCGGCCGCAGAACGTGACCTCGATCCGCGGCTCCCGGTGAGCCCGCAACCCGACCGGATCCGCTGCCGCCCCGGGCGCCCATCCGCCCGAAGGCCAGCCGGCCCGGCCGCACGGCAGCCGCGGGCCCGCCCGGTCGGTCACAATAACCAGGTGACCGAAATCCCGCGCCGGGCCGTCTCCCGGACCGCCAAGCTCGCCGCTCTGCCGCTCGGCTTCGCCGGCCGGACCGTCCTCGGCGTGGGCAAGCGCGTCACCGGGCTCGCCTCTGACGTGATCTCCGCAGAGATCCAGCAACGCACCGCCGAACAGCTCTTCAGCGTCCTCGGGCAGCTCAAAGGCGGCGCGATGAAGTTCGGCCAGGCGCTGTCGGTCTTCGAGGCGGCGCTGCCCGAGGAGATGGCCGCCCCCTACCGACAGGCGCTGACCAAACTCCAGGAGGCCGCGCCCCCGCTGCCCGCCGCCTCCGTCCACCGGGTGCTCGCCGAGCAACTCGGCCCGGACTGGCGGGACCGGTTCGTGGAGTTCGACGACACGCCGGTCGCCGCCGCCAGCATCGGTCAGGTACACCGCGCGCAGTGGCGAGAGCCGGGCTACGACGCGACCGGCGCGCCGAACACCCGCGACGTGGCGATCAAGATTCAGTACCCAGGTGCGGGGGAGGCCCTGCTCACCGACCTCAAACAGCTCTCCCGGCTCGGTGGGATGTTCCGGGCGATCCAGCCGGGGCTGGACATCAAACCACTCCTCGCCGAGCTACGGGAACGAATCACCGAGGAGCTCGACTACGAGCTGGAGGCCGAGTCGCAGCGCGCCTTCGCCACGGCGTACGCGGACGACCCGGAGATCCACATCCCGGCCGTGGTCGCGGCGTCGCCGCGGGTCCTCGTCACCGGGTGGGTCGAGGGAACTCCACTGTCGCAGATCATCCGGGAGGGCTCCGAACAAGAGCGGGACGAGGCAGGCCGGTTGATGGCCACCCTGCACCTCTCCGCGCCGATGCGGGCCGGGCTGCTCCACGCCGACCCGCATCCGGGCAACTTTCGGTTGCTGCCCGACGGCCGGCTTGGGGTGGTCGACTTCGGCGCGGTGGCCCGGCTACCCGAGGGGACACCCGAGCCGATCGGCCGCATCGCCGGACTGGCCTTGCGGGGAGATGCCGAAGAGGTGATGACCGGCTTGAGTGACGAGGGCTTCGTCAGCAACAGTGCGGCGATCGACGGGCCAGCACTGCTGGAGTTCCTCCAACCGATGCTGAAGCCGGTCGCTGCCGAAGAGTTCCGGTTCACCCGGGCCTGGCTACGGGCCGAGGCGGCCCGACTGGCCAGCCCTCGCTCGCCCGCGTACCAGCTCAGCCGAAATCTCAACCTGCCCCCGTCGTACCTGCTGATCCACCGGGTCACGCTCGGCTCGATCGGGGTGCTCTGCCAGTTGGAGGCGAAGGCGCCGTACCGGGGAATCCTGGAGCGCTGGTTGCCCGGCTTCGCCCAGGTCGCCTGATGTGATGACGGGCACGTCCGGGGTAACCGAACGTGCCCGTCGCAGTGATGTTGGCTACGGGCCCGCTCCCCACCCACGAGGGGGGAACGGGCCCGCTGCCTAACCGATTCCCGACTCGCGCGCCGCCCGCCGACGGGCGGCCATGGCGACGGTGCGGGCGGAACGATAAGCCTCAGTGCTCGTGGTGGTACGACCGGCCTGAGGCCGGGGCATTCGAGCCCTCGCCAACACTTCGTTCAGTAATTGCAGTTCGAATTTATTCGATTGCTTGAGCATCCTCGTCAGCTTTCTCGTGGCCGGTGCGAACACCGGCGAAGGGTTGAACGGATCGGGTGGTTGTCAGGCCGCCAGCCGGACCGCGTCGCGCCGGGCCAGTCCACTGGCCTCCAGTCGCGCCTCGGCCTCGACCCGGAGCGTGGCGTCTCGGGCGACATCTTCCTTACGGGGACGGCCTCGTGGCCGCTTACGCGGGACCACCGCGCCACGCTCGAAGATCTCGCCACCCCAGACGCCCCAAGGCTCGGCCCGCTCCACCGCGCCAGCGAGGCACTCGACGCGCAGCGGGCAGTCCCCGCAGAGCGACTTGGCCACCTCAAGCTCGGAGGGCGAGTCAGAGAACCACAGGTCGGGGTCGAACTTCCGGCAGGGCAGGTTCGCCTCCAGCTCGACGCTCAGGTCGAGTGGGGCCAACGCCAGACTCATCGCCCGGTCACCTCTCTCTCACTTCGATCTCTTGGATCGCATTTCCGACATACTTCGGCGGGACAAAAACAAAGGCCGCGGATCCCGGTATGCGGGTTCCGCGGCCTCGAGGTGAGCCGGTGGTCTGTCTCAGACCGGTCTACCTCGAGGTGGAACACCGCGGACGTCCGTGCGCCGCTCGGCGCCATCAACGCCCTTGCCCGTGTAACCACTGGTCCCCTGAGTTCCGAATGGCGCCAGCGCGAGAGTCAGCTCGGCCTGAGTCTCGACCTGGTGCACCTGCGGAACCGACGGTCGCGCAGCGGTGAGGGCCACCTGGACGGCCGGCAGGGGAGCGATGGCAGCAGGCAGCACCATCGGACGCGCATTGCTGTAGATCTCCATTGGGGCCACCTCCCTAACTTTCCTCGTGCCGACCGAATCACGCCCGTGAGCAGCCCGAATGCCGCCGCTCGCGAGGTATGCCCCGAGGCTATGCCGCACCTGGGGGCGAGGGCAAACGAATTTACGGCAAGATTTCAGAAGTTCTCTCCGGGCAGACCTCGTCCACCGTCGCGCCAGCTACCAGGGCCAGCACCGCCTCCCCGTAGAGTCCCAACTTGCGGGCCCCGATTCCGGCGATCGCGGTGAGGTCACGGGGCTGCTGTGGGCGCCGCTCCGCCAACGCGACCAAGGTCGCGTCGGTGAACACCACATAATCCGGTACCCGCTGGCCGCTGGCCACCCGACGCCGCCACTCACCCAGCCGCCCGTGCAGCTCCTGGTCCATATCAGACGGACAGGCGGTGCACCGGCCCAGCTTTCGCTCCGCGCCGGCGAGCAGCGTCGTACCGCAGACCCGGCAGGAGACGATCTGGGTACGCCGACGCTCGGTCCGCCGCACCCCGTTCACGCTGGCCCGCCCACTGGCACCGGATGAGCCCAGCCGGGGTAGGAAGCGACAGGGCCGCCGGGGACGCCCACCCGGCGAGCGGGCTGAGGCGTACGACAGCCACAGCCACTCCCGAGCCCGGGTGATGCCCACGTAGAGCAGCCGGCGCTCCTCCTCCACCTGCTCCGGTGTCTTCGCATAGGTGGTGGGCAGGGTGCCCTCGGCGAGGCCGACCAGGAAGACGGCATCCCACTCCAGCCCCTTCGCCGAGTGCAGGGAGGCGAGGGTCACGCCCTCGACCGTCGGCACGTGCTGGGCGGCGGCGCGCCGGGCCAGCTCGTCGGTGAAGTCGGCCAGCGTGGCCGGCCGCTCGACCGCGGCGGCCGGTCCGATCGACAGCACCGGGGCGCTGGCCGCGTACTCCTCGGCGAGTTGGACCAGGGCGGCGAGGGCCGCCCACCGTTCCCGGGCGGCACCACCGGCTGGCGGTGTGTCCGGCGCCCACCCCACCGCGGCCAACGCCTCGACCACGGCCGCCGGCAGCGGGGTGTCGCCGGGCAGGGAGCGGGTGGCGGCGCGCAGCGCGACCATCGCCTGCCGCACCTCGACGCGCTCGAAGAACCGCTCCGCACCCTGCACCTGGTACGGCACCTCGGCCTCGGTCAACGCCTCCTCGTACGCCTCGGACTGCGCGTTGGCCCGAAACAGCACGGCGATCTCCCGGGCCGGTGTGCCGGCATCCACCAGGGCACGGCAGCGGGCGGCGACGGCGGCAGCCTCGGCCGGCTCGTCGGTGAAGATCCTCAACTCGGGCTCGGGGCCAGCCGGGCGCTGGCCGACCAGCTCCAGCCGAAGCCGCGCCTCAGCGCCTCGGGACGGCGCGATGACCGAGTTGGCCAGCCCGACCACCTGGGGGGTGGAGCGGTAGTCGCGCACCAGGCGGACCACCGTCGCGCCCCGGTGCCGACGGGGGAAGTCGACCAGGTAGGACGAGGTCGCGCCGGTGAACGAGTAGATCGTCTGGCTCGCGTCACCCACCACCGTCAGGTCGTCTCCACCACCGAGCCACGCCTCCAGCAACCGCTGCTGCAGCGGGTTGACGTCCTGGTACTCGTCGACGACGAAGTGCCGGTACTGGGCGCGTACCTGGTCGGCCACGTCCGGGTGCTCTTCGATCCCCCAGATCGCGGCGCGCAGCATGTCCTCGAAATCGATCACTCCGCCGGCACGTTTGGCCTTCTCATATGCGGCGAAGACATCGGCTACCTTCGCCGGCTCGTACGGGGTGTCTCGCAGCGCCCGGGCGGCCGCGACCACGTACTCCCCGGGCTCGACCAAGGACGACTTCGCCCACTCGATCTCGCCCGCGAGGTCCCGGGCACCGGCCCGGTCGGAGCGGATCCCGACCTTCGCCGCGGCGAGGGTGACCAGCCGGACCTTACTGTCCAGCAGCTCGGGCATCGCCCGACCGGCGAGCAGCCGAGGCGCGAAGTAGCGCACCTGACGCAGCGCCGCGGCGTGGAAGGTGCGCGCCTGCACCCCCGGCACCCCGAGCGTGGTGAGTCGGCTGCGCAGCTCGGCGGCGGCCCGCGCGGTGAAGGTGACCGCGAGCAGGTGCCGGGCCAGGATTTCCCCGGTCAACGTCCGGTGCGCGATCCGGGAGGTGACCGCCCGGGTCTTCCCAGTGCCGGCGCCGGCCAGGACGCAGACCGGGCCAGCCGGGGCGGTTACCGCCGCCCGCTGCTCTGGGTCGAGGCCGGCGAGCACCCGGTCAGACGCTGAGTGGGACACCACAGCGAGGAATTGTTCCAGCCGCTCCCAACGTTGGTGCAGTTAGCCTGGCTTGAATCACGACCAACCCCTTGGAGGTCTGCCGATGTTGACGATGTACTCCACGCCTTGGTGCGGCTACTGCCACCGGCTGAAGTCACAGCTGGACCGGGAGGGCATCGGGTACGAGGTGGTCGACATCGAGCAGGAGCCGGCGGCCGCCGAGTTCGTGATGAGCGTCAACGGCGGCAACCAGACCGTGCCGACGCTGCGCTTCGCGGACGGCAGCGCGCTGACCAACCCCACTATTCGGCAGGTCAAGGAGCACCTGTCGGGGATCTCCGCCTGACCGGTACGGGCCCGACGGGTGCCGGCTGGGCCGGCGGGCTCAGCCGGCGCCCACCCCAGAGGTAGCTGCTGGCCAGTAGGGTGACCAGGCCCACCACCACGAAGAGCAGCCGGTAGTCGAAGACGCTGACGAGCAGTGCACCGCCCCCGATCGAGACGGCCCGCGGGCCGCTGACCACCGCATCGGCGCCGGCGGCGACCCGACCGATCAGCGGTGCCGGCGTACGCCGTTGGATCAGCGTGTGCAGGCCGACCATGGTGAGCGGCAGGGACACCCCAGCCAGCAGGAGGGCGGCGCAGCCCAGCCAGAGGTTGGGGTAGGCGAGCGTCAGCGCGGCTGACCCGAACAGCGCCACCCCCACCGCGAGCGCGCCGACCTCTCCCACCCGCCGGATCACGCCGGAGGAGACCAGCCCACCAGCGAGGCCGCCGACCCCCTGCACGGTCACGAGCACACCCACGAACGCCGCGTCGCGGCGAAGCCCGTGGTCAACGTAGGCAAAGATCAGCGACTCGCTGAATCCCATCACCAGCGAACCGAGACCATAGCCGAGCAGCGCCCGGCGCAGCGCCGGCTCGTCGGCCAGGTACCGCAGGCCAGCGCCGAGCTCGGTCGACCAGCGCAACGTGTGGCGCGGTCGCCTTGCCGGGCTGGACGGCTGGGCGGGGCCCGGGGGGCAGCAGCCGCATCGAGCCCCTCCGGCCCGTCGGCCGGGACAGCTACGCCCTGGTCGCGACCGGGGCGGCTCGGTGACCCGGAGCAGGCCCACCAGCACCGCCGCGGCCACGAAGCCGACTATCGCCACGCCGGCCAACAGTCCGCCGCCGACGGCGGTGTAGAGGGCGGCCCCCGCCAGCGGGCCGATCAACCGCAGCCCCTGCCGCACCGTCTGCAGCGCGCCGTTGGCGTCGGCCAGCAACTCTGCCGGCACCAGGTGTCGCAGGAGGCCGCTGAGCCCTGCGCTGAGGGTGATGTACGCCAGGCCGTAGAAGATCGCAACCAGGTAGATGAGCCAGAGGTCGGTACGGTCTTCGACGGCGAACAACGGAGTGAGTAGGGCGGCCGTGACCAGGTTGGCGGCCACGAACAGCGGCCGGCGCGGATACCGGTCAACGATCCAGCCGACCAGTGGTGCCAGCGTCATCGGGGCGATGATCGCGAAGATGGTGGCCCCGGCCAGCCCACTCGACCCGGTCAGTTCCTTGACCCAGATGGCGAGCGCGAGCAGCAGGATCGACTCGGCGGTCATGCTGGCCACCAGGCCACCGAAGAGCAGCCGGAAGTCCGGGCGGCGCAGGACGGTGCGCATCTACCCTCCGTCGGAAGTGGTGCACGGTGTGCCGCCTTTGGTCGAGACACGCCCCCCGCCAGAACCTTCTGCGCCGGCCGCGTCGTTCCATACTGAGGGTTAGGGGCGAATTCAGAGAGTTACCGTCGCATCTACGACGGTCTACGGAAAAGAGGGCACGTGCCTCCAGTCGCACCCAGCCCTATCCTGCGGCGCCGCAGGTTGGGCTCCGAACTGCGTCGGCTGCGCGAGACCACCGGCCTCACCGGGGACCAGGTGGTCGAGCGGGTCGGCTGGGCCTCCGCCTCCAAACTGTCTCGCCTGGAGAATGGTCGTAGCCGGCCGGACCCGCAGGATGTCCGCGCACTGCTCGATCTCTACCGAGTGGACGTGACGCTGCGGGACGAGTTGCTGACCATCACCGGGGAGGCGGGCGACATCCGCGGCTGGCTTCGGAACTACCCGGTCATGACCCCGCAGCAGCGCGGCTTCGCCGAGTTGGAGGCGGGCTGTGTGGAGATCTCGGAGTATCACCCGCTGCTCGTACCGGGGCTACTCCAGACGCCCGGTTACGCCCGCATCCGAATCGCCTCCGCCCGGGATGTCGACGAAGCGGCCGGCGAGCCGGATGGCACCGAGGACATCGAGACCGAGGTGGGCGCCCGGCTGGCCCGTCAGTCGCTGCTTACCCGGGGACCGGACGCACCCCGATACACGGCCGTACTCGAGGAGGCGGCGCTCGGGGGCCGGGCCGGGCCGGCCGACGTGCTCCGGGAGCAGCTCACGCAGCTCTACGAGTTGGCCAAGCTGCCCAACGTCACGCTGCATGTGCTGCCTCGGGACACCCAGGCGAGCGGCTGGTACCTGCCACCGACGGCGTTCTCCCTCTACCGGTTCACCGACCCGCAGGATCCCGAGACTCTGGCGATCGAAAGCGCGTTCTTGAACACCATGTCAACCGAGGCAAAAATCCTAAATCGCTATAAAGTGGTCTTTGAGTGGTTATGCACGGCAGCACTCCCCGCATCGGAGACTCTCTCCTGGCTGAGTCAGGCGAGGGGACAGCCATTCGATGCAGCACCCTCGTCGGCAGCGGCGTTCGGGGCGGCAGCACCGCCGGCCCAGCGTCGCCGGCGCCCCGGGCGATTGACGGAACGCTGATCCACCGGCACCCAGCGTCGGTCCGTGCGGGCACTACTCGTCCATCGGCCGGTTCACACAGGAGTGCAACCATGAACGAGATCCACGACACGCCGACTGCCTTCCCCGACCTGGCGCGGGCGGCGTGGCGAAAGAGCACCCGCAGCCAGACCTCAAACTGCGTCGAGGTAGCACCGATGCCAGCCACGGTGGCCCTCCGGGACAGCAAGGATCGGGGCGGTCCGGTGCTGCTGTTCGCCCCCGGCGAGTGGCGAAACTTCCTGGCCGCGACCAAGGAAGGCCGGCTCGACCGGTTCTGACTCGCAGCTTCGTCGGGGCCGCCGGTGAGTAGGTACACCGGCGGCCCCGCATCGTCTTCGAACGCCGGGTGGCGGTCAGTTCTGGCACCCGGCCCGGGCACCCTCGCCCGACCGGCCACTCTGCCGGCCGATCACGGCATTTCGGTTGCCAGGCCTGCTATGCGGCGTAGCATGACCCGCAGTGACGTGGAACTTCCACTCCGTTCCCGATCGTCGCGGCACACATCCGGAGACCGACATGCGGTTCCTGATCGTTCGCACCGACGTCCGCGCAGCGGCTGACGTGGACCTCACCGCCGCCTGGGCCCACGGGGGCCGGCTGCGCGACGAGACCGTTGCGCCCGAGCCACGCCGGCAGGTCGTCCACGCCGACGACCGCGAAGCCGCACTCCTGCTCGCGCGCGCCCTCGCCGCGGTCGGCGCGGTCCGTGCCGGTCGGCAACGGGTCAAGGTGCTCCCGCTCGACGAACCCCCGTCCGCCTGGCCGAGCTGGCCGGACGACCGCGGTGGCTGAGCGGCTACCCGTCCGTCGGAACCGGACCGGCTCCCCCGCCGCGCTCCTCGCCCCAGCCGGTCTCGACGGCACGGTCCCCGGCCCGTGACCGTCGCGGCAACGGCGGTCGCGGGCCGGGACCACGTTCGGGGTCAACCACCGCCGTCCGGCGGCACCTCAACAGTGGCCGTCGAGCCAGTAGTGCAGCAGGAAGGAGGCGATCGACGATGACGGCGGCAGGACCAGCCGAGCACCCTGGACGTCAACGTTCTCCCCGGCCAGCGCCGCGCTGACCTCGGCCCGGGTGAACCAGCGGGCCGCCGCAATCTCCGCTGGGTCGACCCGCATCGGACGCCGCGGGTCGGCCACCGCCTGGAAGCCCAGCATCAACGAACCGGGGAACGGCCAGGCCTGGCTACCCACGTACGTGATGTCCGTGACCGGGACGTCAACCTCCTCGCGTACCTCACGCAGCACCGCCGCCTCGGCCGACTCCCCGGGCTCCACGTAGCCCGCGATGCAGGAGAAGCGCAGCTCACCCGGCACCCGTGGCCAGGCGGCATTGTTGCCCAACAGGCAGCGCCCGTCCGGACCGGACCCCCCGTCGTGCACCAGGACGATCATCGCCGGATCGGTCCGCGGCCACATCCGCTCCCCCGCCGGGGCGACCCGGGACCAACCGGCCTCATCCATCGTGGTGGCCTGCCCGGTCCGCGGGGAGTACCGGTGCCCACGGTGCCAGTTGAGCAGGGCCAGACCGGTGGTGAGCAGGCCCGCGTCCCGGTCGGTGAGCAGGTGACCGACCTCCAACAGGTGCGCCGCACGGGTGCCGGGGAGCACTGGCAGGGGTGCGTCCACCGTAAACACTGGTACACCGTCGGGCTCGACGCCGAGGAACACCGCCCGCAGGGCCACCCCCTCCGGCACCTCCTCCGAGCCGACCAGCACCAACACCGGCGGCTCCGGTCCGGCCGACACCAACGCCCGCCCCCCGTTGCCGCTGTCCAACACCAGCACCCGGCACCGTCCCCAGGCCTGACCCAGCCAGTCGGGATCGGTACGCCGGTGCGCGGCCCGGTCCAGGGTGGAGCGGGCCAGCGTCGGGGCCGGTCCGCCGTCCGTCACGGAACCGCCGGTTCGGTCACAACCTCGGCAAGCGTCCCCAACTGGCCGGCGACCCGCTGTGCGTCCCCCAGCACGACGGTGACCGCCCGGGCCGGGGCGAGGTACTGGGCTGCCGCGTCGGCGACATCAGCCACCGTCGCCTTCGCCAGCCGAGCCGCGTGTTCGGCCAAGAAGTCCAGGCGCAGGCCGCTGCCCGCGTACGCGCTGGTCAGCGCCGCCAGCCCGGCCTGGGTGGAGATACCGAGTTGGAGCGTGCCGAGAGCATACTGGCGGGCCTGCTCCAGCTCCTCTGCTCCGGGTGCGACGCAGGCCAGCCGACCCAACTCATACTGGGTCTCCAGCAACGCCGCTCCGGTCACGTCGGTGGCCACCTCGGCGGCCGCGAGCAGGACCGACCCGGCGACCGAGTGCTCGACCAGCGAGTGCGGTCCGTACGTGTAGCCCTTCTCCTCGCGAATGTTCTCCACCCAGCGGGACGAGAAGTAACCTCCGAAGATCAGGTTCGCCAGTTGCAGGGCGGCGTGGTCGGGGTCGGTGCGCGGCACCGCCGGCAGCGCCACCCGCAGCGACGACTGCACCGATCCGGGGCGGTCAACGAGGAGCAGCGGCCCCGGCTCCAATGGTGGCGTGGCCGGTAGCTCGACGACCTGACCGGCGCCACTCCAGCCGCCGAGCGCCTGCTCGGCCGCGTCCAACGCCCGTTCCGGCTGGACATCCCCGACCAGCACGAGGACCGCACCCGTCGGATGCACCCGCTCGTCATGCAGCTTCCGCAGCACGCTCGGACGCACCGCGCGGACCTGATCCGGGGTCGGCGTCTGCACCGCGTACGGGTGTCGGCCGTAGATCCGCTTTAGCAGGGCGGTGCGGGCCAGGTGCCCGGGCTGGCACTGGGCCAGCTGGATCCGGTCAACCAGCCGGTCCCGCTCGGTGGCGACCTCGTCGGCCGGGTAGGCCGCCGAGGTCAGCACCCCGGCCAGCAGCTCCAGCATCCGGTCCAGGCCAGTCACCAAGCCCGCGCCGGAGAGCATCAGCCGGTCTGGATCGACCCCGGCGGAGAGTCCACCGCCGACCTTCTGCAACTCGGCGGCGAGCTGCACCCCGGTCAGCGTCGTCGTACCGGAGAGCAGGGTCTGTGCGAGCATCGCGGCCCGGGCCGGGTGCACCCGCCCGAACGGCATCCCGAGCCGCAGCTCGACCAGGGGCACCGCCGGCCGACGGACCGCGATCACGGTAAGACCGTTGCCGAGCGTACGTTCGGCCTGCTTCGGCAGCTTCAGTTCCCGGGTCGGACCGAGCGACGGCAGGATACGCGACGCGGTCGTCATCGCGGCGCTCACTGCTCCGCCCCCGCGAGCACCTCGATGGTGGCCCGGCGCTGTGGGCGCAGGGTGGCGGCGGCGGCGCGGACCGACTCCTCGGTGACCTCGCCGACCAGGCGGGGCAACTCGTTGATCAGGCCGGGCTCGCCACGTTGCTGCTCCAGGACGGCCATCCGTAGGGCCCGGCCGAGCACCGCGTCGGTGTCCCGCAACAGGTGCGTGGCCATCCGGGCCTGGGTACGGGCCAGCTCACCGTCGGCCAGCCCGTCGGTGGCCAGCCGGTCCAGCTCCTCATCCACCGTCTGCAGCACCTTGTCCACGTCACCGTCGGGTGGCAGGTGCGCCTGGAGCAGGAGGGCCGTCGGGTCGCGAACATCGAACGGGTCCCCCATGAAGCCCAGGTAGCCGCCGACGCTGGTGACCAACCTGTCCCGCTGGACCAGCCGTTCGACCAGCCGGGCGGCATCCCCGTCGGTGAGCACCTCGGCGAGCACCGCATACGGGAGGTAGGCGGCGAAGTCGCCGATCGGGTCCGGCACCCGCCATGCCGAGGCGACCGCCGGCAGTGGGGCCAACCGATCGGTGTACGACACCCGCCGCTCGGCGGCCAGGTCCGGCTCGGCGAAGCTTGGCCGGACCTGGGCCGGACGGGCCGGCACGTCGCCGAAGTGCCGCTCAACCAGCTTGACCGCCTCGGCCACGTCGATGTCGCCGCTGACCGCCAGTACCGCGTTACCGCTGGCGTAGTAGTGCCGGAAGAAGTCGGCGGCGTCGGGCACCGTCGCCGACTCGAGGTCGGCAAAGGACCCGTAGCCGTCGTGCGCGTTGGGGAAGGTGTCGAAAAGCACCGGTGGCAGGGTGAGCCAGGGAAACCCGCCGTACGGCCGGTTCAGCACGTTGACCCGAATCTCCTCCTTGACCACGTCGACCTGGTTGCGCAGGTTCTCCTCGGTCAACCGGGGGCCGCGCATCCGGTCCGCCTCAAGGAAGAGAGCCCGTTCGAGGGCGTTGCCCGGCAACGTTTCGTAGTAGTCGGTGTAGTCCAGGTGGGTGGAGCCGTTGAAGGTGCCGCCCGCCCCCTGTACGTGCCGGAAGTGGGCCAGCTTCTCCAGGTTCTCTGAGCCCTGGAACATCAGGTGTTCGAAGAGGTGCGCGAAGCCGGTGCGCCCCTCGGGCTCGGAGCGGATGCCGACGTCATAGACGACTGCCACCCCGATCACCGGGGCGCTGCGGTCCGGGGTGAGCACCACCCGCAGGCCGTTGTCGAGGGTGAATCGCTCGACGGGGTACCTCGTTGCTGGAATCGTCGCTCTACGGGTAGTCGACACGCGTCGACCCTAACCCGTCCGCGCTGATGCACCGATAGCCTCCCGCCGGACTCAGCCCACGGTCGCTGTCGGTTCCGGACTGCGCAGCTCAACCGGGGCCGCCGGCGCGGCCTTGTCCGGCCCGGCGTGCCACGGGCTGAAGACGACGATCAGGGCGAGTATTACCCCGACCACGGCGACCGCCGCAACCAACAGCAGTTCCCTTACCGCGTCCAGGCCACTTTGCCCCGTCATTCATACCCCTCCCACACCGCATGGACGGCGGTGTCATCCCCTCGGACCCAGCCTCACCGGCCCGGCTGCCAGATACAGTCACCATCCAGACCCATCCGACGCTAGTTGCTGACTCAGCCAACGGTGGCCCCCTCGGCCCCACGTTCTTCCGGGACCGCGGCGATCAGCGCGGTGAGGCCCGCCGCGTCCAGCAGGTCCACCGGCCGCACCGTCGCACCGTCGCGGACGTAGTGGAACGCCGCACCCACCTGCGCGACCGGAACTCCCGCCAGCTCCGCCCAGGCCAGTCGATAGACGGCGAGCTGCACCGCTGCCGCGGCGGCGACCGCTCCGGTGGGCTGCCGGCCGGTCTTCCAGTCCACCACGTCGAACCGGTTGCCGGGCCGGCCGAAGACCGCGTCCATCCGGCCCCGGACGACCACCCCGGCGATCACCGTCGCGAACGGCACCTCGACCTCAGCCGGCGTCCGATCCGCCCACTCGCTGGCCAGGAAGCGCTCCTGGAGTTCGGCGAGCGCCTCGTCCGGCGCGGCGTCCGCATCCGCGGCGCCGGGCAACTCGTCCACGTCGAGCAGCCGGCCAGCCCCGAACCGCTGCTCCAGCCAGGTGTGGAAGGCGGTGCCCCGACGGGCGTACGGGTTCGGCTCGGTGGGTAGGGGTCGACGCAGTGACCGGGCCAGGGCCGCCGGATCCCGCCGCAGCGCCACCAGTTGGGTGACCGAGAGCGCGGCGGGCAGCGCGACCTCAATCGGGCCGGTCTGCCGGGTTAGCTCGGCCCGCTCGGCGAGCAGCAGATCGGCCTCCCGGCGCCAACGCGCCGCCTCCGGGTCGTCGCCACCCGGATCGTCCGCGACCAGGTCGTCCACGCCCGGCACCGGGGGGCTGGCCGCAGTCACGCTGCCGGGTCGGGTCGGCACCCCCTCCGTCAGGTAGCGCCGAACCAACGTGGCTGCCTCGGTGAGCACCGGTCGACGGGCTCCCAACGGGTCAGCCGGCCACTCCGCCCGGAGCACCACCTCGGTCGTGGGATTCACCGCGTCCGGGGCGGGCTCCGCGGCCCACTCGTCAACCACCTGCCCAGTGCCCCCGTCCCGGCAGGCCTGATGCAGGTCCCGCAGGAACGCCGAGGGGCCACGCGGGCGCTTGGTGCCCTCCCCCCACCAATGCCCGGAGCAGAGCAACAGCCGGCGGGGACGAGTCACCGCGACGTACGCCAGCCGCCGCTCCTCCCGCTCGTCGTGCGCCCGCCACGCTGCGGTGAAGTCCGCCAGGGCCTGCGCCACCCCGCGCTGCTCCTCCGCCGCGGCCAGCGCCAGCACCGGCAACCCGTCAGCGTCGCCGCGCAGCGGGAACGGCAGCACCCCCAGCCCGCCGAGCCAGTGATCGGAGTTGCGCACCGGCCCCGGCCACACCCCGCGGCTGAGCCCCGCCACCGCCACGATGTCCCACTCCAGGCCCTTGGCCGCGTGCGCGGTGAGAACCTGCACCGCCCCCTCGACCACCTCTACCTCACCGGGAGCGAGCCCGCGCTCCTCGTCCTCCGCCGCCGCCAGGTAGGCCAGGAAGGCCGAGAGGGTGGCGCCCGGCGTCTCCCCGCTGAACCGGGCCGCGACGTCACCGAGCGCGTCCAGGTGCCCCCGGGCCAGCCCCGCATCGCCGGCCCCGTCCCGGCCGGCACGCACCGCCACCTCCACGTCCAGGCCAATCGTCCGCTCGACATCCGCGATCAGGTCTGGCAACGACTGGTCCAGCCGGTAGCGCAGCAGGCCCAACTCCTGGGCGGCGGCGCGGAGCCGGGCATAGCCCTCCGCCGAGTACGCCGGCGCCGGCCCCAGATCGGCCAGGGCCTCCACCAGGGTCGCCTCATCCAGCACATCCGGGACGATCTCCGGCTCGTCATCCGCCGCCAGCTGCCGGCGCGCGGCGGCGATGGCCCGAGCCCGACGGTGCAGGGCCACCAGGTCCCGCGGTCCGATCCGCCACCGGGCACCGGTCAGCAACCGAAGCAGCGCCGCCCCGTCGGTCGGGTCGGCCAGCACCCGCAGGGTGCAGACCACGTCCCGCACCTCCGGCGTGTCCAGCAGGCCACCTAGCCCCACCACGTCGACCGGCAGGCCCCGGGCCCGCAGCGCCGACTCGATCGCCGGAATCTGGCTGCGTAGCCGGACCAGCACCGCGGTGGTGGGGCGCGCCACGACCGGGAGGTGCTCGGGCAACGCGCCGGGCATCCCCGCCGCTCCCTGCCAGGCGCGCAGCAGGCTGTCGGCGATCCAGTTCGCCTCGTCCGCGTAGGTGTCCAACAACGCGCAGTGGACGGTGCCGGCGGCGGCCCCGCGGGGGGTGCGGTGCGGGATCGGTTCCTTGACGCTGAGCGCGGCACGCAGCTCCGGCACCCGGGCACCGGCGGCGCGGAGGGGGGTGGCGAGGGCGTTCGCCACCCCCAAGATCTCTGGTCGGTTGCGCCAGCTGGTGGTCAGGGTGCAGACCTGGGCCGAAGCACCGTCGGCCTGGGCAAACTCGGTGCGGAACCGGTCGAGGGTGCCCGCACTCGCCCCCCGCCAGCCGTAGATCGACTGGCAGGGGTCACCGACCGCGGTCACCGGGTGCCCGCCGCCGAAGAGCGCGTTCAGCAGCACCACCTGGGCGTGGCTGGTGTCCTGATACTCGTCGAGCAGCACCACCCGGTAGCGGTCCCGCTCGATCTCACCGACCACCGGGTGGTCCCGGGCGACCCGGGCCGCCCGGGCCAGCTGGTCGGCGAAGTCCATCGCCTCGAAATCCTCCTTGCGCCGGGCGTACGCCCGGACCAGCGGCAGCAGCTTCAACCGGACCTGCGCAAGGGTGAGCGCCCGACGCACGTCGGCGTAGACGCGGCCGGGGCGGGACTGTACGTCGGCGAAGAACCGCCCGGTCCAGGCCGCCAGGTGGTCCGGCTCGACCAGGTGCTCGTCCAGCTCGCCGGCGAGGGCCAGCACCGCGTCGGTGATCGTGCTCGGCATTCTATCCACTTCGGACATATCGCCGTCGTAGGTGCGCACGATCAGATCGACGAGCTGCCAGCGAGACGCCTCGGTGAGCAGCCGGGTGGCGGGCTCGTACCCGGCGCGCAGCCCGTGCTCGGTCACCACCCGCCCGGCATACGAGTGGTAGGTGGCGACCGTCGGCTCCCCGGACAACGGATCGTCGAGCGGGTGTCGCCCGTTGCGCCCGAGCCGGCGAACGAGCTGACCGAGCCGGGTCCGGATACGGTGCGCCAGCTCCCCGGCGGCCTTACGGGTGAACGTCAGACCGAGTACCTGCTCCGGTTGGACGTACGAATTGGCCACCAGCCAGACCACCCGGGCGGCCATCGTCTCGGTCTTGCCGGAACCAGCGCCCGCGACGACGAGCAACGGCTCCACCGGTGCGGCGATGATCGCCGCCTGTTCCCGGGTGGGCGCCGGCAGTCGCAGCAGCTTCGCCAACTCGACCGGGGTGTACCGGGGCCCGGCGTCGGCCCTACGGGGAGCCGGGGTCGCCGCGCTGAACAGGGTCGGCTGGGTCACGGGCCCTCCGGTGGGCGAGTACTCGGCGGTTCGACGACCTGACGCCCCTGCCCGGACACCGGGCAGCTGGTGCGCACCGGGCAGACCCGACACTTCGAGTTGGCGACCGCGGCGAAGGTGGCGGCGGCCATCGTCTCGGCGGTACGCCGGACCAGGGCGGTCGCCCAGCCGGCCGCCGGCCCCTCACCGGCCGGCGGTTGGGCCTGTTCCCGGGCTTCCTTGGCGCCGGTGCCGAGCTGCACCAGGGATGCCCCCCCGGACTCGGTCCCGAACTCGGCGAACGCGCCCGCCTCGACCGCCGCCTGGTATGCGCCCAGCTGGGGATGATCGGCGAGATCCGCTGCGGTCACCGCGGTCGACTTGCCGGTCTTGAGGTCAACCACCACGAGCCGGCCGTCCGGGTCAACCTCCAGCCGGTCCACCCGGCCGACCAGGTCGACCGGGTGGCGTGGATCGTCCAGTCGGACGGCGAACTCGTGCTCGATGGCGAGCAGCCGACGCGGATTGGTGGCCAGCCAGCGCAGCAGCTTGTCCACCATCGCCTCGGCGCGGGCCTGCTCCGGGCCGACCATCCAACGGGCCGCCAGCTCGATCGCGTCGAACCGGGCCGCCACGTAGTCGAGCAACGCCCGCCGGTCCGAGCTGGCGTTCTCGGCCAGCATCGCGGCGGCGTGCACCAGGTTTCCCACCCCCTGCGCCGCACTGGCCGGTGCGCCACCGCCGTGGCGTTCGAGTAGCCAGCGCAGGCTGCACCGCAGGGCGCTCTCCATCCCGGACGGGGTGACCCGCACCGACTCGCCGTCGGCGACCAACGGCCGTTCATCGGAGAGCGGACGCAACCCCCACCAGTCATCCGGATGCGCCCCGGCGACCCCCTCGGCGGCGAGCCGGGCCAGCTCGGCCGCGGCCGCCCGCCGCCGGAGCACCGGCGCGCTCGGGTCGGTCACCGCGGTGCGCAGCTCCGCCACCAGCGACGCCAGCGTGAGCGCCCGGGGCGGCCGACTGAGCGGCAACGTGGCCGTCCGGGCGTCGTCCGGTCCCGCGTCCCTGTCCGGCCCTGTGCCACCGCCCGGACCCGCACCACCGCCCGGACCCGCACCACCGTCCGGTGGCGGGTCGGCCACGCCGAGTTCGTGCAGGAACCGGCTCGGCTGCTCGTCGTGGTCGTCGCCACCGACGGCGGCGCTGGCGACGGCGCTGACCATCAGCCGGCGTCGCGCCCGGGTCACCGCGACGTGAAAGAGCCGCCGCTCCTCGTCCAGCAGGGCCGAGGTCTGGCTAACGACGGAGACCCGCCGCCCCTCGCCGGCCGAGCGGCCGGCGAGCACGTCCACGAGGCGCTCCGACCCGAGCAGACTGCCCCGCAGCCGCAGGTCCGGCCAGACGCCCTCCTGCACTCCGGCGACGGCGACCAGATCCCACTCCAGCCCCTTCGCGGCGTGCGCGGTGAGCAGCCGGACCGCGTCGCCCCGGTCAGCGGTCGGGGCGATGGTGTCGGCGGGCAGATCCTGCCCGAGCACGTGGTCGAGGAAGACCTCGACCCGCGCCCCGGGCAGCCGGTCGGTGAACCGGGCGGCGGCATCGAAGAGCACCAGCACCGCGTCCAGGTCCCGGTCAGCCGCCTCAGCGCGACGACGCCGGGCGACCTCCCCCTCCCCGGCCGTCGCCGGGGTTCGGGCCAGCGCCGCCGACCATAGCTCGGCGAGGCCACTGGCCCGCCAGACCGCCCAGAGCACCTCCTCGGCGGTGGCACCCGGCCGGGCGGCCGCGTCCCGGGTGACCGCCAGTAGCCCGGCCACCGTCTGCGCCGGCTCCGCCCACCGGCGGTCGATGCCGGCCAGCTCAGCCGGGTCCCGCAGCGCCTCGACGATCAGCTCACCGGAGGGTCGGCGGTCGCCGGCGGCCAGAGCCATGACCCGCAGCCCCTGCCGCAACCGCCGTTCCGCCAGCGGATCCGCGCCGCCCAACGGCGAGTGCAGCAGGGCGACGGCCGCCTCCTCGTCGAGCCGGTCCGGGGCGAGCGCACAGCGCAACAACAGCAGCAGCGGGGCGACCGCCGGTTGCAGGTGCAGCGGCAGGTCCTCGCCGTGCACGACAGTGGGCACCCCGGCGGCGTGCAGGGCGCGCCGCAGCGAGGGCAACGCTCGCCCGGTGGAGCGCACCACCACGGCCATCTCCGACCAGGGCACCCCGTCGAGCAGGTGCGCCGCCCGCAGTGCGTGCGCCAGCCAGGCCGCCTCACTGGCGGCCGAGCGAAATGTATGGACCTCCGCCACGCCCGCCGCCGCGGCGGGTAACGCCCGGGTCCGCCGGTGCGTGGCCGGGCCGCGCAGCCGGCGGGCCAGCCGCGCGTGCGCCGCCAGCAGCCGGGGACCGGCCCGGTACGACGTGCTAAGGACGACCTGCGCGGCCGGCGCCCCGGAGGCGGTCCGGAATCGGTGCGGGAAGGTCACCACACCGCCCGGGTCGGCACCCCGGAAGGCGTACGTGGAGGAGTCGGGATCGGCGAGGACGACCAGCGCCTTGCCGCCCCCCGCCACGGTCGCCAGCAGCTCCTGCTGGGCGGGGTCGGTATCGGCGTACTCGTCCACGTAGACGTGCACCAGCCGGCGCCGCTCCGCGGCCAGCAGCGCCGGATCGTCGAGCAGCATTCCGGTGGCGGCGCGGACCAGCTCGGCCGGGTCGTAGGCGATCGAACCGCGGTTGCCGACATCGCGCAGCGCGAGCACGGCGACGTACTCCCGGAGGAACCGGGCGGCGGCCGGCCAGTCGGCCCGGCCAAGCCGCTCGCCCAACCGAGCCAGCTCCACCGGACCGACGCCGCGCTCGGCGGCGCGCATCAGCAGGTCCCGCAGCTGGGTGGCGAAGGCGCGGGTGCGCAGGGCCGGCCGTAGGTCCTCCGGCCAGCCCACCGGGTCGGCGCCCGGCTCCTCGCCCACCAGGTCCAGCAACTCCCGAATGATCAGATCCTGCTCGGGGCCGGTGAGCAGCCGGGGCGACGGCTCGCCGCGCTCCGCGGCGGCCCGGCGCAACAGCCCGAACGCGTACGCCGGGAAGGTGCGCACCAGTGGCTCCCGCAGCACCCGGTGGCCGGCGCCGGCGATCCGGGCCTCGATGCGCTGGCGCAGGCCGGCGGCTTGTCGGCGACTGAAGGTGAGCACCAGGATGCGCTCGGGATCCACCCCCTCGGCTACCCGCGCGGCGACCGCCTCGACCAGGGTGGCGGTCTTACCGGTGCCCGGCCCACCGAGCACCAGCATCGGCCCGATGGTGTGTCCGACCACCTCCGCCTGCCGGGGGTCGTCGATCCGCCCGCCCAACCGACCGTGCCCGCCCGACGGAGCATGCCCGCCCAACAGAGCATGCTCGCCCGCCGAAGTGGGCGCCTCCACCGGCCCGCCGGACCGGCGCACCAGCCGGTATGCCTGCATCCCCCCATCCCACCAGACCCGGCCGACAGATCCACATCCGCCCACGCCCACCGGGCGCCCCGGACCTACCGCGCAACGCCAGCGGGGGCGGTCACGCCGGGCTGCCGCAGAACTGGCCGCATCGCCCCCGGGGGGTGGCGCTCAGCTCAGCCGGGACTCCAGGACGTCGAAGGCCGCGGGGACGGTCGCCGCGACGGAAAGCAACTCCAGGCCCGCCGGCTTCAGAAAGGTCTGCCCGGCCAGGCCACCCAGCCAGTCGAGCAGCGGGCGGTAGAAGCCGTCCGCGTCCACCAGCATCATCGGCTTGCTGTGCAGCGTCAGGGTGGCGGTCGTCCAGACCTCGAAGAGCTCGTCCAGCGTGCCGAGGCCACCGGGGAGGGCGAGGAAGGCATCCGACTTGTCGATCATGATCGTCTTGCGGTCGGCCATCGACTCGGTGACCAACAGCTCGTCGGAGGCGAGGTCAGCGACCTCCAGATCGACCAGGGACTGCGGGATGATGCCCAGCGTCCGCCCACCGGCGGCCCGGGCGCCGGCCGCCACCGCTCCCATCATCCCGACCCGGCCACCACCGCTGACGAGCGTGTGACCACGCCGGGCCAGCTCCGCGCCGGTCTCGGCGGCCAGGTCCAGAAAACGCTGGTCAAGCGTGCGGGAAGACGCGCAGAAGATGCAGATGGCCGCCACGGTCAGCCCCGATCCCCCTCGTCTGCGGCGGCCTGCTGCTCGGCCGCGGTGACCGCGACGGACTCCTCGCGGATCGCCTCCTGCTCGGCGGAGAGCACCGCCTCCGCCTCGACGATGTGCCGCACGGCCGCGTTCACGTCGTCGGTGAGGCAGATCAGATCAAGATCAACTGCCCCGATCTTGCCCTCGGCCGCCATCGTGTCCCGCAGCCAGTCGAGCAGCCCGCGCCAGTAGTCCGTGCCCATCAGCACCACCGGGAACCGGGTCACCTTGCCGGTCTGCACCAGGGTGAGGGCCTCGAACAGCTCGTCCATCGTGCCGAAACCGCCCGGGAGCACCACGAACGCCTGGGCGTACTTCACGAACATGGTCTTCCGCGCGAAGAAGTACCGAAACTCGATCGCCACATCGACCCAGTCGTTGAGGCCCTGCTCGAAGGGGAGCTCGATGCCCAGGCCGACGGAGAGCCCGCCGGCCTCGCTGGCCCCCCGGTTCGCCGCCTGCATCACCCCCGGCCCCCCACCGGTAATGACCGCGTAGCCGGCCCGGGCCAGCGCCCCACCCAACTCCTCGGCCAGCCGGCACTCCGGGCTGTCCGGCAGGCTCCGCGCCGACCCGAAAACGCTCACCGCTGGCTGCAGGTCGGAGAGGGTGTCGAAGCCCTCGACAAACTCGGAGAGGATCCGCAGCGCCCGCCAGGCGTCCCGGGTCTTCCAGTCACTGCGCTGGTGGGAGTCGAGCAGCCGCTGATCGGCGGTGCTGCCGCCAATCACTGACCGACGTGGTGCTCCAGCGCCCCGGCGCTGGTCCCGCGGGGCCGCACCGGCAGCCTCCCGCCCGTTGCTCTCGCTCATGCAGGCAACCGTAGTGGAGATACGCCGACCGGCGGGGGGAGCAGGGCCGTTCAGGCGACCGAGAGCCAGCGACGCAGCACAGCCGCACCGTCGCGGATCTTTCCGATCTCGACGTGTTCATCCGGGTGGTGGGCGAGGTTGGGGTCCCCGGGGCCGAAATTCAGCGCCGGGGTGCCCAACGCCGCGAAGCGGGCAACGTCCGTCCAGCCCAGCTTGCCGATCGGTGCGGTACCGACGGCGGCCAGGAACTCCTGCGCCGGCGCGGCCTCCAGCCCCGGCATCGCGCCGGCCGCCAGGTCGGTGAACGCCACCTCGAAGTCGGCGAACACCTCCCGCACATGCGCCTCGGCCTGCTCCGGGCTGCGGTCCGGCGCGAACCGGTAGTTGACCTCGACCGTGCAGCGGTCCGGCACCACGTTGCCCGCGACCCCGCCGTTGATGCGCACCGCGTTCATCCCCTCGCGGTACTCGCAACCATCGACCGTCACCCGGCGGGCCTCGTACGCCTCGAGCCGGCGCAGCACCTCCCCAGCGGCGTGGATCGCGTTGACGCCGTGCCAGGAGCGCGCCGAGTGCGCCCGTACACCGCTGGTGCCGACGGTTGCCCGCAGGGTGCCCTGGCAGCCCGCCTCGACGATCCCGTGCGTCGGCTCCAGCAGCAGCGCGAAGTCGGCCGCGAGCCACTCCGGGTGCGCCTCGGAGACGAGGAAGAGACCGTTGTACGACGACTCGATCTCCTCGGCCTCGTAGAAGAAGTACGTCACGTCGTACCGCGGCTCGGTCAGGGTCACCGCGAGGTGCAACGCGTACGCGACCCCGCTCTTCATGTCCGAGGTGCCGCAGCCGTACATCAGGTCGCCGCGCACCGTGGCCGGAAAGTTGTTGTTGATCGGGACCGTGTCGAGGTGGCCGGCGAGCACCACCCGCTGGTCCCGGCCGAGGTTGGTACGGGCCATCACGGTGTTGCCGTACCGAAAGGTGGTCAGGTGCGGCTCACCGCGCAGCACATCCTCGACACAGTCGGCGATCGCCTTCTCGTTCCGGGAGACGGACTCGATGTCGACCAGGGCGCGGGTCAGGGCCACCGGATCAGCGAGGACCTCGGGGGTCAACGGGTTCTTCATAATCCGCACGGTACCGTCACAGAGGTGACCACTACGCAGTCTGCCTGGGGCATCGGCCTGGCCACCGTAACCGCTGACGACCAGGTGCTCGATACCTGGTACCCGACCGGCAAGCTGGGCCTCGGCGAACTGCCACTGGTCCCGGGCGAGGATGAGGCGGATGTCCTCGACCTGCCGCCGGGAGCGGTCGGCGACCGGGCGCTGCCGGGCCTGCGGACCGTCCAGCTGGTGACCGTACTCGGCTCGCTGGCCGACCCGATCAAGGACGCCGCGGACGCGTACCTCAGGCTGCATCTCCTCTCGCACCGGCTGGTGCGGCCCAACGAGCTCAACCTCGACGGCATCTTCGGCAAGCTGGCCAACGTCGCCTGGACCTCCGCCGGGCCCTGCCCGCCGGAGCGGGTGGACGAGCTGCGGGTCATCGAGCGCTCCGCCGGCCGCCACCTGACCGTGTACGGGGTGGACAAGTTCCCCCGAATGACCGACTACGTGGTGCCCTCCGGGGTCCGGATCGCCGACGCGGACCGAGTCCGGATCGGCGCCCACCTCGCCGCCGGCACGACGGTGATGCACGAGGGCTTCGTGAACTTCAACGCCGGCACGCTCGGCGCCTCCATGGTTGAGGGGCGCATCGTGCAGGGCGTGGTGATCGGGGACGGCTCCGACATCGGTGGCGGCGCCTCGATCATGGGCACCCTCTCCGGGGGTGGCACCGAGAAGGTCCGCATCGGCGAACGGAGCCTGATCGGCGCGAACGCGGGCGTGGGCATCTCGCTCGGCGACGACTGCGTGGTCGAGGCCGGCTGCTACATCACGGCCAGCTCAAAGCTCACGCTGCCGGACGGTCGGGTGGTGAAGGCCCGCGAGCTGTCCGGCGTCGACGGCCTGCTCTTCTGGCGCAACTCGGTCACCGGCGGACTCGAGGCGAAGCCGCGCACCGGGCAGGGCATCGCGCTGAACGCCGCGCTGCACGCCAACGACTGACCGGCTGACCGCCGGGATCACGGAGGACCTTGGGCCGGTCGCCTCCCCGGCGAGCGGCCTGAACCCGCCCGCCACGGGCGACGGCGGGTCCGCGGAAGCCGCGGACCCGCCAACGGCTCACCTCAGGCGATACGCCTGCAGGATTCGCGTACTCACCGTGTTGCCCTCGGTGTCCCGGGCGCTGGCCCGCAGCGACACGTATCCCGGGGCCTCGTCGGGGTGCCGGACCAGGGCGGTCCAGCCGTCGCCCGTACGCCGTACCGGTGCCTCGCGCCACGTCCTCCCGCCGTCGTACGAGGCGTCAACGGTCAGCTTCGCGACGGTCGCGGTGCCCGCACCGGTTTGGCGCCGCACCTCGACCGGGACCGGCAGCAGCCGACCGGCGCGGGCACTGTTGTCGGCGGCCAGCGGCGGGTTGAACCGGATCGACGACAGCGGTAGCCGGACCGGTTCCGGGCCGGCCTCGTGTTCCGAACGGAAGGTCCAGGTGGACTCCACCTCCGTGCTGAGGTCGGTGAAGCCGCGGGTCGCCTCGACGGTAAGCCGGTAGTCGGCCGCGGCCGGCGGCACCGGGAACTCGCCCAAGCGGGCCACCTCCGACTCGCCGACCAGCTCCCCGTCGCGCCACAGCCGCATCCGCTCGGTCTCTTCCAGCGAGTTGCCGCGGTGGCCGGCGGCGTCGGTGAAGATCGGGATACCGGCGTGAATGGTGTCGCCCAACCGGCTCACGTGAATGACGTCCGCCGGGTCGTCCACGGTCAGCACGGGGAAGGACGGCCCGAGCGGGGCCCTGTTCCAGACTTCCCGGGTGACCCGGCCGGCCCGGTACGTTGTCGGCTCGGACACCAGCCAGGCCGTCGGCTCGTGCCACGCCGCCTTCAGGTCTGGTGCGTCAAAATTGATCACGGCACTCCAGCGCACCCCCGTGGTGTTGTAGTACTCGACCCGTTGACCGGGCACCGTGGTGGGCAGCCTGACGAATGCCCCGTAGAAGGGGTGCTCCAGTGTGGCCAGGACGTACCGCTCCGCGACCATCCCCTCATAGCCACCGTGGAACCGATGCTGCACGGTAGCGAGGTCGCTCTTGCGGTAGTCCCGGACGAAGCCGGTGGGTGCCCGTCCCGGGATCGTCTCACTGAGCGCGTACAGGTAGGGGCTGTGTGCCGCCTCCAGATCGGCCCACTGACTACTGATGGTGGCGACGAATATCTCGTCGGAGACGCTGCCGTTCCCGATCTGACCGACGGTGATGCCGTCGAAGTCGGCCGCCCGCAGGGAGAGGTTGGCGGAGCCGCCGTCGGCACTGTAGAAGGACGAGCCGAGATCGACCACAGCCGGCGTCGCATCCCGCCGGGGGACGGTGACCCGGATCGGCTCCGCGGTCCGCGCGTCCACGGTGACAGCTCGTTCACCGTCGATCACCAGCTCCGGCGCGACCAGATCGGTCGCGCCGCCGGGCCCCTCCCCGGCCGGCTCGAAGATCGCCGACTTCAGCCCGTACCGGCCCTTCGGCAGCCGCACCTCCACCGTCCCGTCGGCGTCGTAGGCGAGCCAACGACCGAACGAGTCCAGCCCGACCAGGTTGGTCCAGTACTCCGCCGCGGCCGCTCCGGCCCGATCCCGGTGGGTCAGGGTGAGGTCGTAGCTCTCCACCTCACGGTTCACCGCCAACGGGGTGACCGCCATGGTCTCGCCCGAGCGAGCCACCACCCGACCGGTCCAGTAGCCGTCGATGTCACCCAGCCGGGTGTCCACGGTGACGGTGGTCTCGACCCGACCGCCGGCCGGGATGGTGACCCGATCCGTACCGAGCGTGAACATGCCGGCGGGTGCCGGGCGGCCGCCGGGGCCGGCCGCCTCGACCGTGAGGTCGAGCGCGACCGGGCTGGATCCCGAGTTGCGCCAGGAGACGGCACGAGTGATCGGCTGGTCGTCGTCGTGTGGCCAGCGGACCAGGCCGAACGAGACGCTGACCGGATCGCTGGTCACCGTCTGCCCGATCGCCCGGGTCAGGTCGACCCGCCCGGCTCCCTGCTGGTACGCGGTCTGCGCCGGATGCGGCCGGGCGGCCGCCATCAGGGTCGACTTGAGCTGCTCCGCCGTCCAGCCCGGATGCTGTTGGGCGAGCAGTGCCGCCGCACCGGCCACGTGCGGGGCGGCCATCGAGGTACCGGAGAGCCGGGTGTAGTGCTCCCCTACCGGTTCACCGATGCTGCCCTGGGCCGACCGAGCGGCGACGATGTCGACCCCGGGGGCGGTGATGTCGGGCTTCAGCGCGTCGTCACCTACTCGCGGCCCCCGACTGCTGAAGTCGGCGAGCTCGTCCGCCCGGTCGACCGCCCCGACGGCCAGGGCGGCGTCCGCACTGGCCGGAGAGCCGACCGTGGCGTCTCCGCCGACCTTGCCGGCATTGCCGGCCGAGATCACGAAGAGCGCGCCGGTCTGCGCCGTCAGCGCTCCAACCGCCTCCTCCAGCGGGTCGATCTCTGGGCTGTCCGGCGCGCCCAGACTCATGTTGACCACGTCAGCTCCGTGGTCGACCGCGGCCCACTGCATTCCGGCCAGGATTGCCGACTCGGAGCAGCCGAACAGGTGGCAGACCTTGCCATCGAGCAGCGTCGCGTCGGGTGCCACGCCCTTGTACCGGCCCGCGGAGGCGGCACCGCTGCCGGCGATGGTGGCGGCGACGTGGGTACCGTGCCCGACGGGGTCGTGGGCATCGGGCGTCCCGATGAAGTTGCGCGCCTCGGCGATCTTGCCGATCACGTCCGGATGGGTGGCATCGATGCCCGTGTCCAGCACCGCCACGGTCACCCCCGCTCCGGTGAGGCCCGCCGACCAGGCGGCGGGTGCCCCGATCTGGCCGACGCTGTGGTCGAGATTGATCGTGCGACGACCGTCGAGCCAGAGCCGCTCGACGCCCTCCTCCGCACCGAACCGAACGTCGGTCGCACCCGCGTTGAGAGCAGACCAGACCGCGGCGGCTTCGGATTTGCCGACGGTCACCGCGGCACCGTTGATCGCCGGCAGGTCGCGGGTCACCCGCACGCCGGCCGGCACGACCGCACCGCGGCTGCCCGGGGCGTCCGGATACGACACGAGCAACGGCAGCGTGTCCCGGCTGGCATCGTCGTAGCCGGCGGCGATCAGCCCGGTGACGTCGAAGAGCCGACGGTCGACCCGATCGGCCTGGATCAGCCCGACCGCGTCCTGTGGCACGACGGAGAGCTGGCCGCCGCGCTCGTGGTCGATCAGGAAGCGCATGCCCTTCCGGTCCGGTCCGGGACGCACCTCGGCGTTGCCGGCGGCGGTCACCGTGACTCGGTCCCCGGTGATCAAGGTAACGGTGTGCAACTTGTCGGACTCGACCTGCGCCGCTCCTGCCGTGGTGGCGGGAACGGCGAACGGCGCGGCGGGAACGGCGGACGGCGCGGCAGGAGCAGCGGACGGCGCAGCCAACGCCAGCGGGAGCACGAGGCCGATGACGGCCGTTGTTCTTCTCCGGTGCAACGGGGCCTCCTCGTCGAGGATTACATCTACGGGAGTCGCATTGACAGGTCGCAGAATTGCATTCCCAAGCGCACGCTCCGGCATCCGACAGATAACGTTCTATCTACGCTTACGAACTCGTCACAAGTGCTGACGCCATCGCCGGATGGACACGCTTCGACCACGAAGCGCAGGTCAGCAACGGGAAGCGGCGAGCGGCCGGCCTACCACACCGCAGTCGTACGGCGACTCAGCCCAGTGGTGGCTCGGCGAGGCGCACCACCAGGTCGGCCCGGTGCGCCGTGCTCGCCACCAGCGCGGCGTTGGCCTCGTCGGTGCCGTGCGCCCAGGCCCGGGCCTGGGCGCACGAGCGCCCGTACGCCTCGTGCCGCGCGGTGAGCCGGCGCAGCCGCTGCTCCGCATCGAGATCCAGGAACCACGCCTCGTGCAGCAGCGGCCGGACCTCCTCCCACGGCCAATCCGGCAGCAGCAGGTAATTACCCTCGGTAACCACCAGCCGGACCGCCGGCGGCACCTCGACCGCCCCGGCCACCGGCTCTTCCAGTTCCCGCCGGAACTCCGGCGCGTAGACCGAGGTGGGCTCCAGGCGCCGCAGCCGGCGCAGCAGCGAGACGTAGCCGTTGGCGTCGAACGTGTCCGCGGCGCCCTTCCGCTCCGCCCGGCCCAACCGGACAAGCTCGGCCTGCGCAAGGTGGAACCCGTCCATCGACACCAGTCGGGCCGCCGGCCCGACCCCGGCGACGATCTGCGCGGCCAGGGTGGACTTGCCCGCGCCGGGAGCGCCGGCGATGCCCAGCAGCTGGCGCGAGCCGGTGTCGGCGAGCGCGCGGGCCCGCGCCACCAACTCGGCGACAGGTGCCACTCGGGCCGGACCCATCAGCTGAGATCTGGTTCGCTGATCGTGAACCGGGCCTGCACCACCGCCTGCACCGACTGGGGTCGCGGGTCCAGGTCGAGCTCGGGCGCTCCCTCGGCAGTAGCCGAGAAGGACCGGGCAGCCAAGGTTGCTGGTCGATCGATACCAGCGTCGGCGAGCTCGACCAGCGCGGTTACCTGGGCGCCGAGGGCCTCCGCGTACTCGTGGGCCCGCCGCAGCGCGTCGGCGATCGCCGCCTGCCGGGCCTCGCGGTAGACCGGGCTGTCCGGACGCAGCGACCACCACGGCCCCGACACCTCGACCTGGTCCTGGTCAGCCAGGCGCAGCAGCAGCTCGCCCAAGGCGGTGAAATCGGTAACCGTGACGGTGGTGCGCACGCTGCCGTGATATGCGCGCACCTTCTCCCCCGAGCGTCGTAGCTCCGGGGAGACCCGCAGCTCGCCGGTCTCCCGCCGCTCGATCATCGAGCCGTACCCGTCGAGGAGCACCCGGACGGCGGCCGCCCGCTCGGCCAGCCGGCTCAGCGTGGCCTCCCGATCCCGGTCCCGGGCCATCACGGCCACCGCGAACCGGGCCCGCTCTGGCGCGACCTCCCGAAAAGACTCCCCGCGAACCGCCACCACCGGTCCAGCCACCATGTGCACACCCTAGCGGCGGTCAACCGCGCCGGCAGGCCCGTCGGGCCGTGGCAGCGCGGCGGTGTAGCGGACCCGACCCTCGTGCACCTGGCAGCCGCCCAGATAGCCGCCGGCCGCGCCGATCTCCCGAAGCCAGTCGACCTCCGCGGTGTGCTCCCCATTGACCGGGAATTCGCGGACCTGGGTGGTGTACGCCCGGTCGGACAGCATGCGCCGGATCGCCCCCGCCTCGTCGTAGCGCGCGGTGAGCCGCTCCCGGTCTCCGGAGCGCAGGGCCTCGGCCAGGTCGTCCAGGTACGCCCGCACCCCGGTCAGCTCCCGCAGCACCTCGTCCCGGTTGCCGAGCAGCAAGTTGGCCGTCCGCTCCGCCGGGGTGGCCGCGACCCGGGTGCCGTCGCGGAAGCTGCCGGCGGCGAGGGCGAGAACGGCATCCGGTGCGGCTGCCCGGCCACTCGCCCCGGCCAGCGCCCCGGCGAGCAGGTGCGGCACGTGCGACGCGAGGGCGGCGGCCCGGTCGTGCTCCGCCGCGGCCAGCGGCACCACCCGAGCCCCGAACACGGCCAGGATCAGCCCGGTGAGCCAGCGGAACGGGGCCGTCGCCGGCCCCGGGCACAGCACCCACGCGGCGCTGTCGAGCAGCGTCGGCCCGGCTGCCGCAAGCCCGGCGAACTCGGCGCCCGCCATCGGGTGCCCCGGCACGAACCGGTGCAGCAGACCAAGCCGGGCCGCCGCCGCGGCCACCTCTGCCTTGGTACTACCCACGTCGGTGAGGACGCAGTCGGGCCCGCTGGCCGCGGCGACCGTCGACAGGGTGGCCGGCAGGGTCGGTAGCGGCCCGCACAGGAATACCAGCTCCCGTCCAGCGACCGCCGCCTCGACGGTCTCCGGGACCGGCACTCCCCGCTCGCGCGCCTGGTCCCGGGTCGTCGGGTCTGGATCCCAGCCAGTGACGTCCAGACCGGCTTCGCGGAGCCGAAGCAGGATGGATCCCCCGATCAGACCGGTCCCCACGACCGCGGCCCGGACCCCGCGGTACGCCGCCCCGGCCGCGGTGCTCCCAGCGTCGGTCACGGTCGACACCCGCCGCTCTCAGTCGGCCAACCGGTCGGCGACCGCCGCCACGTGCTGGTCGGATGCGGTCAGCGCCACCCGGACGTGCCGAGCGCCGGTGGGCCCGTAGAGGGCGCCCGCCGCCACCAGGATGCCCCGCCGGGCCAGCCAGTCGACCGTCGCCCAGCAGTCCTCGTCCCGGGTCAGCCACAGGTAGAGGCCAGCCTCCGAGTGCTCGACGGTGAACCCGGCGGCGGTGAACGCGGCGTGCAGCACGGCCCGCCGAGCCCGGTAGCGCTCCCGCTGCTCGGTGGCGTCCCGCTCGTCCTCGAGCGCGGCCACCATCGCGGCCTGCACCGGCGCTGGCATGATCATCCCGGCGTGCTTGCGCACCTTGAGCAGCTCGGCGACGAGCGCCGGATCGCCGGCGACGAAGCCGGCCCGGTAGCCGGCGAGGTTGGACCGCTTGGACAGCGAGTGCACCGCTAGGACGCTGTCGTACGAGTCGCCGCAGACCTGCGGCGACAGCACCGAGACCGGCTCGGCCTCCCAGCCCAGCGGCAGGTAACACTCGTCACTGGCGACAACCGCACCGCGCTCCCGGGCCCAGTCGACCACCTTGCGCAGGTGGGCGGCGGGCAGCACCCGCCCCGTCGGGTTCCCCGGCGAGTTCACCCAGACCAGGCGGACCCGGGGGGTCGGACCGAGGGCGGTCAACGAGTCAGCCCGCACGACGGTCGCCCCGGCGAGCCGCCCCCCGTCCTCGTAGGTCGGGTACGCCACCGACGGCACCACGACCACGTCCCGCGGCCCGATCCCGAGCAGCGTGGGTAACCAGGCGACCAGTTCCTTCGACCCGACCACCGGGAGCACGCCGAGCCCCTCCGGGTCGGCACCGCAGGCACGCGCCGCCCAGGCCACCATCGCGGCCCGCAGCGCTGGCGAGCCGGCGGTCAGCGGGTAACCGGGGGCGTCCGAGGCGTCCGCCAGCGCCTGCCGGATCGACGGCGGCACCGGGTCAACCGGCGTACCGATGGAGAGGTTGATCAGGCCCCCCGGGTGCGCCGCGGCCAGAGTGGCCGCGGCCTCCAGGGCGTCCCAGGTGAACTCCGGCAGCCGAGCCGAGACCGGCGTGGGCCGGTTCAGTGTGCCTCTCCACGCGGCGCCTGCGCCGCGACGAAGGTGGCGTCCTTCTCCACCTTGCCGATCTTCGAGGCTCCGCCCGGCGAGCCCAGGTCCTCGAAGAACTCGTAGTTGGCCGCGGTGTAGTCCTTCCACTGCTCCGGCACGTCGTCCTCGTAGAAGATCGCCTCGACCGGGCACACCGGCTCACAGGCACCACAGTCGACGCACTCGTCGGGGTGGATGTAGAGCATCCGGTTGCCCTCGTAGATGCAGTCGACCGGGCACTCCTCGATGCATGCCTTGTCGAGCACATCCACGCACGGCTCGGCGATGATGTAGGTCACCGATCTTCTCCTCCGCAGACACGCCGCGATCACCCGCGACGGGTATGAGCCTAGTATCTCGTCGGGGAGGAGGTCGATCGTGCTCCAACCAGAGGATGTGGGACAGCGGGTCGTGGTCCGCCGGATTGTGGGGATTCGCGCAGGCCGGCCCTGCTTCTCCGACGCCCTCGGCGAGTTGGCGGAGCTGAACGAGAGCCATCTCACCCTCATCACCGCGCAGGGTCGACTCGAGGTGCCGAGAGCCGAGATCCACCGGGCGCGGCGAGTACCCCCCTCCCGACGGCCGGCAGCTGCCGCGGTGGCCGCGCTGGAGCACGCGGCCGACGCAGCCTGGCCTGCACCGAACCGGGCCCAACTGGGCGACTGGCTGCTGCGCAGCGCCGATGGCTGGACCGGACGCGCCAACTCGGCGCTACCGGTCGGCGACCCGGACCGGCCACTTCCCGCCGCGATCGACGCGGTGCAGCGCTGGTACGCCGACCTCGGTCGACCAGCCATGATCAACACGCCGCTTCCACTCGCCGCGCCGGTCAGCGCGGAGCTCGACGCCCGGGGGTGGAGCAGCGGCTCGCCGGTGCTTGTCCAGACGGTGTCGCTGGCCGCGCTGCCGCCCGCCCGGCCCGACATCAGCGACGCACCGCCGGTCGAGCTGACCGCCGCGCCGTCGGCGGACTGGCTGGCGGTCGCCGCCAACCGCAAGGGCGACCTGCCGGCCGCCGCCCGGCACGTGCTCACCGCCGTGCCCCAGATCCGCTTCGCCCAGGTACGCGTCGACGGCCGGCTGGTCGCCACCGGCCGGGGAACCGTCACCGGGACGGGCCGCTGGCTCGGCCTCAGTCTGATCGAGGTGGCACCCGAGGCACGCCGGCAAGGACTGGCCCGGCGGGTGGTCCGCGCCCTGGCGCAGTGGGGTACGGCGGTCGGCGCGACGAACGCCTTCCTCCAGGTCGAACGGGGCAACGCGGAGGCGGTGCCGCTCTATCGAGCCCTCGGCTTCACCACCCATCACACCTACCGGACCCGAACCGCACCAGCCGACTGAACCGGGTCAGCGGCGGACCGGCTTGTGTGGCTTCGCCGCCTTGGACTCGGCGTACCGCCTCAGCACCCCGGAGCGGTGGTCCAGGCCGAGCGCGACGGCCAGCAGATAGCCCAGCAACACCCCGACGCCAGCGACCGCGGCATAGAGCCAGATCTGCGCGAAGAAGGTCCCCGCACCGTCCCCGAACGGATTCTTCCCCACCAGCAGCGGCGCGACCAGTACGGTCAGCGCCAGCGCGACGCCGACCGCGGCGCCGATGTCCGCCCCCCACTCGGCGGCGGGCCGGCTTCGACTCCAAGCGAAAGCGACCGCGGCCAGGCCCACCCCGATCACCACGAACATCCCGAGTGACACCCGGTCAGCCGCGGTCGTGTCCGCATCGTCGAACCCCACCCGGATGATCAACCGAGCGACCACGTTGACTACGAACAACGCACCCGCCAGCGCTCCGGTCACCCGCCACCGCTGCCTCATCGCACCCTCCCGCCATACCGCCCGCCACCACTCGTACGGGTCGTCCTGGCAGGAATGTCTACCACCGGAGGGCGGGTGTCGTCAGGCCCCGGGCCGGGTAGCCGGCGGGGCAGCCAGGATCTGCCGGAACCCCAGCACCGCGAAGGTCATCGCGCCGGCCACCACGAGCAACAGGTCCACCCAGGTGCCGGCCAGCAGCACGTCTCCCTCCGAGGTGCGGATCCCGGCGACTGCGACCAGGAAGAACCACGGCACGGCGGGCAGCGCCACCGCCCACCGACGCCCGACGGTAGCCAGGGCGAACCAGCTCAGGCCCACGTTCAACCCGACCGCGACCAGCACGGCCACACCGATCAGATGGCCGCCGACCCGCAGCGGGGCGAGCAGGAGCTCCAGCACCGCGCTGAGGGCCCCGCCAGCGACGGCCAACACGCCGCCGGTGAATCGCAACGCCCGGCTGACCAGCCGGACGTCGCCCCGGGCTGGAGGCGGGGCGCTCTCGTCGGGCACGACCGACACCGGCACGGCGGGAAGACTCACCACTGACCGGTCGCGCCGACCGGGGCCCGGTTGACGCCGTCGGCAAGAGTCCGGTCCGAGCCCTCCGCGGCCGAAGTCCGGTCCGAGCCCTCCGCGACCGGCAGCCCGGCGAAGAGGTCGTCCTCCCACCCGTACGGGCCGAAGCCGGGGCCCTTGTCGCCGACGGCGAGGGTGTAGTACTCCACCCCCATGAACTCGCTGCCGAAGTTACCGGCGATCGAGTACAGCCAGGAGTTGTCCGGAATCTGGGTGGCGTGCGCGCGCATCGCCGCCTCCTTCGCGGCGTGCTGCCCGCTCGCGTCGATCCGGGCGGCGATGCGCTCATCCGGCGTGCAGAACGGCAACTCCACCGCCTCCTGGATGCCCTCGAACGGGTTGTCCGACGAGCCGGCGAAGTGCGTCATCCCGGCCTCCAGCACACTGCGCGGCATCGCCGTCCAGTAGACCTTCGCCGGAGCGAACCCCTCGGCGGCGGCCAACTCGTGTGCCCGCATCGCCACCCGGTGGGCCTGGATGTGATCCGGATGGCCGTAGAACCCGTTGCCGTCATAGGTGACCATGACCTGGGGGCGGAGCTCCCGCATGAGCTCCACCAGCTGCCCGGCGGCCACATCGAGATCGGCCTGCCAGAAGGCACGCGGGTGCTCGTTGGTGGCCAGGCCCATCATCCCGGAGTCGCGATAGCGGCCGGCGCCGCCGAGGAAACGGTGGTCGGTGACCCCGAGCGCGCGGCAGGCCGCCGCCAGCTCCCCGATCCGGTAGCCGCCGAGCTGGTCGGCTTCGGCTGCGGCGAGCTGCGCCAACTCCGGCACGTGCACCTCACCCTCCTCACCCAGGGTGCAGGTGACCAGCGTGACGTGAGCACCGGTGGCCGCGTAGTGGGCCATCGTCGCGCCGGTGCCGATGGCTTCGTCGTCGGGATGCGCATGGACCAGCAGGAGCCGGCGATCGGGCAGTGTCGTCACGTCCGTCACTCTATCCGGCGGTTCTCGCAGCCGACCTGGATGCGTCCGGGCAGGTCCGCCACATCACCCACGGCACCGCCCTACGATCCGACGTGTGGACTTTCCGGAGCTGGCCGCGCGGACCCGTCGGTTCCGCCACGGAGCGCCGCGCGCGATCTCGGTGGCCGACGACGGCTCCCGGGTGCTCTTCCTTCGCTCCGGCGGGCCGACGGACGCCACCGAGGCGCTCTGGCTCCTCGACGTCGACACCGGGCAGGAGCGGCTCGTCGCCGATCCGGCGGCGCTCCTGTCGGAGGATGCCGACCAGCTCAGCCCGGGAGAACGCACGCTGCGGGAGCGGCTGCGGCTGAGCGCCGCCGGCATCGGCTCGTACGCCCTCGACTCGGCCGGCCGGGTGGCGATCTTCGCCCTCGGTGGCCGACTCTTCCGGGCCGACCTGATCCACGGCGACGTGGTCGAGGTGGCCGCCGCCGGCCCGGTGCTCGATCCCCGCCCCGACCCGACCGGGCAGCGGCTGGCGTACGTGACCGACGCCGCGGCCGGGGTCCGCCGGGGGGAGCTTCGGGTGATCGAGCACGACGGCACCGACACCATGCTCGCCGGCGAGGACGCGGGGGTCATCTGGGGGCTGGCCGAGCACGTCGCGGCGGAGGAGTTCAACCGGTTCCGGGGCTACTGGTGGGCGCCGGACGGTCGCTCGGTGCTCGCCGCCCGGGTAGACGAGTCCCGACTGGGCCGGTGGCACCTGCATGACCCGGCCGAGCCGGCGACCGCGCCGACCACCGTCGCCTACCCCCGGGCTGGCGGACCCAACGCCGAGGTCAGCCTGCACCTGCTCGATCTCGACGACGGCTGGGTCGACGTGCACTGGGACCGGGAGACCTACCCGTACCTGACCGCCGTGCACTGGGCTGACGGCGGCCCGCTGATCACCGTGCTGCGCCGCTCCCAACAGCACGGACTGGTGCTCGCGGTGGACCCACGCACCGGGGAGACCCAGGTGCACGCCGAGCTGGCCGACCCGCGCTGGGTGGAGCCGGTCCCCGGCACTCCCGCCCACCTGCCGGACGGCCGGGTGCTGGTCGGCGGGGAACTGGCCCACGACGGCTACGACGCACGTTGCCTCTTCGCCGACGGAACGCTGCTGACGCCGCCGTCGCTCTACGTGCGCCGGGTGGTGGGACGGCTCCCGGCCCTCACCGGCACCGGAGCGGCCGACCTGCTGGTGGAGGCGGCCGAGGGGGAGCCGAGCGAGCAGCACCTGTTCCGGGTGCGCACCACGGTCGGCGGCGGCATGGACGTACGCCGGATCACCCCGGACTCCGGCTGGCACGTCGGTGTCGTGGGCGGGGACGTGTTGGTGGTGGGCAGCGCTTCCCTGGACCACCCGGGTCTGCGTTGGAAGGTCTGGCGCGGCGACCGGGAGGTGGCGACGCTGCGGTCGTTCGCAGCGGCCCCACCGTACGCTCCGCTGCCGTTGCTGGAGCGGGTGACCGACCGGCGGCTGCCGGCCGCGGTGCTCTACCCGGAGCACCACGTCTCCGGGCGGCGGCTGCCGGTGCTGCTGGACGTGTACGGCGGCCCCGGCCACCAGGAGGTGCTGGCGGCGCGGTCGGCGTGGTTGGAGCGGCAGTGGTGGGCCGACGCCGGGTTCGCGGTGGTCGTGATCGACAACCGCGGTACGCCGGGGGTGGCGCCGTCATTCGAGAAAGCGATCCACCGGCGGGTGGCGGACATGGTCCTCACCGATCAGGTGGAGGGGCTCACCGCGCTCGCCGACAAACATCCGGACCTGGACCTCGACCGGGTGGCGGTGCGGGGCTGGTCGTTCGGCGGCTGGCTGGCGGCGCTGGCGGTGCTGCGCCGCCCGGAGCTGTTCCGGTGTGGGATCGCCGGGGCGCCGGTAACCGACTGGAGTCTGTACGACACCGCCTACACCGAACGCTACCTGGGCCTGCCCGAGGACGGGATGGACGTGTACGCCCACCATTCCCTGGTGGAGCTGGCCGCCACCACGGAGCAGGCCCGGCCGCTGCTGCTGGTGCACGGGCTGGCCGACGACAACGTGGTGGCGGCGCACACGCTGCGACTGTCGGCCGCGCTGTTGGCCAACGGACACCCACATTCGGTGCTGCCGCTCACCGGCGCGACCCACATGGCGGCCGGCGGCGTCAGTGAGCATCTGTTGAAGCTGGAGCTGGCCTTCCTCCGTACCCACCTGGGGTGAGCGCCGTCGCCGGCGGGTACGGAGAACTCGGGTCAACCGCGCGGTGATGCCCGTTACCCGCGCCCGGTCACCCCGCCTGTTGCTTGGCCCAGTCGGCGACGCGTCGCGCGCTCTCCTCCTCGGAGAGGTCCTCCACCCGGGTCAGGACCGACCACCGTACGCCGAACGGATCCCGGATGCTGGCGTAGCGGTCACCCGAGACGAAGGTAGACGGGGCTTCCCGGATGACCGCGCCGGCCGCCTGGGCCTGTTCGACCACGGTGTCGACGTCCGGACAGTAGAAGCCGATGGAGTAGCAGTCCTGCTCCCCTTCGGGTGCCGGGACGAGCCCATACTTGGGCATCGGCTCCCCGAGCTGCAGCAGCCCCTGGCCGAAGTCGAGGACGGCGTGGGCCACGACACCACCCAGCTCGGTCACGTCAACCACCCGCGCACCGAAGACCTTCTGGTAGAAGTCGATGGCCCCGCGGGCATCCGGGATGGCCAGAAAGGGAGTCAGGCTGGTAGCTCCGCGCGGCGTGCCGTTCGTGTTGTACTCGCCGTCGGCGGCTTGGCTCGGATCAGTCATAGGAGTTGACGATAGGTAGGCGCAGCGTGCACCGGCTTGAAGATTCGCGACAGAAATCCGAGCTCGGTACGGCGAGCCGGCGGGGTGTCCTCTATCCGGCGCGGCTTCCCACGTTCGCCCGCCTTCCGGCACCAGATTCGGTGGCACAGTTGGTGCACTGGTTCTGGATTCCGGAGTGGCGTCTCCCGGCCGGGCAGACCTCCCGACAGCAGCTGATCGCCTTTCCCGCCTGCAATCTCGTGGTCGAACCAGCCACGGTCGGCCTCGCCGGACCAACGACCGGCAGCTCGTACCGCGAACTGACCGGCACCGGCTGGGCGGTCGGAGCCCTACTCCGGCCAGCGGCGGTGCCCCACTTCGCCACCGCACCGGCGGTGCTACGGGACCGGTACCAACTCCTGGACCTCCCAGTCCTGCGGGAGCGGGTGGGGCGAGCGATGCTCGGGCCGGATGATCCACCCATTCGGCACCGCCAGGCCGTGGACGCGTTCGCGACGTGGCTTTCCGATACGGTGCCACCACCGCAGCACGAGGCGCTGTTAGCCAACCGGATGGCAGATGTCATCAATGCCGATCCGACGGTGCGCACAGTAGCGGATGTCGCCCGCCACCTACATCTGTCCGCCCGATCGATGCAGCGGCTCGCGGCCCGGTTCGTCGGGTTGCCGCCGGCAGCGATGATCCGCCGCCGCCGGCTACAGGAAGCTGCCCAACGTCTGCGGGATGATCCCGGTACGACCCTGGCCGATGTCGCCGCTGACCTCGGTTACAGCGACCACGCCCACCTCGCCAACGAATTCCGGTCGGGTCCTCGGTCTCACGCCGGGCGGGTACCGACGGCGGGTCGGTCCAGCGGCCAGCTGATCCGGCTGCCCGGAGCGCAACAGGGGCGGCGCCCGGCGGCCAGACGGATCCGGCCGGCTCCCCTAGGGTCGAGCTATGACCGAGTTCGACGCGGCGTCCACCGCTGTCCAAGCCGCTCTCGACGCGGGCGCCCGGTACGCGGATGCCCGGGTGATGCACCGGCGCTACGAGTCAATGACGGCCCGCAACGGCGACGTCGAGGAGCTGACCCAGGACGAGAGCATCGGGCTGGGGGTCCGGGCGCTGGTCGGATCGAGCTGGGGCTTCCACGCCGTACCCGACCTGTCCGACCCCGCCGCCCGTGACGCCGGCCGACGGGCGGCGCGGATCGCCGCGGCCAGTGCCCGCGTTCCGGGCCCGCCGATCGACCCGATCCCGGCCGAGCCGGTCACGGCGAGTTGGGCCTCGGCCTGCGCGGTGGATCCGCTCCGTGTGCCGCTGTCGACCAAGGGCGACCTGCTGGTCGAGGCGACCCGGCTGATGGCCGAGCATGGAGCCGACCTCGCCGAGGGCCTCTACCAGATCTGGGACACGGCGAAGTGGTTCGTCTCCAGCGAGGGCCACCGGATCGACCAGCGCATCCGCGAGTGCGGCGGCGGCATCTCGGCCACCTCGATCGGCGCCGGCCAGACCCAGCGCCGGTCGTACCCGAGCTACCGGGGCCAGTACGGCACCAGTGGGTGGGAACTGGTCGACTCGCTCGACCTGACCGCGCACGCGGCACGAATGGCCGAGGAGTCCCGGGCACTGCTCACCGCACCACCCTGCCCCGCTGGCGAGACCGACCTGATCCTCGGCGGCGAGCAGCTCGCCCTCCAGATCCACGAGTCGGTCGGGCACGCCATCGAGCTGGACCGGATCCTCGGCTGGGAGGCGGCCTTCGCCGGTACCTCCTGGCTGGAGCTGGCCCAGCTCGGGTCGCTGCGGTACGGCTCGGAGCTGATGACCGTCACCATCGACCCGACACTCCCCGGGGCGCTGGGCAGCTTCGGCTACGACGACGAGGGTTCCCCGGCGGTCCGCCGGGACGCCGTCCGGGAGGGGCGCTGGGTGGGCGTGCTCGCGGGCCGTGACTCGGCCGCCGTCGCGGGCCTGGACTACGGCGGCAGCGTCCGGGCGGACGGCTGGGCCCGGCTGCCGATGGTGCGGATGACCAACGTCGGGCTGGAGCCAGGTCCACACAGCCTCGACGAGATCATCGCCGCCACCGACGAGGGGGTGCTGATGGATATCAACCGGTCCTGGTCCATTGACGACAAGCGGCTCAACTTCCAGTTCGGCTGCGAGGTCGGCTGGGAGATCAAGAAGGGGAGACGGGGACGGATGCTGCGCAACCCCACGTACACCGGGATCAGCCCGCTCTTCTGGCGGTCGATGGACATGCTCTCCGGCGAGACGGTGGCCTGGGGCACGCCCAACTGCGGCAAGGGCCAACCAGGGCAGGTGGGGCACACCGGCCATCCGGCCGCACCCGCCCGCTTCCGTGGCATCCGGGTGGGGGTGCGCGCGTGAGGGCGACGAACCGGCCCGGGTCCGAGCTGGATCTGGCGGGCCAGGTGATCGAGCTGGTCCACCGGCTGGCCGGGCCGGCCGCGGCGGCCGAGGCGACGGTGACCCGGGCCGAGCTGGCGCTGACCCGGTTCGCCAACTCGTTCATCCACCAGAACGTCGAGGAAGCCCACCACACCGTACGGCTGCGGCTGCACGTCGCCGGGCGGACCGTCGCCAGCAGTGGCAGCGTCGGCACCCCGGACGGGCTGCGGGCGCTGGTCGAGCGCACCCTGGCGGCGGTGCGACCCGGTCCGCTCGACCCAGCCTGGCCGGGGCTCACCCCACCTACCCCGATTCCGCCCGGAGCGCCGGTGGACGAGGCGACCGCGTACGCGGAGCCGGGTGAGCGGGCCGACCGGGTCCGTGCCTTCGTGGCGGCGGCCGACGGGCTGGAGACGGCCGGCTACTGCCGCACCGCCCACCGCTCGTCGGCGTTCGCCAACTCGGCCGGTCACTCGGCCCAGGGCCGGACCGCCGAGGCGGCGATGGACGGCATCGCCCGTACCGGTGGGTCGGACGGGGTGGCCCGGCTGGCCGCCGACCGCCTGGCCGACCTGGACGGCGCCGTCCTCGGCGCCCGCGCCGCCGGCAAGGCTCGGGCGGCGGCCGACCCCGTCGAGCTGCCGCCCGGCCGGTACGAGGTGGTGCTGGAGCCGGCGGCCGTCGCCGACCTGCTCCAGCACCTGTCCGCCTACGGCTTCAACGGCAAGCGGCACCACGAAGGTCAGTCCTTCGCCGAGCCGGGCACGGCCCAGTTCGACCCGATGGTGACCCTGGTGGACGCCCCACTCGACCGGTCCGGTCCGCCGTTCGACGTGGAGGGTACCCGGCGGGCGGCGTTGACCCTGGTAGACGCGGGTGTAACCGCTGCCGTCGCGCACGATCGGCGCACCGCCGCCCTGGCCGGTGCCACCTCAACCGGGCACGCCGTCCCCGGCGGCGCCGCCTGGGGCCCGGTCCCCCGCAACCTGCGCCTCACCGCCACCTCGACCGAGGCGGTGCGGCAGCCCGGGTCCGGCGACGCCCGCGGCGCGGCGGTCGTTGACCCGGACACCGCCGCGCTGCTCGCCGGCGTCCGCCGTGGCCTGCTGGTCAGCGACTTCTGGTACACCCGGGTACTCGACCCGAAAAGCCTGGTCATCACGGGTCTGACCCGCAACGGGGTGTGGCTGGTGGAGGAGGGCGTGGTGACTCGGGCGGTACGTGACCTCCGGTTCACCGAGTCCTATCCGCGCATGCTCGGCCCCGGGGCGGTACTCGGCGTCGGGCACACGCTGGCCCGCCAGCCCGACCGGGTGGACGGAGTCTGGTGGGAGGCGCCGGCGCTGCGCCTCGCCGGGTGGAACTTCACCGGCGGGGCCTCCGGCTGAGTCCCCGACCGCCGGTGGGCGGGGCTGGCCGGCGCCGTCGAACGAACGGGTTGGCATCGATGCACCGACAGGCCTTTTCAAGAACGGGGACACACGGGACACTGCCTTGCGCGGACGGCTCGCAAAGATCGGCGTAACGTGTGTCACTTAGCTGCGCCGTTTCTGTGGCGCGGTCGTTGGTGTGCGCATGACGTTGGCAAGCGGGTGCGGCCTGGTTGCCTACCGAACTTGATCCGCCGCCCATCCGGGCCCCGTCAGGGAGACGACTCGAATGACATCAACGGCAACGAGGCCGGGAGGGCCGGGCACGCGTCCGCGTGCCGCCATCGCGGCGAGAACGTTGCGTACCGACCGCTGGTGGGTGCAGCCCGTCGGCATCGCCGCAATCCTGCTCTTCTTCATCGTTTATTCGACGATCCGCGTCTTCATGGCGGACTGGTACTACGTGGAGGACTACCACTACCTCACACCGCTGTACTCGCCGTGCCTGACCGACTCGTGCGTTCCCGGCTCATCGCACTTCGGCACCCCGTTCGGGGAGTTCCCCTTCTTCCTCCCCCTCGGCATCGTCGCCTTCCCGATCGTCGCCGGGTTCCGGGTGACCTGCTACTACTACCGCAAGGCGGGCTATCGCTCGTTGTGGGCGTCCCCGCCGGCCTGCGGGGTGACCGAGCCGCACCAGAAGTACACCGGGGAGACCCGGTTCCCGCTGTTCGTCATGAACTGGCACCGGTACTTCTTCTACCTGGCCTTCGTGGTCCTGCTGATCAACATCTACGACGCAATCCTCGCGTTCCGCGGGCCGGACGGTGCCTTCGGGGTCGGCCTGGGCTCGCTGATCATCCTGGTCAACATCGTCGCGCTCGCCGGCTACACACTCTCCTGCCACGCCTGCCGGCACGTGATGGGCGGGCGACTGAAGCACTTCTCCCGGAACCCGGTGCGGTACCGCTTCTGGACGTTGGTCTCGAAGCTGAACGTCCGGCACGGCACGTTCGCCATGGTGTCGCTGTTCACGGTGCTCTTCACCGACTTCTACATCATGGCCGTCTCCGCCAACTGGATCACCGACCTGCGGTTCATCAACTAGAGGGCCCCGATATGACCACTACCACGCGAATCGAACGACACCACTACGACGTCGTCGTGATCGGGGCCGGCGGCGCCGGGCTGCGGGCGGCGATCGAGGCCCGGCTGGCCGGCAAGAAGACCGCGATCATCTCGAAGTCGCTCTTCGGCAAGGCGCACACGGTGATGGCCGAGGGCGGCGCCGCCGCCGCGATGGGGAACGTGAACAGCCGGGACAGCTGGCAGGTGCACTTCCGCGACACCATGCGCGGTGGCAAGTTCCTGAACAACTTCCGCATGGCCGAGCTGCACGCGAAGGAGTCGCCGCAGCGAATCTGGGAGTTGGAGACCTACGGTGCCCTCTTCGACCGGACGAAGGACGGGAAGATCTCCCAGCGCAACTTCGGCGGGCACGAGTACCCGCGCCTTGCGCACGTGGGCGACCGCACCGGCCTGGAGCTGATCCGCACCCTCCAGCAGAAGATCGTCTCCCTCCAGCAGGAAGATCGGCGCGAGCACGGCTCCTACGACGCCCGGATCCGGGTCTTCGCCGAGACCACCATCACCGAGCTGCTGCTCGACGGCGACCGGGTCGCCGGCGCCTTCGGCTACTACCGGGAGTCGGGGGAGTTCGTTCTCTTCGAGGCGCCGGCCGTGGTGCTGGCGACCGGCGGGGTCGGCCGCTCGTACAAGGTCACCTCGAACTCGTGGGAGTACACCGGGGACGGCCACGCGCTGGCGCTGCGCGCCGGGGCGACGCTGATCAACATGGAGTTTCTCCAGTTCCACCCGACCGGCATGGTCTGGCCGCCCTCGGTGAAGGGAATCCTGGTCACCGAGTCGGTCCGCGGGGACGGCGGAGTCCTGAAGAACTCCGAGGGCAAGCGGTTCATGTTCGACTACGTGCCCGATGTGTTCCGAAAGCAGTACGCCGACACTGAGGCCGAGGCGGACCGCTGGTACGAGGACCCGGACAACAACCGACGTCCACCGGAGCTGCTTCCGCGCGACGAGGTGGCCCGGGCCATCAACAGCGAGGTCAAGGCGGGTCGGGGCACCCCTGCGGGGGGCGTATACCTGGACATCGCCTCCCGGCTGCCGGCCGAGGAGATCCGCCGTCGCCTCCCGTCGATGTATCACCAGTTCAAGGAACTGGCCGACGTCGACATCACGCAGGAGCCGATGGAGGTCGGGCCGACCTGCCACTACGTGATGGGCGGGGTGGAGGTCGACCCCGACTCCGGTGCCGCGTTCGGCCACGTCCGCGGGCTGTTCGCCGCCGGTGAGGTCTCCGGCGGGATGCACGGCTCCAACCGGCTCGGCGGCAACTCCCTGTCGGACCTGCTGGTCTTCGGCAAGCGGGCGGGCGGGCACGCCGCCTCGTACGCCGACGGGTTGGCGTCTCGGCCCCGGGTCCCGGTGCCGGCGGTGGAGACCGCGGTGGAGACGGCCCTGGCCCCGCTGCAGCGGGACACCGGCGAGAGCCCGTACGTCCTGCAGCAGGATCTCCAGGCGGTGATGGGCGACCTGGTCGGCATCATTCGGCGGGAGGGCGAGTTGGTGGACGCGCTGGCCCGGCTCGGCGAGCTTCGCGAACGGGTGGCCAAGGTGAGCGCGGCGGGCGGTCGGCGCTACAACCCGGGCTGGCACCTTGCCCTGGACCTCCGCAACATGCTGGTGGTCTCCGAGTGCACCGCGAAGGCCGCGCTGGAGCGGCGGGAGTCGCGGGGTGGCCACACCCGCGAAGATCATCCAACGATGGACCGGGCCTGGCGGCGGGTCAACCAGGTCTGCTCCCTGGAGGGCGACATCGTGCACCTGGACCGCAAGCCGCTACCGCGGATGCGGCCGGAGCTCTTCGCGCTCTTCGACCGCGCGGAGTTGGCCAAGTACCTGACCGACGAGGAGCTGGCGGAGTTCGACGCCCTCGCTAAGGAGGAGCGCTGAGGAATGGGAACTGAGAAGAGCCAGGCGGCCGGCGCACCGGCCACGAAGCGACAGTTCCGCATCTGGCGGGGCGACGAGACCGGCGGCGACCTGAAGGAGTACCTGGTCGAGGTGAAAGAGGGCGAGGTCGTCCTCGACATCATCCACCGGTTGCAGAGCACCGAGGCGCCGGACCTCGCCTGCCGCTGGAACTGCAAGGCCGGCAAGTGCGGCTCCTGCTCGGTGGAGATCAACGGCAAACCGAAGCTGGCCTGCATGACCCGGATGTCGACCTTCACCGAGGACGAGACGATCTCGGTCACGCCGCTACGGACGTTCCCGATCGTTCGAGACCTGGTCACCGACGTCTCGTTCAACTACGAGAAGGCCCGGGAGACACCGGCCTTCGCCCCGCCCCCCGGTGTCACTCCGGGCGACTACCGGATGCAGCAGGTCGACGTCGAGCGCTCGCAGGAGTTCCGCAAGTGCATCGAGTGCTTCCTCTGCCAGACGGTCTGTCACGTCATCCGGGACCATGAGGAGAACAAACCAGCCTTCTCCGGGCCGCGGTACTTCATCCGGGCGGCCGAGTTGGACATGCACCCGCTGGACGCGCGGGACGACCGCAAGGAGTACGCGCAGGCCGAACAGGGTCTGGGCTACTGCAACATCACCAAGTGCTGCACCGAGGTCTGCCCCGAGCACATCAAGATCACTGATAACGGGATTATCCCCATGAAGGAGCGGGTAGTCGACCGGAAGTATGATCCTCTTGTTTGGCTTGGTAACAAGATCTTCCGGAGGGGTCAGGTGCCTCAGACCAGCGTGACCAGCGAGCACTCCCCGGGCGCCGTGCGCACCCCCGCGACCGGCCCGCCCGGGTTCCACTCACACGCGGGAGCGTCGCACGATCCGAAGGCCGAGGCGCAGGCGCAGGCGGGTGTCAACTGGCACCGCGAGGTGCCGAAGCCGACCGCCCCGACACTTGACGAGTCCGGCCGGCTGCCGCTGACCGAGCTCACCTTCGACCGGCCCGCGGCACCGTCGCCGTTCGGCGAGGACGTGAGCTTCCCGCTGCCGCCGGAGCACCTGAACTACGCCCACCCGGAGCAGGACAAGCACTGAACACGTCAGCGACGTTGACAGAGCCGGCGGCAAACTCCGCCGGCTCTGTCCGTTTTCGGGTCGCCCTTCCGGTTCTGCCGCGGGTCAGCCAGCGGCCAGCAGTGGGCGGAGCGCGGCGACAATCGGGGCATCGGCGGGTAGCCAGGTGACGCTGTCCAACTCGGCCGCGGAGAGCCAACGCAGCGCCGAGTGCTCCAGGGCCTGCGGCTGGTCGCCATGCAGCAGCCGGGCCAGATACACCTTCAGCACGGAGCGCCCGTGGGCCATCCGAACGCTCCGGCCGACCCGCTCACCGATCTCCACCCGGACGGCCAGCTCCTCGGCGCACTCGCGCAGTAGTGCCGCGGTCTCGCTCTCCCCCGGCTCCACCTTGCCGCCGGGGAACTCCCACCGGCCCGCCACCTCCGGCGGGGCAGACCGTGCGCAGGCCAGCACCCGACCGTTCTGGATGATTGCCGCGCCGACGACCACCTTTGGCTCGAGTCGCTCAACCCGGCCGCTATCGCTTGCCTGTTCGGTCCGCACGAGCGTCCAGCGTGCCAGATCAATCGTCGGTTTGGGTACCGCGGCCCACCCATCAGGCCAGGAAGACCCGGAAGTGTGGCCGTGGACACAGTTCCCCTCAAGGGACAGACTAAGTCCACCAAAACGACACGGGAAAGCGACGATTAGGCCACAAGCCAGCAACGATGCCGGGAGGTGTGGTGGTACGCATGCCGTTCGGGCGGGGTAAGCCTAACTATCTCAACGATGCACTTACTCTGCTGCCCGGTTGGACCCGGGAGGGTGAAGGGATCCGACGGACGCTCCCCATCGACGACTCGCAGCATGCGGCCCTCACCGAGCGGGTGAAGGTGGTCGCCGACGCCTTACACCTTCGCCCCGAGATCAGCCGACACGCCGACCAGACCGAGATTCGGGTCGGCCACGAGACCGTGCCGCTGACCGAGGGCGAGGTCCTACTGGCCGCCCGCATCGAGGACGCGTACCGCGCCGTCACCGAGCCCTGAGGCCACGCCGACGGGCCGCCGGTAGCCGACGTACCTCACCGCAGACCACTTCGCCAGTCTTCGATGTGCTCGCGATACCTACGCTGAGGCCATGGCGAACGCGACGTACGACCGCAAGGAGCAGCTCCAACAGATCCAGAGCGGGCTGCTCGAGGGCGAGCAGATCATCGCCGTCTACGACGCCGTCGGCACCGGTACCGGCTTCATCGGGGTGACCGACCGACGCGTGATCATTCAGGACCGCTCGTTCATCGGCAAACGCTACGCGATCACCAGCATCCCGTACGCGAAGGTCACCAGCGTGAGCGTGGTCAGCAACAAGTCGTGGGGCGGCTCGTTCTTCTCCACCGGAGCCATCGCCATTCACGTCGGCACGCACACCTACGAGGTGGAGTTCCGCGGCTCGCAGAAGAGCCACCACGTGCACAACGTGATCCTGCACTACATCAGCTGACCGCACGGTCCGGGCGCGGCGACCCCGCGCAAGGTCAGCGCGGCCGGACGGTGGGATCGGCGCCGGTGGCACCGCGGCTGGGGCGGCCGGTCAGCACCTGTGGACCCGCAGCGGTGACGGCGATCGTGTGTTCGGAGTGCGCGGTACGGGAGCCGTCGGCGGAGCGGATCGTCCAGCCATCCTCGTCAAACTTGATCTTGTCGGTGGAGGCGCAGAACCAGGGTTCGATGGCGATGGTGAGGCCGGGGTGGAGCTTCAGGCCGCGACGGGCGCGGGCATTGTTGGCCACGTGCGGGGCCTCGTGCATGGTGCGGCCGATGCCGTGCCCACCGAACTCGCCATTGACCTGGTAGCCGTAGGCGGCGGCGACCTGACCGATCGCAGCGGAGATGTCGCCGAGCCGGCCGCCGGGCTGGGCGGCGGCGATGCCGGCGGCGAGGGCGACCTCGGTGGCCTCGATCAGCTTCAGATCGGCCGGGGCGGGGGTGCCAACGACGAGGGAGAGCGCGGAATCGGCGACCCAGCCATCGATGCCGAGCGCCATGTCGATGCTGAGCAAGTCACCGTCGCGGAGGACATAGTCGTGCGGCAGGCCGTGCAGCACCGCGTCGTTGACCGACAGGCAGAGGACATTGCGGAAGGGGCCGCGGCCAAACGAGGGAGCGTAGTCCCAGTAGCAGGACTTGGCACCGCGTTGCGCGATCCGACGGCGGGCGTGGTGTTCGAGATCCATCAGGTTGACGCCGACCGCGGCGACCTCGCTCAGTTCGGCGAGCAACTCACCGACAAACTGGCCGGTGACCGCCATCTGGTCGATCTCCTCGGCGGACTTCAGCTCGATCACGACGCCTCCCTGGCCGCGGTATTTTAATACCGTATTTTTATACCATCCGGTGCTGCGAGGCCATCGGGAGATATCCTGCCGACATGGTTCGCCAACCCCTGACCGCCGAGCAGATCGCCGCGGGCCAGCGCCTCGGGGTCGCCCTCCGGGCCGCGCGGGCCGACCGCAGTCTCGTCGAGGTGGCCCTGGCGGCCGGCATCTCCCCCGAGACCCTGCGCAAAATCGAGTCCGGTCGCCTGCCCGCGCCGGCGTTCGGCACCGTGGTCTGCCTCAGCCGGGCTCTCGACGTCCCCGTCAGCAATCTGGCCGACGCCTGGCTGACCAGCCCTTCCATCCGCCAGGCGTCCTGACCGCCCGGGGCGGATCCGAGGCCCGGACCGGCACACACCACGACCCGGCCCGCGATCAGCCTCCGGCCCGGCTTGCCGTACGCAGCACCCGCCGGGACGCGATATCCGCCTGCCGGGTCGCCTCGGGAATCCGATAGCGTGGACACAACCTCAGCGTTAGGTCGCACGCCTGGTCAAGACCGATTCGATGGCCGACCGAGACGAAGACGGGTCGCACCCCATCCTGCGTACGCACCGCCCGACCAAGCGTCTCCCCACCCTCCTTCAGCGGCGACCCGGCACCACGGCGGAGATCTGGATTGGCGAAGTCGGCGATGAAGGAGGTCTTGGCGACCCCGAAGGACGGAAGCCCAGTCAACACACCGACATGACAGGCCAGACCGAAGCGCCTCGGATGCGCGATTCCGTAGCCGTCACAAACCAACACCTCCGGCTCATTCGCCAGCCCTTGGAGCGCCTCCAGCAAAATCGGCGCTTCCCGGAACGCCAGCAGGCCAGGAACGTAAGGAAAGGTGGCCTCCCCAACCACCGTCGCCACATCCGTCACCGCCAGCGACTCCAGCTCAATCGCCACAGCCGCCGCGCACACCCGGTTTGTCGCTTTCTCGTACGACACGTCAAGCCCCACCACCGACTTCGGGAAGGATGTCAGTCGAGTCGAAAGGTCGACCTGACCCCGAAGATGTCGCTGAACTTCCTCAGCATCGAGCTCACTCCAGGGCACACCTGAGGCTATCCAGAAACCGGGCGACCCTCGCACGCGCCTGCCGAGCGGCGATCCTTCGGTGCCCTGCGTCAGCCGGACCGTGGGCGCTCATGCCGTCGTCGAGCCCGCTCGTCGACCGCCACCATCCGGAATTCGGCGGTGTACCGCGCGCCGGCCGCGTCGGTGAGCCACAACTGGGACATGTCAGGCAGCATCTCGGTCAGAGTGACCCACCCGTCCGGCCGATCAGCGGACCGGCGAATCAGCTTGGCCAGCAGGTTCACGTAGACGATGCTGCCGAGGTCGACGAAGGTCGGCTTGTCCTCCACCGGAGCCTTGACGTAGACCCGCTCGGGCAGCCCGTGCCGGGTCCGCCACCGCCGGGCGCCGAGGAACCGCTCCGATTCCGACCTCGTCCGCGTCCACGCCACCTCGGCCGCGCGGAACCGCCACGACTCACGGCAGACGACCAGCCGATCGATGGTGACCCGGGCGGTGTGCGCGCCGCTCACCGGCTTGAACGCGTTCACGACGGCCGACGAGAGGAACTCGGCGGCCACCTCGGACAGCGGTGCGGCGAACCCGTCAGTCAGCGACCGGACGACGAGACGGTCGCCCTCCAGTCGAACGGTGAGCGCAGCGGCCGGAATGATCGGCCCGGGCGGGACGACGGCCTCCGGATGTTGGGTCCAGTAGGTGTAGTCGGGCGACAGCAACGACGATGGAGGGGCGAGCCGGGAACTCACCCCAGGCCACTCTTTCGGCGGAATGGCGTAGATACGACGGTCACCCAGGTCCGCCTGAGCCGACGCCAGCATCGCCGGCGGACTGTCGTGCTGCTCGACGAAGACCCGGCTCTCCATCGTGTTGAAGGACAGATGCAACTCGCCGAGGACAAAGAGGAACTCACCCCGGGCGACCGCGTCCAAATCGGCAGCGGCCAGCAGCACGTCTGGAGAGTGGTGGACCGCGTTCGCCCACGGTGCCGGCCGCACCGGGAACCACCGGGCGACCCGCGGGGCCAGGTCCTCGACGCGTAGTTGCACGGCACGAGCGCCGGACGGCAGGCGCAGCACCTCGGCCCAACGACGCTGAAACTCCGTCACCGCCCGCCGCACCGGCTCGGCGAGGCTACGCACGTTGAAGAAGAGCTGCGGCGTGGCCTTGCCCAGGATCACCGCGAGCGGCACCACCGGGTTGCCCGACCGGGCGACCTGACCGGCATAGAGGTCCCGAAAGAGTCGGTCGTACTCGTCACCGACCTCGGCGACGAGCCACCTGGCGCTGGCGAGCAGCAGCCCCAACGGACCGGCGAGTGCCTGCCGGGTCGTCGGCCCGAGGGTGACCCGGCTGCTCAGCACGGTGTCCTCGTACACCAGCGTCCGTCCCGCATACGTCTCTCCCCGGCGACGCTCACCCGCCTCGCCGGTGATCTCCTGGAAGCACCCGGCCAAATCCGCCAGCGCCTGCTCCAACGCCCCGTCGTCGCCGGCGGCGGCGGCGACGCGGTCGCGGGCGTCCACGAGCCGCCGGACGGTACCCACGGCGTAGTCCCGGGCCGCCGAGTCACCCACCCGCTCCAGCCGCTCCAGGAGCCACTGCTCGGGGTTGGTTTGGATCGGGCCGACGAGATCGAGCCGCACCAGCGCCTGATCGGCGAGCGACCGGTAGGCGTCGTGCAGAGCCGCCACGTCGGCCAACTCCGGAAACTCCGACCACCACAGCTCCGCAGCCAGGTCACCCAGTGTCCGCTCGCCGTCGGCCATCGCGATCAGCTCGGTCTCGCGTGGGTCCAGCGTCACCGGGGGCCGGCCCGGGACGTGCAGACAGGCGCCATCCCAGCGGTGACCGGAGAGCCGTCGGGGAATCAACCACGGCACCAGCCGCGGGTCGGCGGTCAGGGCCAGCGCCACCGCGTCCACCGCCCAGGTCTCGAAGTTCACCGTCCGCCGGGACAGGAACGGGTCGCCGAACTGCACCGCCAGCGGGGGTGAACGGTCGGCCCACCGAGCCCAACCAACGGGCCCGAAGAACCCGATCGTGTCGTTCTTGAGGCAGTACCGCTGAAGGTAGCTGGCGACGGTCAGCTCGTGGTTCCGGCCGCGGACATTGCGTGGCTCACCGGCGACGAGTTTGTCCAGGCACTGCCGGAGTAGCTTCGGATTCTGCCAGGTGACGGCTTCGCGAAACCGTGGTGAGCGAGCCACGTTCCGCACCCCGGCGGAGAGCCGGGCGGTGGCGGCGTCGTATTCACGCTGGTAGGCCGCGAGCCGGTCGGGGTCCTGTCCCGCGTCGTCGGCAGCGCGGGACAGATCCGCGTCGGCCAGGGTGAGGACCAGTTCGGCGGGAAAGCCGGTACTGCGCAGCACCACGTCCCGCCAGGTCGACCACTCCGCATCGGCCAGCGGGACCACGTGCGCCCGGCCCGCCGATGTCATGACTTCACCAGCCGGTCGATCTGCTCGGCCAGTTCGCTGAGCCGCGGATGGTCGAAGAGGAGCTCCAGGTCCAACCGAACACCGAACTCCCCGTGGACCCGGACCGCTAACTCGACCGCGGTCAGCGAGTTGCCGCCCAGGTCGAAGAAGTTGTCGTGGTCAACGATCTCGGCATGCCCGAGCATGGCCAACCACACCCGCCGCAGCCGCTCCACGGTGGGACTGGACGTGGCCGGTCGCGCATCCGAGCCGCTCGGCCGGGCCGCGCTGTCGACGACATCGTGGACGGACACCTGACGGGGTGTCCGGGCGACCAGCAGGTCGCGCAGCAGGCCGGGACGCCACGGCAGGCCATCGGAACGGTCGGCTGACCAGCCGACATGGAGCACCCGGTCAGCCGCGAACGTCCCACTGCGTGCCAGTGCGTCCAGCGCGGTGGCCGCCGCGGAAGGACCGGTGGCCACCCGATCGACGGTGACGAACAGGCCCAGGGAGGGCCGGTCAGCGAGGGCCGCAGCCAACGAGAGGGCGCCGAGGACTTCCGGTCCGACCGGATCACTCACCTCCGTAGTCGGGCGCCCCGCGGCAGCCCCGGTCACGTGTACGGCCACGCCAACCGCCCCGTGCCGCCGAGACACCTGGTCAATCAGCAGTCGCAACGCCTCCGGGTCGGTCACGTCGCAGGCGTACGCCTCGACCGTCGCACCTTCGGCCGTCAACTCGTCCAGTTCCTCCGGCCGAACGGTCAAGCAGTCGCCGATCAGCACGAGCACCAGACGATCGCCGGCTGCGGCGAGGTCGCGGAGCACCTCAGCGCCGAACGGACCAGCGGTAGCGGTAACAACACAGACGGTGTCTGGCCGCCATCGGGCGGCCGCGCACGGACGCACCGTCAGGGCTCGCTCCCGCCGGACCCAGCGACGGTCCCCACGCAGTGCGACGAGAGGCTCGCCCGTGCGGTCCAGCACCTCCGCCACAACCTCAACATCGGCGACTCCCGCGCCCACGTCCAGCAGCCGGACTCGCCGCACGGCCCCCTCCGCGGATAGTGCGTCGCGCAGCGTCGTCAGGGCCGCGTTGCCGCACCGCAGCCGGTCGTGGCCGCTCACATCGACCGCACCCTCGGTGAGCACCAACAGGTCCGGCCGATGCCCCGCCGGACCAGCCTGCGCCGCCCGACGGACCAGCCGCACGACCCCGGCCAGACCGGCACTCATCTGCTCCTGGAGATCGCCGGGTGCGCCGAGCGTACCGGCGTGCACCAGCAGGTCCAGCGGCGTTCCGGCGTCATTCAGGGACCGGAGCACGCGGGCGAGGTCGTCCTGCTCATCCGGCCGGGCGGGACACGAGTCCGCGGCATCCGGCTGCTGCGCATCCGTGGCCACCCGAACCACCCGTGCGCCGGACTGGCGCAGCCAGTTGCCCACTCGCTCGGCCAACACCTGCTCCGGCGGCAACAGTACGAGCGCGGTGAGCTGTTCGGTGGCCGCCGCCACGGGGTAGTCCCGGGGCTCTTCCTGCCAGATGACCGTGGTGAACAGCGCCGACGGGTCGGGCTCCGTCACCGTGGTGGACGCGGGCGGGACGCCCCTGGTCGGCGGGTCGGCCCAGAACCGCTCCCGCTGGTACGGGTATCCCGGCACCGGCACCCGGCCGACGTCGGTGAGGTCCTCCACCGCCGTCCAATCCACCGGGTGCCCCTCGGCCCAGACTCCGGCGATCGCGCCCAACGCGGCGCGCCACTCGACCAGCGGGTCGGTGCGGCGCGGCGGCAGCATTGGCAGCACCGCGTGCGGGCCACCGGCCACCGTGGGGTGCTGCCGGGCCAGGGCGGTGAGGGTACGACCCGGGCCTGTCTCGACCAGCAGCAGCCGTCCCGGCTCGGCGGTCAGCGCGTCCAGCGCATCGGCGAACAGCACCGGCTCGGCGAGCTGGCGAGACCAAAACGACGGGTCCTCCGCCTCGGCCGCAGTGATCGGCCGGCCGGCCGCAGCCGAGACGAGCGTGATCTGCGGTGCGGACAGCCGCAGCCCGCGCAGCGCCACGTCGTACGCCGCCACCGCGGCCTCAGCGGTTGCCGTTTGATACGCCCGAGATGCGCGTACCGACCGACACGGCAGTCCGGCGTCGCCGAGCAGAGTTCGGGCCTTGTCCAAGGCGTCGCCCCCTCCGGCCACCACTATCTGCCGAGGGCCACCGGTCACGGCCAGGCCGACTCCGTCCGGTAGCAGAGGAAGCACCTGCTCGACGGGCGCGGCGACGGCCAGCATCCCGCCGGGCGGGATGTCGGCCATGGCCACCGACCGGGCGGCGACGGCCCGCACCGCGTCGGTGAGCGGCAGCACCCCGGCCACAGTCGCGGCCGTGAGCTCGCCGATTCCCTGACCCAGCACGGCAGTCGGACACACGCCCCAGTGCCGCCAGGCAGCAGCGGCGGCGTACCCGACGGCGAAGAGCAGCGGCTCCGCGACGAGCACCCCGTCCACCCGGCGGTCGTCCCCGTCCCGCCAGGCTCGACGCACCGGTAGCCCCTCCCGCTCCAGCAGGCCGAGGCACTCGTCGTAGGCGGCGGCGAAGGCCGGCGAGTGGTCGTACAGCCCGTGGGCCGGTCCGGCGTGCTGGGCGCCCACTCCAGGGAACAGGAACACGACCTGGCCGACCGGGCCGCCGTCGGGCGGCGGCGCGATGTGCCCGACCGCGGTCGGGTCCCGCAGCAGGGCCGCGGCCTCGGCCGGGTCTGCGGCGACGACGGCGCCCCGCCGCGGGTGTGCGGTGCGCCCCCGCTGCAACGTCCCGACAGCGGCCACGAACCGCTCGCGGCCGGGCCCACCGAAGTGCTCGGCGAGGCGCTGCCGGTATCGCTCGGCCGCCTCGTCGGTGCGGGCCGACCAGAGCACCGCCCGGGGCCGCTCGGACACCGGCGGCGGCGGGACCGACGGCGCCTCGGCGACGATGGCGTGGGCGTTGGCGCCCCCGACGCCGAAGCTGTTGACGGCGGCGATGCGGGTACGGCCCGACGGCCACGACATCGCGTGCGTCGGCACGTGGAAGGGGGAGCTGTTCAACTCCAGCTCTGGGTTGGGCTCACGGTGGCCGACGGTCGCCGGAATCGTGCCGTGCTCCAGCGACAGGGCCACTTTGATTAGTGCGGCGACACCGGAAGCGTGCCCCAGGTGCCCGATGTTGCCCTTGACCGAGCCGAGCGCGCAGCCCCCCACACTGGTGTCGCCCAGTTGCCGGAACGCCGATGTCAGCGCGGCCACCTCAATCGGGTCACCAAGCGCCGTCCCGGTCCCATGCGCCTCCACCAGGCCCAGCTCTCCGGGCCCGACGCCAGCCACCGCCATCGCCTCCGCAGCCACCGCCGCCTGCCCGGAGACGCTTGGTGCGGCGAACCCCACTTTTGCCGCACCGTCGTTGTTGACGGCCGTTGACCGGATGACTGCCCGGATGTGGTCGCGGCCAGCCAGTGCGTCGGAGAGCCGCTTCAACGCCACCGTGGCTACTCCGGAGCCGAAGACGGTGCCGGTGGCGTCCCGGTCGAACGGCCGGCAGTGCCCGTCGCGGCTGAGTGTGCCTCCGGGCTCCCACCAGTACCCGTGCCCCAGCGGCAGTTCGACGTCAACGCCTCCGGCGAGGGCGACCTCGCACTCGCCGGATCGAAGCGCGGCTGCGGCGAGGTGCACCGCCACGAGGGAGCTGGAGCACGCCGTCACCACGGTGAGGCTGGGCCCGTGCAAGCCGAGTCGGTACGAGACGAGCGGGCTGAGGTAGTCGAGGGAGTTCCAGGTCAACAGGGACATCTCCGCGCTGCCACGCAGCTCACTTCCCTCGCTGAGCCGGGCCAGTTCGAGGTACCGGTTGGCCCCGGCCGAACCGAAGACGCCCACGTCGCCGAGGCGGTCCGCGTCGTAGCCGGCGTCTTCCAGCGCGGCGTGCGCGCACTCGAGGAACAGCCGCAGCTGCGGGTCGCAGATCCGCGCCTCCCTCGGGGTGAGACCGAAGAACGCGGCGTCGAAGCGGTCGAGGTCCGCAGCGGCCGCTGTTGCCCGAACGTAGTGCGGGTCGGCAAGCGCCGCCGGGGAGACCCCCGCGGCGAGCAGTTCCTCGCCGGAGGGGAAGCGGACCGACTCGATGCCGGCACGCAGGTTGACCCAGAACTCGCCGGGGTTGACGGCTCCCGGGAAGCGACCGGCCATCCCGATGATGGCCACCGGCTCATCCTCGACGAGTGGACCCATGGCTGCCTCCGAGGTCGTGGCGGATACGTTGACGCAGGTGGCGGCGCTGTTCCGCGCGACCACCGTTGATCGGGCGAAGGTCGTCAGGGGAGGGTGGCGTCGGCTTGGTCGCGTCCCGCCCGATGTGTCGGGCGAGTGCGGCGAGGTTCGGGTAGGCGAACATCGTGGCCACCGAAAGGTTGATCCCGAGTCGATCGCGCAGGACCGCGTGCAGGCGCAGCACCGTCATCGAGTTCAGGCCCGCGTCGAAGAAGTTCTCCTCGGCCGGTATGTCATACCCGACCACATCCCGCACCACCTGGGTCAGCTCGTCCGGCGGGGCCGACGGGCGGCCGAGGTCTGCCCGCACCCCAGCCGCCTTTTGCCGGGTATCGTCGAGGACGCTCCCGTCGCCGATCCGGATTTCGGTGGGAACGGCGTGCCGTGGCAGGTGACGGCGCAGGTACGACCGCAGTTCGGTCGCCGTCGGCCGGGGACCGGAGGCGACCCCGACCTGCAGGACCAGCACCTCGCCGGCGGGCGTGGGCGCCAGCCGGGCCAGCGCCCGGCGCACGGCGGGATGCCCCAGGGCGACCCGCTCCACCTGCTCGGGGTCGACCCGGTGCCCGTCGAGGCAGAGCTGCCGGTCCAGCCGCCCGTCGAGGAGCACGGCACCGAGCGGGTCCCGGCGGCCCCGATCGCCGGTGCGGTAGGTCCCCCCGCCGCGCTCGAAGCCGTCGCGGCGGCCCGCGTTGTCCAGGTAGCCGACGGCCAGGTGCGGGGAGCGAACGACCACCTCACCGACGTGCCCGACCGGCAGGGACGTCCCGTCTGGGGCGATCACGTCCAGCTCCGCCCCACCCACGCCCGCGCCGACCGGCAGCGACGCCGCGTCCAGTACCTCGTTCGGCACCGACTCGCCCGGACCGGCGACCACCTGACAGGAGGCGATCTGCGGCGTCTCCGTGGTGCCGTAGGCGTTGACCACGGTCGCAGCCGTCACGGTGCGCAACGCGCGGACCAGCCCGGCCGTCAACGGCGCTCCCCCGCTCACCACCAGGCGCAGGTCCTCCCAGCTGACGCCGGCCCGGCCCACGCAACCGGACAATGCCAGCTCCAGCAGGGCGGGCGTCGTGTGCAGGACGCTAATCCGCTCTTCGCCGAGCAGATCGGACAGCCGCTGCGGCGCGGCCAAGACGTCCTCAGGTGGCACGACCAGCGTCCCCCCGGCCAGCAGCGGCGCCAGGATGTCGCGCAGCAGCGGGTCGTGTCCAAGCCCGCCCAGCATCGCCACCCGGTCGGCGGGACCCAACTCGGCGGCGCCCAGGTACCAACACAGGGTCGCGGCCAGTGCCACCGGGGGCACCGCCACCGCCGCGGGCCGTCCCGAGGTGCCGGAGGTGAAGAGCACATGGCTGATGCCGTCGAGGCGGCGCGGAGCCGCACCGCCGGGATCGAGCCGCGCTGACACCCCGTCTCGGTCCAAAGTCAGCACGGCGGCGGGACGCAGCAGGTCCGCCTGCTCGGCGGCGACTGCCTCGGGCAGGCCGGCGTCGGTGACGGCCACCGCTGTCCCGGCCCGCCAGGCGCCCAGCAACGCGACAGGCAACGCCGGAACGCGGCGGGCGCGCAGCTGCAGGACATCACCCGGGCCGAGCCCGGCCGCGGTGACCCGCTCGGCCACCGCATCCACCCGCCGCAGCAGTTCGGCGTACGTCCATCGCGTGTTCGGCCCCCGCAGGGCGACCGGGTCGGGTCGGCTCGACGCGATGGCACGCAGCATCTCGACCAGCTCCGACTGGGTACGCCACGGTGTCGTCACTGGGCCGCTGGCGGCTGCCGCGGGTCGGTGGTGGCGCATGCCGGACGGTACGGGGTGGGGCGCGCCACGGTGCGCCGGCCGCTCGGCGGTGGCCAGGGAACGTGCCACCGCAGCAACCTGGTGCAGCAGCTCACCGGCGACGACGTCGGCATAGCGGCCGACCGCGTGGACCAGTTCCAGTCGGTAGCCGTCCGGGCGGTCCAGGTAGAAGTTGAGATCGAACAGGGCACCCGGCGAGGTGGTGCGCACCCAGGTGGCGGGCGCGCCGGCGAACGCGGGAGCCGACGCGAGCCGGCTCAGGTCGTTCATCCATACCTGGAACAATGGGTTGTCCTGCGGTGTCGGCCGCATCCCCAGCCGCCGGACGATCGCCGGGAAGCTCGGCGTCGCATGTTCGAGTGCGTCCACGTACCGGTCCCGGACGTGGCGCAGCAGGGTGTCCCGATCGCCCGCGAGGGGCACCGTGACCCGCAACGGCACGGTGCCGAGCACGAGGCCGACAAGGTCGAAGTCCTCTGGGCGTCGACGCTGACTTACCGGCATGCCGACAGTCACCGCGGGTTCGCCCGACCAGGCCGCGAGCACGGTGGCCAGACAGGCGGTGAAGTAGGTGGCCGCGGTGTACCCCTGCGTGGCCAGGAACGCGTCGATCCCGGCGCTGGCCGCACCACCCACCTCGACCACGGTTCGCCGGCCGGCCAGCGCCGGCCGGTCCCCGTGGGCCAGCCGGAACGGCAGCGGCAGGAGAGCAGGCGCGTCAGCGAGCACATGCTTCCAGTAGGCGAGATCGTCGCGCCACCTCGCGGAGTCCACCGTCGCCGCCTGCGCCTGGGCGAACGCGGCGAAGCTCGGTGCGGGCCGCGGCCACTCCGGGACGTTGCCGCGGGCTCGGGCGGTGTAGGCGAACGCCAGGTCGTTAAGGACGATCTCCATCGTCCGCTGGTCGGCCACCAGGTGATGCAGCACGACGGTGATCAGGCTCGCACCCACGTCCGGGGCATGGAGAACGCCGACCCGCATCAGTGGTGGCCGAGTCGGGTCGATCACCTGCCGGGCGAGTCCAGCGACGAACCGGTCGACGGCCTCGTCGGTGTAGGCCCCCGGATGGTGGGCCGCCTGCACCGTCACCTCAGCAGTCGGCGCATACCTCCACGACGGCGTGCCGTCGGTGACCTCGATCCCCGCACGCAACGCGTCGTGACGGGCCAGGACATCCCCTACGGCGGCATCGAGCAGCCCGTCGTGCACCGTGGCTCGGATTCGCAGCGCGCCGATGACGTTGTAGCCAGAGGCATCGGCGAGCACCTGGGTGAGTAGCCAGATTGGTTCCTGGGCGGGGGTCAGCGGGCTGCGTCCGGTCGGCTCCTGGTCGGCGGAGGCGAGACCGGCGGGTGGAACGGCCCGCACCGGGGGCGCATCCGACAGCGTCTCCTGCAGCCGGGTCAACGGCAGGTTGTCGCGCAGCAGCGCCGACAGTGGCACGTTGACCCCACGCAGTTGGGCGACCCTGGCCACGAGCCGGGCCGCGGCCAGGGAATGACCACCGAGGTTGAGGAAGCCCACGTCGTCGCGCCGTTGCCGGGTAGGCGTACCGAGCACCTGCCACCAGGCCTGGGCGAGTTCGTCGTCGGGGACCTGATCCGCCTGGACGGCGGCGGTCTCGGCGGCCCACCGCTCGGCGGCGTCCCGGGCGACCCGTCGGCGGTCCACCTTTCCTGCGGAGGTCAACGGATACCGATGGACCCAGAACAGCGTGCGGGGTACGAAGGAGCGCGGCAGCCGTTCGGCGACGAACTCACGGATCTCGTGGTCAAGGACGGTCGTGTCGGCCGCGACGGCCACGGCCACCAGGGCCAGACCGTCACCGTACGGCGATTCCACCGGCACGACGACGACCTGGCCGATCGCCGGATGCCGCTGCAGGACGCTCTCCACCTCGCCCGGCTCGATCCGTACCCCGCCGATCTTGACCTGGGAGTCGGCCCGGCCGACGTAGCGGATGTTGCCGTGCTCGACCCGCACCAGGTCGCCGGTGCGATACCACCGCGTGCCGTCCCGCTGGTCGAACGCCCGCGCGGTCAGGTCGGGTCGTCCGACATACCCCTCGGCGACCTGGACACCACCGAGCCAAAGCTCACCCACCTCGTGCTCGGCCACCGGCTGCCCGTCCGGGTCCAGCATCATCAGGTCGACGTTGTCGATCGGTAGCCCGATGAAGACGTGGTCCTCCGGTCGCAGATCACGCGGCACCCGCCAGTGGGTGACCTCGATGGCGGCCTCCGTCGGACCGTACAGATTGTGTAGTTCGGCGTCGATGGCGCGCACGAAGCGCGCGGCAAGCGGCGCCGGCAAGGCCTCTCCGCTACAGAGCACGGTATGCAGGGTGGTGCTGCTTCTTTGGGCCCCAGGCAACCGCAGGTACGACTCCAGCATGGTGGGCACGAAGTGGCAGGCGGTGATGCCCTCCCGGGCGATCACCTCGGCCGTCCGGGCGGCGTCCTGCTCGGCATCGACGGGGGCGAAGACGCACCGGGCGCCAGTGACCAGCGGCACCCAGAACTCCCACCCGGCCACGTCGAAGGTGTAGGGGGTCTTCTGGAGCACGCGGTCCCGGTCGCTGAAGGGGAAGGTCCGCGCCATCCAGAGGATCCGGTTACACAGGGCGGCGCTCGTCGTACGGACCGCCTTCGGCGTGCCGGTGGACCCGGAGGTGAACAGGGCGTAGACGGATTCGTCGGGGGCGACGGCCCGCACCGGGCGCAGGTGTCGGGACCAGGCGCGCGGCACCTCCACCGCAGGGGCTTCGTTGGGTACGAGGTGCCGCTGCCCCGGGGCCACCACCCAGGCCACCGGGGGCACGACGCCAGTCATCGCCCGGAGCCGAGCCGCTGGCTCGTCCATACCTACCGGCAGGTAGTGACAGCCGGCCTTGACAATGCCGAGAAGGGCAACCAGGAGGTCGACCTGTCGGTGCATCCGCAACGCGACCGCGCCTCGGCGGCCACCGGTCACCCGTAGCACCTCGGCGGCCAGCGCATCGCTGAGCAGGTCCAACTCGGTGTACGTCAGGGACCGTTCGGCGTCGCTGCATGCCACGGCGTCGGGGGTCCGCCGCTGCTGATCCCGGACCAGGCCGGGAAGTCCGTGCGGCGCCCGGTACTCCACCCGAGGCCCGCGTAGGAGCGACTGCCCACTGTAGGACATCGGTACTCACCTGGCCTCTCGTCGCGTACGGTGATCGCGTCACCGGCCAGCCACCGGACGTCGCGGCTCCCTTCGGACCGAAAGTCACTGCGGCGGGCGCGTCGACAGGGGTTGCAATGGGCGGACGTCCGGGTCGGCGAGGAAGGGCGGCCGGGGGGTGGCCACCGGACGGGGGCTGTTGCTGACACTGTTGTAGACGAACATCAGCATGGCCCGCCGGAACGGCGAGATGTTCGGCGCCGACGAGTGCAGGATGTTCGGGTCGAACAGCAGCAGGGAACCGGCCGGCCCCTTGGGGCTGACCAGCCCCTCGCGGCGGGCGAGGTCCTCGATGACCGCCGGCTCGACCCGGAACTTCTCGTTCGCGGTCAGCGTGGCCACCCACGCCGGCGCGTCTTCGTAGCCCAGCGGCATGCCGTCGAGGTCCTGGCCGGCCAGCAGGCCGTGGCGATGGGACCCTGGTACGAAGGTCAACGGGCCGTTGAACTCGGTCACCTCGTCGACGAAGATCGCCGCGTTGACCAGGTCCGGCGCCTGCACACCGTCGTTCTGCAGCCAGTAGACGTAGTCCTGGTGCCACTCCCACTGGTCGCCGGAGAACGGCTCCTTGAAATTGATCTTCGACTGGTGGACGTACACGTCATCGCCGAGAATCTGCCGTACCGCGCCGAGTAGTTGGGGTAGCCGGGCCAAACCGGCGATCGTCGGATGGGTCTGGTGCAGGCCGTAGACGGACCGCACGGTGGTGCCGTCTCGCTCGAGGATTCGGCGCGGGCTGTCGTCGGCCACCGCCGACGGGATCGCCGACGTCACCGCAGCCGGGACGTCCTCGGCGAGGAAGTCCGGCGCGAGCAGGACATACCCATCGCGACGATATCGCGCAAGCAGTTCACGGGTGAGCGGTCCGGCAGCTTCCGTTTCTGTTCGCAGCATGGGGACCAAGCCTTCCTGGTGGGACCGACAACACGTCGCGAGCTACGCGCATATGCGAACGACAGCTCAGCGACATGATCCGGGCGAATGCCGTCCGCCGGTGGCTCTGCTGGCCATCTTGCCGCCCGGCGTTCGCTGGACCATCTCCTGAATTGCCCTAACCGTGTTGCGGGGACGGCGGCCAGGTGGGGACCGCGAACGGTGGTGCGAGCAGCAACGACATCGGGGCGACGGGCTGCCCCGCGCTCACACCGAGCAACATGAAAGATGCGGCCCCTCGGCCCCCTCGGAAGGCTTGCTGTCCATGGCCCAGGCCTTCCGGCAGCGGTCCGATGGCGTTCGGGAACGGACGGCCAAGCGCATCCTGCTACTCCCCGCCTGGACTGTTCACCGGAGATCCAGCGGCATCCAGACGGCACTCGATGATCCAGGAGGACGACATGGCCGGGACACAGTTGGGGGCCCTGGCGCCACACCGGGGCATTACCGACGACGACATCGCAGCCGCCTTCCCGCCCAACGGCACGACCCCGGACGACGACGTACGCCTGGCCCTGATGAAGCAGCTCCAGAGCCACTACACCGCCTATCTCGCCGGCGCGGAAGGCTTCCAGTTGGTTCCCCGGCTCAACGCCGACCCGCGGATCGTCCGGCTCGAGGATGAGTGGCTCCGTTGGGAGGATGCACAGGTCGACGCCGGTCAGTTGCCGTCCACGGCGGCCGAGTTCACCGACTGGTTCCTCGACGTACGCAACCGTCACGTTCAGCCAGGCTTCAGCCGCTACCTGGCCGAGGAGGCGACGATCGAGGAGATCGCCCTGTTCTTTCTGGCCGAGGAGCTGGTGGATAGCCGCTTCGATGACCTGGTCGCCCTAGTCCAGATCGGCGCCACGCCGACCAGCAAGCTCACGATGGCGGAAAACTACTGGGACGAAATGGGCGAAGGCCAGCTGGAGCGGATGCATACGCGGCTGTTCGAACACTCCGCCCGCTACATGCGCCACCGGCTGGCCGAGCGCAAAATCGATATTTCGAAGCTACAGTGTACCGAGATCTACGAAAACGCCAACATCGTGCTCATGTACGGAATCCACCGACACCTGGCACCCCGAGCACTCGGTGCGATGGGCCTGATGGAGTACAGCGCTCCGCCGCGCTTCCAGGCCATGGTGGACGGATGTGAACGGCTCGGCGTGCCGGCCGACGTCGTGCTGTACCAGCGCATCCACGTGCACGTTGACGCCGACCACGGGGCCGAGTGGCTGGACAACGTCCTCGTCCCGCTGGTGCGGCGGTCACCGGAGGCGATGCGGGAGGTCGCCATGGGCATACTCACCCGGGAGCGCATCGCCAACGCCTACTACCGGCGCATCTGGGGACACATGAGGGAGCAGCGATGATCCGCTGCACGGGTTTGGGGGTCGCCGGCTCCCCGCACACCGGCCGGTGGTGCATCGATGGAGCCTGAGGACTTCTACCACGAGGGCAGCCGGCGACTGCAACGACAGTTCGGCAGCCAGCGGCTGGCCGCGCATCTGGCCCGCCGGTACGTACTCGATGAGCTCGATGAGACCCACGTCGGCTGGATCCGTTGCGCGGACACCGTCTTCGTTGCCACCGTTGACGACCGTGGTCAGCCAGACTGCTCGTACAAGGGCGGCCTGCCGGGCTTCGTCCGGGTATGCGACCCACGGACGCTGGAGATCCCGAGCTACGACGGAAACGGCATGTACCGGACCCTCGGCAATGCCGCCGTCACCTCCCGGGTCGGGCTACTCTTCCTGCTTCCGGAGGTGCGCGTGAAGCTACGGGTGAACGGGGCCGGCACGGTGGTGACCGACCCGGCGACGCTCGCGGCGCACGTGGGTGCGGAGGCCGTGGTGCGGGTGACGGTCCGGGAGGTGTTCGAGAACTGTCCCCGATACCTGCACGACCCTGCCACCGGCGCCCACTCGGCGCACTGTCCGCGACCCGACTATCAACCGCCCGAGCCGGCCTGGAAGCAGAAGCCCGAGTACGACGGGCTGCTCCCGACGAGCTCACCCTGATGACAGGAGCGCTGTGGATACCAACACGGGACACCGGGTCGTCGAGCTGTCGCATGTGATCGAGCACCAGATGACCACCTATCCGGGGTTGCCCGGACCGGAGGTCAGCGACCACCTTTCGCGGGGGGCCTCCCGGCAGACGTATCCGTCAGGCACCGAGTTCCAGATCGGGCGGATCTCGCTGGTCGCCAACACCGGCACCTACCTGGACGCGCCCTTCCACCGCTACCCGGAGGGGGCAGACCTGTCAGCGTTGGACCTGTCCCGCCTGGCTCACCTGCCAGGCGTGCTCGTTGACGCTACCGGCAGGGGCCGGGCCATCGGCCCAGACGCCTTCGCCGGGCACGCGGTGACCGACCACGCGGTGCTGGTCCGCACCGGTTGGGACCGGCACTGGCGGACCGCGCACTACGGTGCGCCGGAGCACCCGTTTCTCACCATCGAGGCGGTCGCCTGGCTGGTCGCCCAGCGCGCCGCACTGGTCGGCATTGACTCGGTCAACATCGATGACATGGTCGACCTGAGGCGGCCAGCCCATACCGGGCTACTGGGTGCGGGAATACCGATCGTGGAGCACCTACGCGGGCTCGACCAGTTACCGGACAGTGGCTTCCGCTTCCACGCGGCACCGGCACCGGTGCGGGGCATGGGCAGCTTCCCAATCCGCGCCTACGCCGTCGTCGGCTGACCGTTCACGGCCCGTCGCGGCGGTCGCCCCGCGGGACGAAACCTCGGCGACGGTCCGGTCCGCGCCTCACCCCGCCGGCGGCGGCCCACGGCTGCCCTGTCCTTTCCCGCCGGTTTCGTTCGTCGTACCAGCGACGGCGGAGGAGGAAACGCCCGCGTGGCGGAGTACCCCCGACACACCGGTGACCATCCGAAAGGGGACACAGTGAAGTACCTGATCTTCGTCTGCGTTGACGGGTCCGTCGTGCTCACGGCGGAGGAGGAGGCGACCATGGCTGCCGGCACCGACAGTTGGGTGCGGGAAATGGACGGGCGCAAGGTCCGGCTGGTGGGCAGCCAGCTTCAGCCGGTCGGCGAAGCCAACACTGTCCGGGTGCGCAACGGTGAGGTACTGGTGGCCGAGGGGCCGTTCGCCGAGACCAAGGAGCACATCGACGGCTTCGACATCATCGAGTGCGCGGATCTCGACGAGGCCATTGAGGTGGCTTCCAAGCACCCGGTAGCCCCGCACGGCACCATCGAGGTCCGACCGTTCTGGCAGCCCTGACCGCGTACCGCGATCGGCGCTGACGGTGGTGCCGGGCGGATGTGCATCACGGCAGACACCCCGCTACCCGGGTGAGACATTGGCGCCACGGCAGTGGGGGCCGTGGCAGTGGGGCCGTGGCACGCCGCGCGACCGGAGCCGAGCCGACGCGCGCCCCGGCCCCGGTGCCGCCAACCGGTCAGGGAACGGCCACATCGACCACGCGACGGCCGATCCGCTGCGCCTCGGTCAGCAGGTCATCGTTCCACCGCTGGCGCAGCCCGCCCAGCCGGGAGGTGAGCACCACGGTGTCCACCACCTGGTCGGGTAGCGGCGTGCGCACACCCACGGCATGGTGGCCGACGTGCGGCCCGCCGGCGAGAGCGGCGTCCAGCTTCTCCCGGTCAACGTCCAGCAGCACGGCTGGCGGGAGACTGCCGGGGACGCGGGCGCCGCAGCCGAAGATCGCCATCCGCTCACCCGGACCGCTGTCCCGGACCGCTCGCTCGATCTCATCTGCCACATCCCGATCCCGGGCCGCGTGTGTCCACTGCCTCAGCTCGTCAACGCACTCGTCCCACTCGAGGTGGCGGAGCTTGGCGACCAGCACCGTGCCGATTTCGACGATCGGTTCCCGGTGCTTGTTGAGGAACCGATCCATGTTGGTGAGGAACGTCTTATCCAGCAGATCCCAGTCGCGCTCGTGCGGTGACTCGATCGCCCACGCGTCGCGGTTGACGTGGAACCCCACCCCGGCCTGGTGCAGCCGAAAGGCGAATTCCAGATCCTCGGCCCCCCAACCGACGAACGTGTCGTCGAAGCCCCCGACCGCCCAAAACACGTCAGCCGGCAACGAGCAGTTGATCGTCCACGACAGGTTCCACGGCAGAGCACGACGACTCAGGTCGAAGTCGCAGGCGACCAGCGAGGCGTGCCGCAGGTCCCGGAAGGCCGGCTCGTCGACGAAGTGCGCGACAGTCTGCTCCGGTGTCCAACGGCGAAGGGCTTCCTCGATGCCCGGCATGGGATCGTCCGGGTTGTACCCGTAGGCGTACCCGAGTGACATCCGCGGCGCGGTCCCGGCACGGTGGGCAAGCCGGTGGTGGTGCACGAAGTCGGGGCCGACCGCCGCCCCGGAGTCGAGGAACACCAGTAGCGGTGCGCGGGCCAGGCGAGCCCCGGCGTTGCGCGCCGTGCCTGCTCGGAAGCCCAGATCCTCCTGGAAGTGATAGCTGATGTCGAGCCGGTCGCTGAACTCGTCCACCACGGCCCGGGTGCCGTCGGTCGAGCCGTCGTCAGCGACGATGACCTCGAACACGTCCGGCCCGACCCGCTGCCGGGTCAGCGTGGTCAACGTCCTGCGCAGCAGCCCGCTGCGGTTGTAGGTCGGGATGATGACGACGGTGTCTGGCTGATGTCCGTTAATGGCACGCCCTCCCCATCTTTTCCGGCAGCCGCGGTGGCGACGGCTACTGGTAGGCCTTGGCTTGCAGGTCGAACAACTCGGCGTATACACCACCGAGTCGCATGAGCGTGCCGTGGTCACCGGTCTCGACGACTCGACCGTCCCGCAACACGACGATCAGATCCGCCATCCGGACCGTGGAGAACCGGTGCGAGACGAACAGCGTGATCGCTCCCGTCGCCTCCCGGACCTGCCGGGCCTGCTCGGCGTAGAGCTCGAACAGCCGGTGCTCGGCCTCAGCGTCGAGTGCGGAGGTTGGTTCGTCGAGCACCAGCAACAACGGGGACCGACGCATCAGAGCACGTCCCAAGGCCAGCTTCTGCCACTGTCCACCGGACAGTTCGGCACCCTCGGTGTAGCTCTTGCCGAGCTGGGTGTCGAGGCCGTGGGCCAACCGCTGGATGACGTCGGTGCCGTGCGCCCGGTCGAGCGCCGCGCGCACGGCGCCGTCGTCGCCCATCCGTGGTAGGTCGCCCAAGCCCACGACGTCACCGGCACGCAGTTCGAAACGGACGAAATCCTGGAAGCCCGCGGCGATGTGTTCCCGCCACCGATCAGCCGGGATCCGGCGCAGGTCCGCGCCGTCGACCGTGATCTGTCCGCCCGTCGGCCGGTACATCCCGCACAGCAGCTTGACCAAGGTGCTCTTGCCGGCGCCGTTCTCGCCGACGATGGCGACGGTAGCCCCGGCCGGCAGGGTCAGCGAGACCTGGTGCAGCGCCCTCGCATCCGAGCCGGGGTAGGTGAACCCGACCTCCTGCAACGCGATGCCGTGCGTCAACCGCTGCGGGGGCGCCTGGTCAACGGGCAGGGCCTCGACAACGGTGACGAGGTCGCGGACGGAGTCCAGACGGCGCAGCGTGCTGCCCATCCGTTGCAGGCTGCCCAGCAGTGTCACCGCCGAGGTGACCTGCTGGTTGACCTGGGTGGCCAGGGCGATGACGAGAACCACATCGCCGACGCTGTGTCGCCCGGCGATGGCGTCGCGCACCACCAGGAGCACCGCCCCGACGTACGCGATGCCGAAGACCACCTGCCCGCCCGCGCGGGCAGCCGCCGCCATGGCATGGGAACGAACCAGCCCCCGGCTCGCCTGCGCCCACAGCCGGGCATGCCGGCGACGCAGCTCGTCCCGCAGCCGGAACACTCGCACCTCCCCCGCGAAACGAGCGGAGGTAGCCAGCCGAAACAGATTGAGCGCCATCCGGGTCGGCTCCGCGGTCTCGGTCTTCGCCCGGTCGATGAATCGTTCCGCCCACCGTCCACTCAGCAACGGTGGCAGCGCCGCTAGCGGCAGCAACAGCAGGATCGGATTCAGCCGAGCCAGCAGCACCGCGGTGAAGACAACCGCCAGGATCAGCCCGAGGGTGCCGAACAGCGCCTCCAACGCATTGGCCAGCCGCCGGCTTTCCCGGCGCAAGACCGTCAGCTCGTCGGCGTAGTCGGCACGCTCGTGGTGCTCGATGCCGACCGAACCGTTGGAGAGCATCATCAGCTGCTCCACCAGATCCAGCTCGGCCAGCTCCGACAGCTCCGAGTAGGCGATGTGTGCGAAGTGCGCAAACGTCAACGTCACGATGGCCAGCCCGGCCACCACCACTCCCCACCCGGTCGCGGCCTCGACTCGGCCCGCGACGACCGCGTCGGTCATCCAGCCCAGCGCCGCGGCGAGCAGTGGCGCCGCCGCTGTCCCCGCCATCATCAGCAGGATGGCGGAGATGGTCTTGCGGCGGTCCATCCGCCACGCGATCGCCAGGAGCCGCCAGGAGCCCTGCCAGGTCACCCTCATGTCAACATCCCCGCCGTCTCGTCCTGGTCTCTGGTGAAGCGGTCGGCCTGCAGCCGGAACAGGCGGGCGTACCGGCCGTTGCTAGCCAGCAGATCCGCGTGCGTGCCCTGTTCGGCCACCCGGCCGTCGACCAGCACGACGATGTGGTCGGCCTGTCGTACGGTGGAGAATCGGTGTGAGATCAGGAGCGTCGTCGCGCCACGGGTCAGGTCCGCGAACTCGTGGAAGAAGGTCGCCTCGGCGCGCACGTCGAGGCTGGCGGTCGGCTCATCGAGTACCAGGATCGACGAACCGTGCCGCAGCGCAAACAGTGCCCGGGCGAGGGCAATGCGCTGCCACTGACCGCCGGACAGATCCGCCCCGCCCTCGATGTGCCGAGCCAGCGGTGTGTCCACGCCGCGGGGCAGCGCTTCGAGCGCCCCGTGCAGGCCGACCGCCTCGATCGCGACGCGAATGCCGGCCCGGTCGTCGAGGTGCTCGACGCAGCCGTAGGCGACGTTGTCGGCAGCGGACACCTCGTAGCGGGCGAACTCCTGAAAGATCACGGCCAGCTTCGACCGCCACACGTCGAGCGGGACCGACCGGATGTCCACGCCGTCGAGCCGGATCACCCCCGATGTGGGTTCGTAGAGCCGGGCCAGGAGCTTCACCAGCGTGGTCTTGCCGGCGCCGTTCACGCCGACCAGTGCGGTGCACTGCCCGACGCGTATCCGCAGGTCCAGGTCCTCGAAGATCATCCGCTCCTCGCCCGGGTACCGGAAGCTCACCCGGTCGAAGTGAATGACCGTGCTCGGCTCCGGCACCTCGACCTCCGCCGGACCGCGCCGCGCCGAGGCGTCGCGGTGGGCGGCATCGTCGCGCACCGAGCCCGCCTGCGCCTCCAGCCCGTCACAGAAGCGCCGCACCGCCTCGTAGGCGTGCATCCCGACGGCCGTGGGCAGATCCGACTCCGGGTAGTACTCACCGAGTCGAAGCGCGCCGATCGCAGCCTGCATGACCAGGGCGAAGGTGGTGAGGGTCAGGCTGGCGGCCGGATCAGCCGCGGTCGCACCGGTCACCGCGAACACCACCGAGGTGACGGCCAGGCCCCAGGTCGCGATCCAGACGAACGGCCAGAGATAGATACGGCGACGGGCTGCCCAGACCGGCTTGAGCCAGTCCAGGTAGCAGCGACGCCAGAGGCCACGGAAGAAGCCAATCAGGCCGAAGACGCGGATCTCCTTGGCGGCCGCCGCCTCGGTGGCCAGATCCCGTAGGTAGTCGTTCTTGAGCTCGTCGGCATCGAGACTGAACCGCACCTCGGCGTACTTGCGCAGGCCGCCACGCTGGCCGTAGCGCAGCAGCAGCACCGCGACCGCCAGCCCGGCCGCGGCCAGCCAGGACAGCGCCGCTCCGACAACCGCGGCGTACCCGGCCAGTTGGGTGTAACGGGCGATCAGGGCGAGCAGCCCAGCACAGGCCTGCCCGGGGCTCTGCACCCAGGCCTCCAGCTCGCGGGCGGCGGTCCGCAGATCCTCTAGGACCCTGGGGTCCTCGAGCGCGCCGATGCCGGTAGTGCCCGTCGCCGTCGCCATCAGCTCGTCACTGACCCGGCCGTCGATGCGACGGGCGACGAGCTCGCCGAGCCATTCCTGCACCGGCGCGATGACCTGCTGACCGACGAAGGCGACAGCCGCCACCACGAAGACGCCGACCAGCGCGCCCCAGGCGGCCGAGCCGAGCCCGTCTCGGACCGCGGCGGGCACCCGGCCGAGGACCACCGAGGAGGCCACCACGAACACCACCGGCAGCATGCCGATGACCAGGTTGACCGCGACGACGAGGGCGATCAACGGTAGGCCGGCGCGCCGGGTCAGCCGAGCGATCTCCAGCCGCGCCGCGGTCAGCCGGACCGGCGCGGACTGCCGCAGCGCGGGCCTCACCGGACGCCCCCGGCACCCGTCTGCTCGGCGACGAAGTCCGCGCACCGCGGCAGGCCGCGCTCCCGGATGACGTCGTTGAACCGCAGCGGCGTGATGTCCCGCAGCGACGGCAGCAGCTTGGCGATCGGTGTGCCGTATTTGGCCGCGAAGTAGTGGTGGTTCGGCTCGGCGATGTCGTCGTGCTCGGCGTGGTTCTTGTGATGCGGGTAGTGGATACTGCTTGCGCGCCGCTCCAGCACGATGCGCACCCCCTCGCGGCACAACCGGTACGCGAGATCCAGATCCTCCCCGCCCCAGGAGCGAAACTCCTCGTCGAAGCCGCCGGCCGCACGCAACTGCGCGGTGCGAGCGGAGACGTTGCAGGTCCAGAAGACGACCCAGGGTGCCGGAAGGTCGTGGAACTCGTCGTCGTGTCGGGCATAGAACTCCTCGCGGACGTCAAGCCAACGACCGGCGGCGGCGAACTGCGCGATGGTGCCGTCCACGTCACCAACCCGGATCGCCGCGGACATCTCCTCCGCGTCCTGGTTGTCGGTGTTAAAGCCGTAGACGTAGCCGATGGCCGCTACCGGGGCATCGTCGCGGCGATGCCGCGCGACGTGCGCCGCAAGTCCGCCCGAGTGCAGCAGAACCCCCGAGTCGAGCAAGACCGTCACCTCGCCGCGGGCAGCGGCGATGCCGACGTTGCGAGCGGCGGCGACTCGCCAGCCTTCGTTCTCCCGGCGGAAGTAGCGCAGGTTCAGGCGATCGTGGTACCTACCGACCAGCTCTCCGGTCCCGTCGTCGGAACCGTCATCGACCACCACCACCTCGAACCATTCGGCCGGCAAGCTCTGTCCGACCAGGGAATCCAGGGTGTAGCTGAGCAGTCTCCTACGGTTGTAGGTCGGGATGATCACGCTACTCGTCAGATCGCCTGTCACCTGTCCTCCAATCCCGTCGCTCGCCCTTCGGGCCCTTCCGTGACTGGGCCGGATCGCCGGCACCGCCCAACAGCTCGGCTGCCGTACCAGTGGGACGAGGCCTCGAGACACCGCGTCACCCGGTCGTGGGTACGACGATCGGGCAAGCCCTGATTGGACAGCGATGTGAAAGGTTCACCATCACTTCGCCCTTCGACGACCAGCCGGGCCCACCGGTTCATGCGGCGCCCACCGCCCGGCCCCGCTCAGATGCGCAGCACCACCTTGCCGAGGTACCTGCCTCGAAGGAGGTTGAGTACAGCGGTGAGGCCGTTCTCCAACCCGTCCACGATCGTCTCGGCGATCACCACCTCGCCCCGGCGGACCCAGCGGGGAAACTCCTCGGCGAAACGGGGGAACAGGTCCGGGTGGTCGAAGGTGTAGAAGCCCTGCAGCTTCAGCCGCTTGCCGATCACCGACAGGATGTTTCGTGGCGCGCGCGGCTCCCCGGACCGAATTTCCTCCACCCCGCCGCACAACACCGCCCGGCCGTGTGGTCGCAGCGCGTCGATGGCGGCCTCGAGGTGCGACCCACCCGCGTTGTCAAAGTAGACGTCCAGGTCGTCCGGCAGGTGCTGACGGATGCCGTCGTGATAGTCGAACGCGACATCGAAACCGAGGCTTTCCCTCAGGTAGCGCGCCTTGTCCGGCGTACCAGTTGATCCGATCACCCGGGACGCCCCGCAGAGCCGGGCGACCTGTCCGGCCATGGTGCCGACGCCGCCGGCCGCGCTGGAGACGAAGAAGGTCTCGCCCTGCCGCACCTTGGCGACGTGCAGGCCAACATAGGCGGTCAGGCCGAAGGACAGGTGGTGTGACAGCGACGGATAGAGCGCGGGGTCCACCTGGTGGAAGTGGGACGCGTCCGCCACCACGTAGTCCCGCCAGCCGTACCGGTGCCACACGATGTCGCCCGGGCTCAGTCCGGCAGCGGCCGACTCCACGACTTCCCCGACCGCATCGCTCCACATCGGTGCGCCCACCTCGAAGTTTGGAATGTCGACCTTGCTTAGGTCGCGCATGCGCAACAGCGATCCAGGGTCGATCGACATGAACAGGTTGCGCACGACGACCTGTCCGGCCGCCGGGTCGGGCACGACCACCTTGATCATCTTGACGTCGTCGTCACTGGGCATCCGCTCGACAGGTCGAGAAATCAGGCGCATCTCGCGGCTCGTTCTCATGAATTCTCCCGGTTGGGGACGACGCGGCACCGGGACGGGTGCGACACCGGGTCTCGATCGGGGGTGACTCGGCCCGGCCGCTGGTCGTGGCTCAGCACGGACTGGGGACACCCGACCGGGCGTGAATGCCGTCGCGGATCTCGGCTACGACCTTCTGCGCCTCCGCGGCGGTGGGTGCGGCGGCGATCACCGCGACGATGGGGTCGTCCCAGCCGACCGCGCGGACACTGGTCGGATACGCCCTAACCCCGGCTTCCCACAGCCGCTGGAACACCGGTCGGATGTGGTCCTCGTACGTGGTCCCCTCGGCAATCGGCAACATGAAGTGCGCGGAGAGGGTGAGATCCTTCTCGGCGTCCCAGAGCCGGAGCAGCCCACCAGCATGCAGCGAGCCGCTGCGCCGGGCGTTGATCTCGGTCACGTAGAGCCTGTCGTCGGCGCCGGCCACGCAGTCCACACACATCCAGCCGTAGTAGCCCATGGCGCGAGCCGCCTCGCCCAGTTCGTGCGCCACCCGCCGGACGCGCTCGCCCCAGACCTCGGGCAGCGCCCCGTCGCCGACGTCAACGCTGCGGAAGGAGTAGCCATGCTCGACGGTCAACGCGCAGAGCACCACGTCCTCGACGCCGTTCTCACCGACCAGAATGTCCGCAGCCGGGCAGCCGACTCCGGGCGCGTGCTCGACGAACTGCTGAATCAGGATGGGAAAGGCGAAGAAGGAGTCGCGGGCCGCATTGTCAAGAAACCGGTCGACATCTCCGGGCTCATCCCTCACCACGGCGGAGCCATCGCCCGCCACCCCGAACAGGGTACGAGCGATAACCCGCCCGTACCGGGCCGTCATGGACTTCAGGGCGCCGCGCAGCTCCACCCAGTTGCCGACGACGAGGCCAGGAGCGACCCGGATCTCCGGCAGCTGCCGGGCCAGGTCCAGGCAGCTGACCTTCGAGTCGAGGTAGAGGCTGGCCCAGAAGTTCTCGTCGCTGACAGAGTCCAGCTCCACGGTGTGGCCCCAGCCACGCACCAGCGCGGCGAGCAGGTACGTCTCCGGGGTCGGGCCGACTATCTCCAGACGTACCATGCCGTAGCCGGCAAGATGCTCCCGCAGGGCCTGCTGTGCCTCACCATCGTGCAGCAGGTCCTCGACGAGGAGCCCAGACCGCATCGCGGGTGACACCACGGGCGGGGGAGCCAGGTCCAGCACCTGGTGGATGTCATCGAACCACTGCCTGTTCCAGCCACTGGGCAGTATCAGGACCCGCGGATCGGCGCTCCAAAAGACCGAGTGCTCACACTCGTACGTGCCGCTGAACCGCACGACCCGCTCCCGCTCCTCACCCGTCAACTTCAGGGCGGGGTTCCGCAGGTGGTACTCGGCGCTGTTCGGAATGATGAGTTTGACGACGTCAGGCATCTGCGCGGTCCTCTGACTCTCGAAACGGCGGAGGGAGCGGATCAAGCTGACGGCGCAGCGCGACACCCGCGCCGGCCGGAGGTATCACCAGTCCGGCGGCGGCCACCAGGACGGTGGGCGACGATTCTGTTCACTCATCCTGCCGCTGAGGCAGCACTGAGACATCTCCTGAATTGCCGTTGTGGCCACTGCCGCGGGGCGGGAGCGGCCGGGCGCGCAGATTGCCCGACGGCTGTCGTGAGGCCCGACGGACGCAGCATCGCCCCGCACCGCGGCCGCACGGTTCGCGGCAGCCCGGTGGCACGCTCCGACGTGGGTGGGAGGGCCGGCGGACGGGGCGCGGCCCGGGAGCCAGCTTCCTGCCGCGCCACCATCCGGTTACCTGGTCAGGTGCCGGGTAACTCCTGGGCGACCTCCCAGACGTTGCCGGCCGGGTCGGCGAAGGCGGCCGTACGGCGGCCCCACGGGCGGTCGATCGGCCCGTTGAGTAGCTTGACCCCGTGCCGCTCGAGTTCGGCGCAGACCGCGTGGGCGTCCTCCACCAAGATGGTCAGCAGCAGGCGGGAGCCGCCGTCCCGGCCAGCGACCCGGGCCGGCTCGATCAATTCGTCGGCCTCGGAGACCTGGAGCAAATTGATCATCAGGCTCTGCAGCTTGACGACGGCCGACACCTCGTCCTCGAACACCACCTCGAGGCCGAAGACGTCCTGGTAGAACTTCTTCGTCACCGACAGGTCCTCGGTGAACAGCGTAATGACTTCGATGTTGTTCAGCGCTTTGATCATCCTCTTCCTCCACTTGGCATTGATCCCACCATTAACCTGACCCCGGGCGCGGCCGGGATGGATGCCACCTGTCCGCACTTCCCCGGCGCGTTTCGCACCGGGTGCCTCGAATCACCAGCGACGGCCGAAAGTCCGCCACCGCATCAGCACAGCGCCGTCACCGGTGGGCCCGACCTGGCCCACCGCCGCTGGTCGTTGCTGCCGTTGGCGCGTTCGGCCGGCGTCGCGGTCACCGACCCGGTGGAGCCGCTATCGCACGTCTCGTCCAGGCGGCGACTGATGTACCGACGTTCGGCGTCATTGCCGGTCAGGTGCAACGCCCGGCGGTAGCTTGCGGCCGCGTCGTCCCGCCGGCCGAGCCGGCGCAACAGGTCCGCGCGGAGTGCCGGCAGCAGGTGGTAATCGCCCAACCGCCCGGATGCCTCCAGGGCGTCCACAAGCACCAGCCCCGCCGCCGGCCCGTCGGCCATCGCGACCGCGACAGCCCGGTTGAGTTCCACGATCGGCGAGGGCATCAGCTCGGCCAGGCGCGCGTACAGCGCGGAGATCTCGGCCCAGTTAGTGTCGGCCGCCCGCCGCGCCTCGGCATGGCAGGCGGCGATCGCGGCCTGGAGCTGGTAAGGCCCGATGCGCCGGGCCCGCAGCGTCCGTTCGAGCAGGCTGGTGGCCTCGTCGACCTCTTCCCGGTGCCACAGACCGCGGTCCTGGTCCTCCAGGGTGATCAGATTGCCGGCCCTGTCCACCCGGGCCCCACGCCGCGAGTGTTGCAGCAGCATCAGGGCGAGCAGGCCGGCCGGCTCCGACTCGCCGGGCATCAGCTCAACCAGGGCCCGGGTCAGCCGGATCGCCTCCGCGCAGAGCCCCTCACGGGCCAGGTCGGCACCGCCGGAGGCCGAGTATCCCTCGTTGAACAGCAGGTAGAGCACGGCGAGCACGCCCGATGTCCGCTCGGGCAGCAGGTGCGCCGGCGGCACCCGGTAGGGAATTGCCGCGTTGGCAATCTTCCGTTTTGCCCTGACGAGCCGTTTCGCCATCGTTTGCTCGGGCACCAGAAACGCCCGGGCGATCTCGGCGGTGGTCAGCCCGGCAAGGGTACGGAGAGTCAGCGCCACCCGCGCCTCGAGCGGCAACGCCGGGTGACAGCAGGTGAACATCAGGCGTAGGCGGTCGTCCCGAATGCCGCTGCCGCCGTCGAGGTCCACATCCACGTCGGATAGACCCTTCGGATCCGCCAAGACGGCGACCTCGTGCAGCTTCGCCGTCTCTGTGCTGGCCCGCCGGAGTCGGTCATAGGCACGGTTGCGGGCCACGGTGGTGAGCCAGGCACCCGGGCGCCGCGGGGTGCCCGTCTCCGGCCAGGTGCGCAGGGCCTCGGCGAAGGCGTCCTGCGTGCACTCCTCGGCCAAGTCCCAGTCGCCGGTCAGGCGGATGAGCCCCGCGACGATGCGCCCCGACTCCTGCCGGAACGACTCCGCCACGGCCATCCGCGCCTCCGGCGTCAGGGCTGCCAAAACGCCCGCACCTCGATCGTGCCGAAGCTGGCGGCCGGGTGCTTGGAAGCCACTTCGATCGCCTCCTCCAGGTCCGCGCACTCGAGGAGGTCGTAGCCCGCGACGTGCTCCTTCGTCTCGGCAAACGGCCCATCGGCGACGAGCACCGCACCGTCCCGCACCCGTACCGTGGTCGCTCCCTCGACGGACTGCAGCCGGCTGCCGTGCAGGCGCACCCCGCGGCTGTCCATCTCCGCCACCCACCGCTGAGTCCGGCGCGCTAGATCCGCCTCCTCCTCGGCAGCGAAAGTCAGGTTTTCCTCAGCGCAGACCAGCATCAGGTACTTCATGACTTCCTTCTCAGCTCGTTTTCTCAGGTATCAGCACGTGCTCGGGACGCCGCCAGGGCTCAGGGCCGATGGGACCTGTTGGGCATCGGTACGACGATCGGGGCGGCCCCGAATGGACACCCGTGCCGAACTTTCTTGCCCCTGGTAGCTCGAACCCGGGCTGCCCGGACGACGCCACACCGGGCGAAGCGCACGTCGTCGCGGAGCACCGGAGCAAACCGTTGGGCCGCGTCACATCGATATGATCCCGGCAGATGTCCTGGTCGGCAAGGCCGACGCGGCCCTGGCCGCGCGAAGGCACAACCCGACACGGCCCTGGCCGCGCGAAGGCACGACCCGAATGGGAACGGCTCGCCGGAGGGCCCCGGGGGCGGGGTCGGCCGGGGCCGGGGTCGGCCGTCGCGCGGCAGGGGTCGACCGGAGCTTCGGCTAGGCAGCCCGCCCGAGATGCACCGGCAACGTGCTGGCTCCGTTGAGCAGGAAGCTACCCTGCGGGTCGATCTCATTGGCCGGGACGGCGAGGGCGAGCTCCGGGAAGCGTTCGAACAGCAAGGGCAGGGCAATAGCCGCCTCCAGCCTCGCCAACGGTGCGCCCAGGCAGTGGTGCACACCGTAGCCGAAGGACAGGTGCTCCTTGTCGTCTCGGGTGAGGTCGAAGCGGTCGGCGTCCACGCCGTGCCGACGCGGGTCTCGGCCGGCCGCGGCGAAGCCGATCAGCACCGGGTCGCCCTTGGGGATGGTGACTCCGCCGATCTGCACCTCCTCGGTGGTGAACCGGAAGGGCAGTTGCGCGATCGGGGCCTGCACCCGCAGTGTCTCCTCAATTACGTCCTTCCACGTCACCTGGCCGGAGCGCACCAGCGCGAACTGGTCCGGGTAGGTCAACAGCATGACGACGGCCTTGCTGATGAGATTCGTGGTCGTTTCGGATCCGGCCCCAAGCATCAGGTGCAGGGTGCCGGCCATTTCGGAATCGTTGAGCCGGGTGCCGTCCTCTGCCTGCGTCTTGATCAGCATGCTGAGCAGGTCGTCGCCCGGATTCTGGCGCTTCATCTCGACAAGATCGTGCATCGCCTGGTGCCACTGCTCGACGTTGGCGACCGCCTCCTCATGGCTGATCGTGGTGTTGACGTTGACCTCACCACCGCGCATCACCTCCCGGCGCAGGTGCTCCGGTACTCCGAACAGGTCGCAGATCACCCGAGTCGGCAGCGGGTAGGCGTAGCTGCCCTTAAGGTCGACGATCTCGCCCGCCGGAACTGCCGCCAGGTCGTCCAGCAGCTCGGTGGCGATGTTCTTGATCTGCGGCCGCATCGCCTCGGTACGTCTCAGGGTGAACGCCGCAGCCGTCAACTTGCGCAGCCGGGTGTGGTCCGCGCCGTCGGACGTGGTCATGTTGTCCATCAGCACCCAGCCGATGAGCGGAAATTCGTCGCCGACCTCGCCATTGATGAACGCCGGCCAGTGCTGGCGCGGGTCCTTGGCGAACCGGTTGTCCGCAAGCACTTTGCGCACCATGTCATAGCCGACGACGGACCAGGCTCGAACGCCACCAGGCAGTTCCACCTGGGCGATCGGACCCTGCGCCCGTAGCCGGTCGCCCTCCGCGTGAACGTCGCGGCCGGTGGGGTCGAGGAGGATGGGGGCTGTCGTGTTCAAAGGAACCTCCAGCAGACTGACGGAGTCAGATCGAAGAGAGTCGGCAACCATCTCGCACGATCTGTCCGGCGGGCGGGCACGTCCAGTGCTCCTGAGAAGCGAATCGTATCCGGCTCGCAGCACCTAACTCAATGCACCGAACGCGCTGGGGCATCATTTCTGAAATTGATTAGCAACCATTCGAGATCATGATTGAAGCTCCAGGTTGAGGCGGCGTGGGTAGCGACGCCAGGCGGGGTGGGTAGCGATGCCAGGCGGGGTGGCGTGGCGGCGCCCGGAGTCCTGGCGTCCGACCTGGTGCTGATCTGGGCTGGCCGGTCATCGTCACCGCCCGCCAGACTGTACGGACATCGAGACGCCGGGCCGGCGGCGGGCGAACAGCACCCGCGAGACCACGTTCGGACGCATCAGCGCGGTGGGTGGATCGACCAGACCGGCGGTACGTAGGAATGCGGCGGAGAGGCGGGCGTCCCGGGCCGCCGCCGCCTGTAGCCGGGGAATGTAGAAGTTGCCCATCCGCACCGCGACCGAGCGGCGACCCCGCACTCCGGGGAAACCAAGGTCACCCCCGGCGGCCATGTCCCACGGGGCGTCAACGACCGCCGCGAGATCACGGAAGAACGCCCGCGGACGGGGCGGGTGTCCTCGACGAAGGTGGTCCCGCAACACAAGAGCCTCGATCGCCGCGACAGTCATGCCCTGGGCGTAGATCGGGTTGAACGTACAGGCCGCGTCGCCCAGCACGAGCAAGCCCTCCGGGAGGCGGTCCACCCGCTCGTAGCGACGGCGGACGTTGGCCGGAAAGCGCATCGACACGGGCGGGTCGAGCAGCTGGGCACCGGCGACGGCCGCGTGAATCTCGGGCACCGGCAGCGACCGGGCGAAGGCCAGGAAGCCGTCTGGGTCCGTCGGCGGCCGGTCACCGAGCAGGCCATAGAGCGACAGCGAGTAGCGGTCCTGGGTACGGACCAGGGTGGCGCCCCGAGGAGACCTCGGGCTGGCGACGCAGACCAGGCCGATCCGGTCGCCGGTGAGGTGGATCGACAACGGGCCCCGGAAGTCCGCCGTGGTATATGTCAGGTCTATCTTGACCCGCTCCTCGGGAACCTCCGGGTAGCGCAGCTCCCGCAGCCAACGAGGGGTGCGCGAGCTCTTGCCAGAAGCATCTACCACCAGGTCGGCCGCCAGTAGCCGCTCAGCACCGCCCGCCCCGTGGGCCTGCACCCGGACCCCGGTGACCCGGTCGCCCGACACGGTGAGCCCCACGATGTCCGCCCGATCGAGCAACGTAACCCCGGGTAGCGCCCGCACCCGCTCGCGCACCCAATTCTCCAGGAACGGGCGGGTGGCCGACACGCAGATCAGCCCGGTTTCGCTGGGCTCGATCATCTGCCCGCTGAAATACCAGCTCAGGCTCGTGCCGAAGTCACCCACCGGCACTCCGAGCGAGGCCATCCCCCGGGTGAAGCCGGGAAACAGCTCCTCCAGGACCTGCTGCCCCCGGCCGAGCAGGCCGTGAATGTGTGGGCCCTGGGGTACCGCCCGCCGGGGCTGGGCCGTGTCGGGCAACGCGTCCCGGTCGACCAACGTGACATGCCGGTAGGAGTCGGCCAGAAGGCGGGCGGCCAGCAGTCCGGCCATGCCGGCACCAAGCACCACGGCGCGGTCTCCGATATTTCCGCCCGCCATATTTACTCCTATGCCAAACGGCTCCGGCGGTGGTCGTATCGCAACCACCGCACCAACCTGGAGATCGGTTGCATCCAATATAGGCGCCGTCGGGGAATCTTCTACTCCTAGCTTGCTCACCCGCTCGAAATTCGGGCTGCTTCCAAAGTGCTGTCTCCAGAGCGGCCCCTTGATGCCTCTTTTTCGACCCCTACGACGCTGGTACCGTCTGCGACACCCTTCGATTCCCGAGCGTAGGCGACACCACCAGGCCGACCCGGCATGTGCCCCGGTCTGGTGGACGAACTCGCCCCCACCACCGGGCCTATCGCGGAGGAATCACTCGGAGCTGGGCGCCTCACGCGTCCCGTGAGGTCGTCGGCAGCTGGGATAAGGAGTATCAGATGCGTCCTTTCCGTATTGCCGTCCCGCAAGCGACCCTCGACGACCTGCACCGTCGACTGGACAACACCCGCTGGCCGGCCGAACTGCCCGGGGTTGGCTGGGACCGGGGGGTGCCGCTGGAATACCTCAAGGAGCTGGCCGACTACTGGCGCACCGGCTACAACTGGCGCGACGCCGAGGCGCGGCTCAACCAACACCCGCAGTTCGTCACCGAGATCGACGGTACCGACGTGCACTTCCTGCACGTGCGCTCCCCCGAACCGGACGCACTACCGCTGGTCATCACGCACGGCTGGCCGAGCTCAGTCGCGGAGTACCTCGACGTGATCGGCCCATTGAGTGACCCGCGCCGCCATGGTGGCGATCCGGCGCGGGCGTTCCACTTGGTCATCCCCTCGTTGCCAGGCTTCGGATTCTCCGGGCCGACCCGGGAGCCCGGCTGGAGCATCGACCGGATCGCGGCGGCCTGGGGCGAGCTGATGCGCCGGCTCGGCTACGACCGGTACGCCGCGCACGGCGGTGACCTGGGCGTGTGGGTCTCACTGGCGCTGGCCGCGATGCAGCCGGAATACGTGGCCGGCGCGCACGTCACATTTCTGTTGACCCCGCCCTCCGGCGACCCGACCGCGATGGCCACCCTCGACGATCGGGACCTCGGCCGGGTCAACCAGATGGCGAGGTTCGTCCAAAACCGCTCCGGCTACATGCACATCCAGGGCACCCGGCCGCAGACGCTGTCCTATGGGCTGACCGACTCCCCGGTCGGGCAGCTCGCATGGATCACCGAGAAGTTCTTCGAGTGGACCGGGGCGGTGAAGTCTCCCGAGGACTCGGTAGCCCGCGACCAGTTGCTGACCAACATCTCCATCTACTGGCTGACCGGCACCGCCGGATCGTCCGCCCAGCTCTACTACGAGATGGCCGATATGCTGCCCCTCGCGCCGACGCCGCCACCTGCGGCACCCCCGCACCCGGTGCCGCTGGGCGTCGCGGCCTACGCGCACGACGCGTGCCTGCCGGTCCGCCGGATCGCCGAGCCGAACTTTCCAAACATTGTGCAGTGGAGCGAATTCGACCGGGGCGGCCACTTCCCGGCCTTGGAGGAACCCGACCTCTTCGTCCAGGACCTGCGCTCCTTCGCCGCTGCTCTGGACCGGTAGGGCGCGTGTTCACCCGCCCCTCACCCGGCCCCCGAGACAGGTTCCCGCTGTCGTACCCCCAGACGCTGTGGTGCTCAGGCGAGCAAGCCGGGTCGTTCGGGCCACGCTTCGTGGTGGCCAAGGCGGTCCGGGTCACCGGAACGCTCGATGGGGCAGCGCTACAGGCCGCCCTGGACGACGTTGTGGCGCGCCACGAGCAACTGCGGACGGTGCTCGTGCGCGACGCCGACCCACCGTACCTACAGGTACATCCACCGAGCCGGGTGCCGTTGGTGGTGCGGGAACTACCGACCGAGCCGGGCCCGGACCGGGACCGGCTCGCCGAGCAGTTGCTCACCGAGGCCGAGTCCAGCAGCCTGGACGTGCACGAACTGCCGCTGCTGCGAGCCGTCCTCGCCCGGTTCGACGACCGGGACAGCGTGCTCAGCTTGGTCACCCATCACACCGCCTGCGACGGCTGGTCGGTACAGCTGATCTTGCGGGATCTGGCGGCCTGCTACGCAGCGCGGACCACCGGACAGCCACCCGAGCTGCCGCCAGTACGCCAGTACCGGGAGTACGCGGTCTGGCAGCAGGAGTTCTTCACGGGCCCTCGTGCGGTGGAGGCGTACGCGTACTGGCACAAACAGCTGCGCGGAGCGCACATCTTCACCCTGCCGACCGACCGACCGATCCCGCCCACCCACTCCATTCCGTACCAGGCGTATGACTTCCGCCTCGACGCGGACCTGGTCTCGGCCGCGGCCGGCCTGGCGGAATCCATACGGTGTTCGACGTTCATGGTGATGCTGACGGCGTTCAACGTGCTGGCCCACCGGATCCGCGGCACCACCGACCTAACGATCAACACGGTCATCCACGGTCGCGGACAGCGGCAGTTCGAGAACACGGTGGGACCGTTCCTCAACTTTCTGGCCCTACGCACCTGCATTGACTCCGGCGAGAGCTTCCGCGACATCGTCCGGCGCACCCGGTCGACCTGCCTGGGCGCGTACAGCCACGAGGTTCCCATCCAACACGTCGAGCAACAGATCCCCGAACTGATGCAACCGTTGCACGATCCCCGCAACTGCGATTTCATCTTCGGATTTTCCCAGTCTCCTTTCGACGGCGACTCGATACGGCTCAGCGAGCAGTCGGCCGAGGTGTACAAGACCGAGACCGTCAGCGCAGAGATTCCCGGAGGGGCCGCCTGGACGATGGCGGTGCTCCGCACCGGGGAACTGATCGGGACCGTGCAGTTCAACCCGGAAGAATTCGACCGACAGACGGTGGCGGACTGGGTTTCGGAATATTGCCGACTACTGGCTACGGCGGTGCACGAACCGGACCGGGAATGGAAGAGGCTCTGACCACCCCGATGAGCGAGGAGAATGTTGATGTCGTCCTACCAGCTGGAGAAACTGGGTGCGACCTTCGGGGCGAGGATCACCGGTCTGGACCTGCGGGATCGGCTCGACCAGGGATCGGCACGCCGCCTGATTGATGATCTGACCGAGCACCGGCTGCTGGTGCTGCCCGGTCAGAAGCTGGGGCACGAGGAGCACGTGCGGTTCAGCCGGATCTTCGGTCCGCTCGACGTCTACCCGGTCCGACAGTATGTCGTGCCCGAGTTCCCGGAGGTGCTGAAGATCAGCAACATCTTCCAGAACGGCAAGCCGATCGGGCTCTACGACGGCGACGACCAGATCGAATGGCACACGGACTACTCGTGGAAGACCGTGATGAGCAGGGCGTCATTGCTATATTCCGAGATCGCCCCGGCGGAGGGAGGCGACACCCTCTTTGCCGACTCCACCGTGGCCTACGACGAGCTGCCCGAGTCGCTGAAGCGAGAAGTCGAGAGCCTGCGCGCGGTGCACTCGATGAACTACCTGGTCGAGACGGAGCGCAGGACCAACCCGCACAAAGCCCCGCTGACTCCCGAGGAGCGGGAGCGGATGCCCGACGTGGCGCATCCGCTGGTCCGAGTCCACCCGGTCACCGGACGGCGGTCACTACTGCTCGGCAGCATGATCATCAGTGGGGTGGTCGGGCTGGCCGAGGCCGACAGCAGTGCCCTGCTGGACCGTCTGCTGCGGCACGCCACCGCGGACCGGTACCTCTACCGGCACCGATGGCACCAAGGCGACCTGGTGATCTGGGACAACCAGGCGACCATGCACACCCGCACCCCGTGCGACCACAAGGAGCACCGTCGGTTGCTCTACCGAACGACGGTGATGTGAGGCCGGGCCTCAAACCACGACGAGCGGTCTCGGCGCCGGCGCGCTTCGGCGGCCAGCGGGTCGGGCACCAGGCGGTACGCGAGCGGGTGGTCGCCCAGCGGGCGGCCACCCGCACCGCAGGGGTGGCCTATCCAGGCGTCACCGGGCTTTGCGCACGGTGGAAGCCGTCCAGCACTGATCGATGCCACAAGATTGAGCGATGCTGATCCTGCTTACCGGGGGCACCGGTTATCTCGGTTCGCACACCACCGCCGCGCTGGTTCGGGCCGGACACCGAGTCCGGCTCCTGGTTCGGGGAAGGGGAGGGGTGGCCGCCGCGTTGGGGCCGCTCGACATCGACCCGGCCGCCGTGCGGCAGGTGCGGGGCGACGTCACGGATCCCGAGGTGGTCGCCCGAGCTGCCGACGGCTGCGACGCGGTGGTGCATCTAGCGGGTCGCTACAGTTTCGACAGCCGACGACACCGAGGCATGTGGGACGCCAACGTACGGGGGACCGAAGTGGTGCTGCGGGCGGCGCGCACGGCCCGTCTCGATCCGATCGTGCATGTGTCGACCTTCGGCGCCTTGGCACCCGGGCCCGAGGGCACAATCACTGTGGACTCCCCCGCCGCCAAGCCCCGAGAGACATACTTGGCAAGCAAGGTCGCCGCGGAACTCGTCGCCCGGCGGCATCAGGACGAGGGAGCCCCAGTCGTGATCACCTATCCGCTGGCTACGTTGGGACCGGCCGACCCACATCTCGGCGACCAGGTGACGCGGGTCCGGGACACGCTGCGGGGCCTGATGCCGATGTGGCCGACCGGCGGCTTCCCCATCGGTGACGTCCGGGACGTGGCCCGCCTGCACACCGCGGTGTTGGAGCCCGGGCAGGGACCCCGCCGGTTCCTCGCCCCCGGCCATTACGTCACGACCCGAAAGTACCTCGCTATCTTGCGGGAGGTCACCGGTCGCCGGCTGCCCGCCATCCACCTGCCCGTCGGGCTCATGTTGCCCGTCACCGCACTGGCCAGCGCAGCGCAGCGTCTGATCCCCGCACGCATTCCTGCCCAGTACGGAGCGGTCTACGCCTGCGCGGTCAGCCGCCCGGTCGATAACCGCCGGACCTCCAGCTTGCTCGGTGACGAAGGCCAGCCCTTGACTCGGACCATGACGGACACCGTCCGGTGGCTGAACGAGACCGGGCGGATCACCGCTGCGGCGGCGGGGCGGGCTGCATTGACATAAGCTACTGCCCAGCAGCCAGGCACCATCGACCTACCTGGTTGTCTTGCTCGACCGCCGCTACCCCGATCGCCCGGCCCGGGCGACGCAGCGAATGCCCATGCCGTCGTGCAGTCAACCGCCTGCCCACGGCAGCGTTCCGAGAAGTGCGATCAGGCCACCCGCACGGCCGGCGACGACCCGGTGGTGCCGGCGGGAGCGCATGTCAAGAGATGCAAGGTCGCCGCAAAATTGACAGATTCGAATGGTCGCAGCCACCGGGTCCGCGCCGTCCCGATCTGCATCATCCAGACAGGATGGCGGAGGCTGGGTTTGCCGAGGCGTAGCCCGGTTCGTCGGTGGGCCGCGACGATCGGCGACCCGCACTCGAGGAGGGACACGGTATTGGAAACCCAGGCTCCAACTCAGCCGGACCTCGTAAGCCGCGCATCCGGGCTCATCCCGATCCTTCGAAAGCACGCGCTGTGGCACGAGGAGCACCGGCGTCTACACGACGAGGTACTTGAGGCACTGACCGCGTCCGGCGTGCTGCGGATGCGCATCCCGCACCGCTACGGCGGCTACCAGAGCGATGCGCGCACCGTGCTCTACGTGCTCCGTGAGCTCAGCCGCGGGGACGGATCCACCGCCTGGACGGCGTCGGTGTGGTCAATCAGCAGTTGGTTGGCATGCCTCTTCCCGGACGAGGTCCAGGACGAGGTGTTCAGCTCACCGGACACGCGGGTGTGCGGCGTGCTGACGCCCTCGGCGGTGGCCGAGCCCACCAGCGGGGGCTTCACCGTCAACGGCCAGTGGCGTTTCGTCAGCGGCGCCCTGCACAGCCAGTGGCAGGCGATCATCGCCCTCGGCCCCGCACCCGACGGCACCCAATGGCCGGTACTGGGCCTGGTGCCGATGTCTGACCTGGAGATCGTGGACGACTGGCACACCGCCGGGCTCCGGGGCACCGGCAGCGTGACCGTCGTCGCCCAGGGGGTGTTCGTCCCTCAGGAGCGGATCATTCCGATGCCCGCCGTACTGACCGAGCAGTACGCCTCGCGGACCAACGCCGAGCACGGCCTGTACCGGCAGCCGATGATGGCGATCGGCTGTAGCAGCTTCACCGGCAGCGCCATCGGCCTCGGGAAGGCCGCATTGGAGGGCTTCCTGGAACAACTCCCCGAACGCAAGATCACTTACACGAGCTATGACAGCCAGCGGGAGGCCCCGCTGACCCACTTCCAGGTTGCCGGGGCGTCCCTCAAACTCGAGGAAGCGGAGTTCCACGCACGGCGGCTGGCAGACCTGGTGGACGGCAAGAGCGTCGCTGGTGATTCGTGGACCGTCCACGAGCGGGCGCTCGCCCGGGTAAGCCTGGGCCGTGTCTTCGACCTCACCAAGGAGGCGGTCGGAGTGCTGCGGACGGCCAGCGGCGGCAGCTCGATCTACAGCGACGTCCCCATCCAACGCATCGACCGGGACGTACAGACGCTGAACATGCACGCGCTGATGCACCCGAACACCAACTACGAGCTATACGGCCGCGTCCTCTGCGGTCTGGAGCCCAACACGCAGTACCTCTGATCTCCCAGTGCCAGCTGGCGGCCACCCAGGCCGTCCGGCTGGCGCCCTCGACCGCGAAAGCTAGACCGGGCCTCGCCCGAAGTTCACCGAGGACCGCGACGCAGATCAGTCACCTCGGCGGACGGAGTGAGGCCGGCCGAGGCGTAGGTGGCCATGGCACCGGCGTTGGAGCTCTGCACGCACCCGCCCGCGCTGGACGAACCCAGGTCGCGAAGGGTCGCGGCGGCGGTAGCCTCGCACCGTTTTGCGAGTGCCAGCCGAGATCGCCGGAGTGCAGTTGCAGCGCTCCCTCGTCGAGCTGCCACCGCTTGAGCGCCTCGGCCGCTGATGGCAGCTCGTCAGCCCTCGGAGTGCCCAGCATGAAGCTCATGGACGAACCCAACTCCATCTAGCGTCCCGGCATCAGCGAATTTCGCAGATAGGCACTCTCGTTCATCCGCGAGCGCATCGTCGCCCTCCAGGTCCTGGCCAGGTGGAGCCTCGATGGGCGGTGACTTGGCCGTGGACGACGGCATGCGGCCGGTGGCCGGTGGGCAGGCCCACCGGCCACCGGATGCGGTCAGTCGCGCCGCTCCCCCACCCGGTACGTGACCAGGTTCGGGTCGGCTCGGAGCTGGCGCTGCGTAAATTTGATGGTGTCCCAACCCTTGCCCGAATACAGCCGGGTCTGATCGGCGTACCAGGGCGAATTCGGGTTGGCCGACTGCGAGTAGGTGAGGATCTGCCGGCCCGACGGCCCGTCGCGACCCAGCTCGACGGCCATCAGGAACGAGGTGCCGTGCAAGATCTTGGGGTAGCCGACTCCGGGCGCAAACCCACTGATGGTCATGTTGAAGGCGCCGACATCGTGATGCCCACCGTGGATCGGGATCTGTTCGGCGCCCCGCGGCTCGGTCTGGATGTCGCCGAGCCGGGCGTCGAGCGGGATGCCGTCCAGCTTCTGGACGGCGTCCGCGAGAGCGGTCCGCACCTTCGGGTCGTCGACGGCAAGCCGGCTCGGCGTGCTCAGCGGGGCGGTCGGGTCGAACGGGTCGGCGAAGCGCAGGCCACCGGCCCCAACGAACTCGGTGAACAGATGCGCGCCGCGGCTGTCCAGATCAACCCGCAGATCCCAACCGCGCAGGGCCGCGCAAGCTTCGGTCAGGTCGACGGTGGCGCCGTCGGAGGTGGTCGCCGTCGGCGCCGCCTCGCAGCTCCGGACCAGGTCGTCGCGGACCAGTTCACCGCCGTAGACCCGGTTGCCGAGCGTCACGTCCCACAGATTGCTGGTGGTGAAGCCCCTCCCGGGAAGTCCATCGGTGCCGGTGCGGCGCTGCTGCACCTGATGCACACCGAGCCGGGTCCGCAGGCTGCGCTGGGTCTGCTCGGCGCCGACGATGCGCGGGTAGCCCTCCAACGGATGTTCCGGATTCGCCAGCCAGTAGCTGTCATTGGAGTTGGTCACATAGTCACTGCGGACCAGGGTGGGCAGGTTGGCTGGGCCAAGGATGCCGGGTACCGCGGCGTCCGGATCCCGACCCAACTCGCACGAGGAGCGGGAACCGTCGAGGACAGCCTGGCCGGTGCTCGCGTACACGGGTTGGAAGGGGGCCGGAATGCAGGCGGCGGCCAGGGAGTCGGTCACCCGGGGCACGACGGAGTGGTCGGCGTAGAGGGCCTGGCCGCGGCGGTCAACGGCGATGACGTTGACCCAGGGCAGGAACTGCCGCTCGTCCAACACCGTCCGCAACTCACCCACCGACCGAGCCTGTCCCATGGCCAGCCAGCCATCGAGGGCACGGTTGTTGGTGGCATTGGCGTCAGTGATCGCGTACGCCGTGGTGTCGGTCCAGTCGAACTGACCGGGCACCACGACGACCGGACCGAAGTGGGTGTCGTAGAGGGTGCGGCTGATCGGCCCCTCGGGAGTCTGAATGGTGACCGTACTGGCGGTCATCTTCCGGGGCTGGCCGTCGTAGCGGTAGCTGGTCGGGTCACCGGGCACCAGGTCCAGCCGGTGCCAGACAAATCGCTGGGCGGTGGAGACGGTGTGGCTCCAGGCGACCCTGCCGTTGTGGCCGATCTGGACGAGCGGGTCACCGACCAGTGCCGCGCCCTCGACGTCGTACCGGCCGGGCACCTTGAGATGCATCCGGTAGAAGCGCTCGGTGCCGTCCCACGGGAAGTGCGGATTGGCCAGCAACATGCCGGCGCCGCTGGTGGTGGCGTCCCGCCCCAAGCCGTACGCGTTGCTGCCCAAATCGGTCGCCGCACCCTCCGAGCCGGTGACCGCTTCCGCTGGCGGGGCGCTCGCCGGCGCGCTGTTCCCGCTGGCGGTGGGGGGCGCGGCGGCGACGATACCGTCGGCAAGGGCACCAGAGCTGACCAAGACCATCGTGGCCCAGTGCATTCGCCACATGTCCAACTCACTGATCGGGCGTACCCACTCCTTCCCGGCACAGGCGGGGTCGGTGATCGCCTTCCCGTCACGAAGGTACGCGTTGTAGCCGGCGGCAAAGCCCCGGACTTGGTCGCGCACCTGTCTGGACGGTGCACGGACGCCGTCGCGCGGACCGTCGAGCAGCCGCTCGGCGACCTGGTCGTCGATGGCCTTCTGATGGAAGAGGTCGCTGCTGACGTTGCTGGCCTCCGCGCCGAACCAACGGGACCGCTCGGCGCGAACCGTCACCATCTGTTCCGCGATCAGGCAGACGTTGTCCTCGGCTTGCACGTAGCCGGCGCCGAAGCCGAGGCTGGCGAAATTGCGGGCGGTGATGTGCGGTACGCCGTACGACGCACGCTGGATCAAGGCCGAGTAGCCATCGCCGTTCGCGACGGCGGTGCCGCCGGTGACGGTGAGACCAGCGGCGACCAGTCCGACGACGGTGGCCGCGGCAGCGAGCCGGCGCCGGCTCATCGGTCGGCTCTGTCCATGGGGCGTCCTCCCTAACATGCCGGTGTCCATGCCCGACCGACGCTAGGGGTGAAAAGTTACCCGGGTCATCGGTAGATGACCATGAAATCGGTCAGGGTTCACCCCGAGGGGCTGGTCAACGACCATGACCAGATGGACGACCTCAGGAGCGTTGCCCGCTCACCGACAGTGCTTTCAGGGTGTGGACCCCACTAGGACCACGGCCGCATGGCGCGCTCAGACCAGCACCCGCGCCCGCCGGGCGATCACGTTCCGCACCTGGTCACCGCTGTGGCCCGACGCCCGCTCCGTGGTCACGTCCCTGGCAACCAGGGCGACCCGGAACCGTTGCGGGACCTCCTCGCCCACGCGCATCCGGACGATGCCTGCCAGCGAGCAGCCCTCAACTACTCGGCCTACTGGGTCGGGGAGATCCCGTACCGCCAGTGCGACGACTCCTTCATGCCGGCACCGCTCGCAGACTGGCACGGCTCGGTCCTCTTACGGCACCTGGTCCTGCGCCTCAACCCAACGCATCCCTCTATCGATCTCAACATCCACAACATCTCGGCGCTGCTCGCCGTGCGACGCGGCCTCACTCTCGACAACCCCGCTCAGGGCCGCATGCTCCTCGAGCGCAGCACCCGCATCCTGGACAGCGACCGCATCTGTCCACAGTCCCGACAGGAACTAACCTCTATCGTCTACAGCCTGCGCGCAGACGGAATCACCAGCACAAGGACGGACCGATGACCGACGACCACAACGCCGACGGAGCCATGAACTTCATCTTCGAAGCCGGCGTCCTCAAACGCGCCGCCCGCACCGGCTGGTGGTTCGCCGGCGTCAAGCAGCCCGAGTCCATCGCCGACCACTCGTTCCGCACCGCGCTGATCGGTTTGATGCTCGCCGCCATGGAAGGCGCCGACCCGGCCCGGGTGTCGATGCTGTGCGTCCTGCACGACACCCAGGAAACCCGGATCACCGACATCCCCCACATCGCCAAGCGCTACCTCACCGCCGCACCCAACACCACCGTCACCGCCGACCAAGTCGCCGCCGGCCCACCAGCCGTCGCTGACCTGATCACCGCCGCCGTCGCCGAGTACGAAGCCGGCGAGACGCCCGAGGCCATCGTCGCCCGCGACGCCGACAAACTGGAATGCCTCGTCCAAGCCGTCGAATACCGCCACCAGGGCATCAACAACGTCCAACGCTGGATCGACAGCTCACGCGCGGCGCTCAAGACCATCAGCGCCCACCGCCTCGCCGACGCCGCCCTCAACGGACAGCCCCTCGCCTGGCTCACCCCTGCCCCGCCACCGGAGCAGCCCTCCGACACCAGGCACTGACCTACCAGCCGGATTCAACCAGGTGAACGGTACTCGCACGGCAACGCTTAACTCAGACGTTGAAGCGGAACTCCACCACGTCGCCGTCCTGCATGATGTAGTCCTTGCCCTCAATGCGGACCTTGCCCACCGCCTTCGCGGCGCTCATCGACCCGGCGTCGAGGAGATCGTCGTAGGAGACGACTTCCGCCTTGATGAAGCCGCGTTGGAAGTCGGTGTGGATGACCCCGGCGGCCTCCGGTGCGCTCGCCCCGACCGGCACGGTCCAGGCCCGCGCCTCCTTGGGGCCGGCGGTGAGGTAGGTCTGGAGCCCCAGCGTACGGAAGCCGACCCGGACGAGCTGGTCCAGTCCGGGCTCGGCCTGCCCGATCGACTCCAGTAGCTCGCGGGCCTCCTCCTCGGGCAGGTCCACCAGTTCCGATTCGATCTTCGCGTCCATGAAGACGGCCTCGGCGGGGGCGACCAGGGCCCGCAACTCGTCGAGGAACTCGGCGTTGGCCAGCTCGGCCTCGTCGACGTTGAAGACGTACAGGAAGGGCTTGGTGGTCAGCAGGTGCAGCTCGCGCAGATGCTCCAGCGCGACACCGGCGGCGGCCGCGCCCGCGTACAGGGTGGTGCCGTTGTCGAGCACCTCCACGGCGGCCTTGGCGGCGGTCACGGCGGCGGCCCGGTCCTTGCGGAGCTTGGCCTCCTTCTCCAGCCGGGGAATCGCCCGCTCCAGCGTCTGCAGGTCGGCGAGGATCAGCTCGGTGTTGATCGTCTCGATGTCATCCGCCGGGGCGATCTTGCCGTCGACGTGCACGACGTTCGGGTCGGAGAAGGCGCGGACCACCTGGCAGATCGCGGCGGCGTCCCGAATGTTGGCGAGGAACGCGTTGCCCCGCCCCTGGCCCTTCGAGGCGCCCCGGACCAGCCCGGCGATGTCGACGAACGACACCGGCGCGGGGATCACCTTCTGCGACTCGAAGATCTCGGCGAGCTTGCCCAGCCGCTCGTCCGGCAGGCCGACCACACCGACGTTGGGCTCGATGGTGGCGAAGGGGTAGTTCGCCGCGAGCACGTCATTCTTGGTCAGCGCGTTGAAGAGGGTGCTCTTGCCGACGTTGGGCAGGCCGACGATGCCGATGGTGAGACTCACGACGAGCCAGCTTACGCCGCCGCCAGTTGACCACCGGCACCTGGCCGACGATTCCTGTCGCCGGCTCAGTCCAGCAGGCGGGGGCCGATGGGGGTCTCCCGGATGCTGTCGTCCGGGCCGCGACTGACCTCGTACGCCGACACGCCCGGCCGGTCCGCGACCGCCTCGACCAGCCGCTCGCCCCGATAGAGCAGACCGACGCCGTCGTCGGTGCACCGGCTGGTGGACAGTGTGCCGTCGCCGACCAGCCGGTGCATCAACGGGCGCCGCTGGTCTTCACTGTCGTAGTGCACCCCGTTGCCGTACGGCAGCCAGCCCAAGCCGTCGGTGAAGCCCCGCAGGGTGGTCCCGAAGCTGTCGGTGGCGCCACCGGAGTGCCAGCAGATCGAGCCGGCGGACACCCCGCCCAACACGACCCCGGCCTCCCAGCACTCCCGCAGAATCTCGTCGAGCCCGTGCACCCGCCACACCGCCACGAGGTTCGCCACGCTGCCGCCGCCAACCCAGATCACGTCCTGCGCCCGCAGGTGCGCCCGCACGTCCTCGATGTTGGGCATCGGAAACAGGGCCAGGTGGGACATCCGGAACCGGCTGCCGGCGAACCCCTCGTAGACCCGGGTCAGCGTGGCCGGCTGGTCCCCCTCGGCCTGGTTGAGGAAGCAGATCCGCGGTTCCGCTGCGCCGGCCAGGTCGGCGGCCAGGTCGAAGACCGGGTTGATCCGCCGGGGCTGGCCGGGGCGTCCCGGCGCGAAGATGCCCATGCTGGTGGCGAGGATGGTGGGTTCGGTGGCGGCCACGGTCGTCCCTTTCCGTCGGGTGCATCGCCCATCCTGCCCGAGGGCGGCCTCGGTCAGTCCCGGGGGCGGGCCTGGCGGGGAATGACCGGCTCGATCCGCGGCGTTTCCGGGGGCAGTTCGGCGGCGGCGGCGAGGGGCAGGGTGAAGCGCGCGTCGGCCGCCGGCCCGACCGCATGCGACTCACGGAGCATCCAGCGAACCTCGTCTGCCGTCCACCCCAGCCCCGGCCGGGCAGCGATCTCGCCGAGCAGCCGCAGCGCCGCGCGGGTGTCATCGTCGTAGAAGCGCACGCACCAGTGGTGCACCCACATGCCGAGGGCACGGAGCCGGTCGTCGTCCAGCGAGCGGACGAGCCGGCCGCTGGCCGTGTCCTCGAACGCCCGCTCCAGGCTTTCGACACGGTCCCGGTCCAGCGCTCCGACCGCTGCCGGGGCGACCACCCGCATGCGGGTGAAGAAGCCCTGCGTGACCGCCGGATCCAGCGGCGGGTGCCCGTCCCGTGTCGACGCCTGCCCGCCCGCCCCGCTCGCCATCGCCGCGCCCCTTCTCCCGTGACCTGGTGTGCGAGACGGTACCGACCAGGACCGACCGTTCCTGCCCCGGGCACCCCTGCGGTACGCCGGCGTCCGATTCCCGCCAGCCGGCCGGCCCGGACGGAGGCATCATCGTTGCGTGGACCTGGACTTTGAACGGTGCTATCGGGCCGTTGACAGCCGCGACCAGCGGTTCGACGGCTGGTTCTACACCGGTGTGCTCTCCACCGGCATCTACTGTCGGCCATCCTGTCCGGCGACTACCCCGAAGCGAAGGAATGTCCGATTCTTCCCGTCTGCTGCCGCGGCGCAGGGGGCCGGGCTGCGGGCCTGCCGCCGATGCCGGCCGGATGCGACCCCCGGTTCACCACAGTGGGATCTCCGGGCGGACCTGGTGAGCCGCGCCATGCGGCTGATCGCCGACGGCGTGGTCGACCGCGACGGGGTACCCGGTCTGGCGGCGCGGCTCGGCTACACCGAGCGGCACCTGCACCGGCTGCTCCGCACCGAACTGGGTGCCGGCCCGCTCGCGCTGGCCCGAGCACAGCGCGCGCAGACCGCGCGGACCCTGATCGAGTCCACCGACCTCGGGATGGCGGAGATCGCGTTCGCCGCCGGGTTCGGCAGCGTGCGGCAGTTCAACGACACCCTCCGCGAGGTCTACGCCGTCCCGCCGTCCGAGCTGCGGGCCACCCGGCATCGTCCAACGGCACCCGCGGGACCCGGCACGATCACGGTACGGCTGGCCTACCGCCCCCCACTGCACATCGGGGCGCTGCTGGACTTCCTCGCCCCGCGGACACTGCCCGGGGTGGACGAGGTACGCGCCGGCACCTACCACCGGGGGCTGCGGCTACCCCATGGCACCGGCACGGCGGCACTGACCCCGACGGAGCGGCACGTGGTGGCGACGCTGCGCCTGACCGACCTGCGGGACCTGGCGCCGGCGGTGGCCCGGTGCCGCCGGCTGCTCGACCTCGACGCCGATCCCGCCGCGGTGGACGCCGCCCTGGCCACCGATCCCGCGCTGGCCCCGATGGTCACGGCGGAACCCGGGGTCCGGGTGCCCCGCACGGTCGACGGCTTCGAGGTGGCCGTCCGCGCGGTCGTCGGCCAGCAGATCTCGGTGGCCTCCGCCCGTACCACCCTCACCCGGCTCCTGAGCCAGCTGCCCACCCCGGTGCCCGAGGCGGGAGGCGGCGGGCTGTCCGGGTTCCCCGCGGCCGAGGAGGTGCTTGCCGCGCCGGACTCGGCCTTCCGGATGCCGGCCGCCCGCCGGGAGACGCTACGTCGGCTCGCGACGGCGGTGGCCGGCGGGGAGGTTGACCTGGAGCCGGGTGGGGATCGACAGGAAACCCGGCAGCGGCTGCTGGCCCTGCCCGGGATCGGGGTGTGGACCGCGGACTACGTCGCGCTCCGCGCGCTCGGCGACCCGGACGTCCTGCTTCCCACCGATGTGGCCGTCCGCCGGGGCGCCGCCGCCCTCGGCCTCCCCACCAGCCCGCACACCTTGCACTCGTACGCCGACCGCTGGCGCCCCTGGCGCTCGTACACGATGAGCCGACTCTGGAGAGCAGCATGAACATGATCGACGCCACCGTCGCCGACACCCCGGCCGGCCCGCTCGGCATCCTCGCCGGACCGGACGGGGCGGTCCGAGCCGCCGGCTTCACCACCGACCTGCCCGCCCTGCTCGCCCTGGTCGACCCACGCCTGCGCGCCCCGTTGCGCCAACGACGCGACCTCGGCCCGGTCACCGCCGCCGTCACGGCGTACCTGGATGGGGAGCTGACCGCGGTTGACGGGGTTCCGGTCGAGCAGCACACCGACGGCGCGTTCCTGGCCCACGCCTGGGATGTGCTGCGGGACCTGAAGCCAGGCGATCCGGTCACCTACACCGAGCTCGCCGGGCTGGCCGGTCGCCCAGCAGCGGTCCGGGCCGCCGCGGCGGCCTGTGCCCGGAACGCCGCCGCACTCTTTGTCCCCTGTCACCGGGTGCTGCGCACCGACGGAACGCTCGGCGGCTACCGCTGGGGGCTGGATGTGAAGAAGTGGCTGCTGAGTCATGAGCGTCAGTTGACAGCAAGCTGACACCGGCGACGGTCCTAAAAGACGTAACGTCGGGTAGTGCCCGCGGAGGTTGACGGCTATCCGGGCCCCACCACGGGCCGACACCCGCTTGACAGCCTCTGGCGGCTGCGGCACTACCTGCGCCCCTACGCGCCGGAGTTCGCCTGGCTCTTCCTCGCCGGCCTGGCCGCCATGGCGGCGGGGATCGCCGTACCGCTGGTGGCCCAGCGGGTGGTGGACGGCCCGGTCGCCCGGCAGGATCCGGCCGGGCTGTTCCGGCTCGCCGGCCTGGCGCTGCTCTTCGGGCTCGCCGAGGCAGTGCTGATCTTCATCCGTCGCTGGGTGCAGTCCTCCTCCTCGCTGGGGATCGAGACGGCGATCCGAGCCGACATCTACGCCCACCTGCAACGGTTGCCGGCCAGCTTCCACGACCGGTGGCAGTCCGGTCAGCTCCTCTCCCGGATCACCACCGACCTTTCGGCGATCCGTCGGTTCCTCTCCTTCGGCCTGCTCTTCCTCGCCCTGAACCTGGTCACGTACACCGTGGTGGTGGCGCTGCTGATCCGGCTGCACGCCGTGCTGGGCCTGGCCGTGGCGGTCAGCGCCGTCCCGCTGTTCCTCCTCGCCCGGCGGTTCGCCCGCGCGTACCACGCCGCCTCCCGGCGGATGCAGGACCAGCAGGGCGACCTGGCCACGCTGGTCGAGGAGACCGCGCAGGGGCTACGCACGGCGAAGGCGTACGGGCGCGGGCCGGAGCTGGCCGCCCGGTTCGCCGTCAGCTCCCGAGCACTACACGACACGGCGGTCGGCAAGGGACGACTGCTCGCCGACACCTCCGCCCGACTTGACCTGGTGCCGAACCTCACCCTGGGCGTCGTCCTCGTCGCTGGCACTGGCGCCGCCGCGGCCGGCACGCTCACCATCGGCGAGCTGGTGGCCTTCGTCAGCCTGCAACTCCTGCTGATCTGGCCGGTGCAGGGCCTGGGGTGGATCATCGCCGGCGGACAGGAGGCCGCGACCGCGGCCGACCGAATCCTGGAGGTGTTGGACACCCCGCCCGCGATCCTGGATGCTCCCGACGCCGCCGCCCCACCCCGCGCCCAGATCCGCGGTCGGTTGCGGTTCTCGGGTGTCTCGTTTCGGTACCCGGGTGCCCGCGAACCCGTGCTGCGGGAGATTGACCTCACCATCGAGCCGGGCGAGACGGTGGCGCTGGTCGGCGCGACCGGCTCCGGCAAGAGCACCCTGCTGTCGCTGGTGCCCCGGCTGCACGACGTGACCGGCGGCCACATCACCATCGATGGGTACGACGTACGGCACCTGCAGCTGGTGACGCTGCGCCGGCTGGTCGGGGTGGCCTTCGAGGAGCCGACGCTCTTCTCCATGTCGGTGTGGGAGAACGTAACCCTGGGCCGGCCCGACGCCGGTGACGAGGAGGTCCGGGCCGCGCTCACGCTGGCGCAGGCCACCTTCGCCTACGACCTGCCGTGGGGGTTGACGACTCGGGTCGGCGAGCAGGGCCTGTCCCTCTCCGGCGGGCAGCGGCAACGGCTCGCGCTCGCCCGGACGGTGCTCAGCCGCCCCGCCCTGCTCCTGCTCGACGACCCCCTGTCCGCCCTCGACGTGCACACCGAGGCGCTGGTCGAGACGGCGCTACGCCGGGCCCTCCCCGACACGACAACGCTGGTCGTGGTGCACCGACCGGCCACGATCGCGCTCGCCGACCGGGTCGCCCTGCTGGAGGCCGGCCGGATCACCGCGCTGGGCCGGCACTCCGACCTGCTCGCCACCGTGCCGGCGTACCGTGCCCTGCTCTCGGCCGAACCAGAGCCACCGGCGGGCGATCCCACCCCCAACGGCCTGGTGCGCTCGTGACCGACGGCGACCATCCGGGCGGTGCCCCGCCATCGGCCGTCCCCGTGCCGCGACCGCGGCCGGCCCAGGAGAACTGGCGCGGCATCGCGGTCGACCCGGACGCCGACCGCAGCCGGGCCGAGGACACCGATCCGGCGGCGGTGGCCCGGCTGCGCGCCCGCAGCCGGGTGCTGCTGCGCAACCTGATCCGCCCGCACCGCCGCCAGCTCGCCGTCGCCGTCGCGCTGCTGCTCATCCAGAACACGGCGGGCATGGCCGGGCCGTATCTGGTGATGCTCGGCATCGACCGGGCCATTCCGCCGCTGCGGGCCGGTGACACCGGGCCGTTGACGTACATCGCGGCCGCGTTCGTCGTCGCCACGGTCGCCGAGTACACCGCCCGCCGCGGCTTCCTCGTCCTCTCCGCCCGAATCGGTCAGGCTGTGCTCCTCGACCTCCGACGCCGGGTGTACGGGCACTTTCTACGCCTGTCGGTGACCTTCCACGAGCGGTACACCTCCGGGCGGATGGTCTCGCGGCTCACCAGCGACCTGGACTCCATCGGCGAGTTGGTCGGCGGTGGCATCGACAGCCTGGTCCTCGCCGCCCTGTCGATCCTGTCGGTGGCCGCGATCCTGCTCTGGCTGGACCTCCCGCTGGCCGCCGTGACGCTGCTGGCGTTTCCGTTCCTGTTCTGGCTGTCCCGCTGGTTCGCCCGCACCTCGGCCGTGGCGTATCGGTGGACCCGGGACACCATTGCCCTGGTTATCGTGCACACCGTCGAGTCGCTACGGGGGATCCGGGCGGTGCAGGCGTTCCGCCGCGAGCCGCGCAACCAACGGATCTTCACCCGGGTCAATGACGACTACCGACGGGCCAGCCTGCACGCGTTCCAGCTGATCGCCACCTACTCGCCCGGGGTCAAGCTGATCGGCAACGTCACCATCGCGGCGGTGCTCTGCTACGGCGGGTGGCGCGTCCTGAACGGTCACGCCGAGGTCGGGGTGCTCGCCGCCTTCCTGCTCTACCTGCGTCGGTTCTTTGAGCCGATGCAGGAGCTGAGCCAGTTCTACAACTCGCTGCAGTCGGCCACCGCGGCACTGGAGAAGCTCGCCGGGGTGCTGGACGAGCGACCTGAGGTACCGGAGCCGGCCCGCCCGGTGCCGCTGCCGGCCGCCGAAGCCGGGCGCGGTGCGGTCAGCTTCCGCTCGGTCTCCTTCGGGTACTACCCGCAGTCCCCGATCCTGCGTGGACTGGATCTGGACATCCCGACTGGACAGACCGTCGCGCTGATCGGGCCGACCGGTGCCGGCAAGTCGACCATCGCCAAGCTGCTCGCCCGTTTCCACGACCCGAACACGGGCACCGTTTCGGTGGGGGGCGTGGACCTGCGGGACCTCGCCGACGCCGATCTACGGCAGGCGCTCGTCCTGGTCACGCAGGAAACCCACCTCTTCGGCGGTACGGTCGCGGAGAACATCCGCTTCGGCCGGCCGGACGCCGACGACGCAGCGGTGGCGGCGGCGGCGAAGGCGATCGGCGCGGACGAATTCATCACCGCGCTGCCCGACGGGTACGCCACCCAGGTGCATCGCCGCGGCAGCCGGCTCTCGGCCGGTCAGCGGCAGCTCGTCGCGTTCGCTCGGGTGTTCCTGGCCGACCCGGCGGTGCTGATCCTCGACGAGGCGACCTCGTCCCTCGATGTCCCGACCGAACGAGCGGTCCAGCGGGCTCTGGCCACCATTCTGCGGGACCGTACCGCGCTGGTGATCGCGCACCGACTCTCCACCGTCGAGATCGCCGACCGGGTGGTGGTGCTGGAGTCGGGGCGGATCGTCGAGGACGGTCCACCGGCGCGCCTGGTCCACAACGACGGGCGGTACGCCGCGCTGCACCGCCAGTGGCTGGAATCCCTGACTTGAGCGGGAGGGGAAGGTCAGGCGACACCGGGCCCGACGGCGCTGACCACCTTGCCGTCCCGGACCTGAACGATCTGGTCCGAGCGGTCCGCCAGCCCCTCGTCGTGCGTGGCGATCATGATTGTTGTCTTCGCCGTGGTGACGAAGCCGATGGTGCGTCGATACGCAGCCAACTCCCGGCCCCGCAGCGATGTCACCTCGCGGCCGTCCACCACGATCGTGCCGCTGATAGCCCCCGCCGCACCGAGGTGCGCGCCTCGCCGCCAACCACTGGGCAGCCGCATCGAAGGCTAGCTATCGACCGATCAAGGCCTGCTCCGCCCAGTTGACCGGATCCGGTCATTTGGTAGGCCTGTTGACAGGCAGGGTAGGGGCCCCGATGATGGTTCGACCCCTTGGGCTGCCTCCGGGCAACCGGGGGCCGCGCCACGGGGGAAGGGCCGCAGGACCCATGTCAAAGACAGATTTCAGCCCAACGTCGCTGCAGATCGCCATCCTGAGGTCCAAGGCCTCCGGTAAGGATGACGCCGCCGCCGCGCGGGAGCTGCACATCAGCGAACGCACGCTACGCCGGCACCTCGACCGACTTACCCGGACTCTCGGAGTCGCGGGGCGACTGGCTCTCGGCATCGAGGTCGGCCAACGCGGCTGGCTCAGCAGCGAGCGAATCGGCGCGCAGCACCACATCGCCTGCGGCTGCCAAGCTTTGGACGAATCACCCTAACCCGCACTGTCCGGATCACCCCGCCAGCGACCCGCTGGTGGGGCCGCTGGCTGCCCTCAGCTGGTTTCACCAGCCACGCTGAACGACCGGAGCCGATCGACTGCCAAGGCGGTGAAACCGACCGCGATCAGCGTGCTCATCACCGCCGCGACCGGCACCGAGACATCGGTGGCGAGCAGCTCGGTCGGGGCGAACCGGTCGGCGAGCGCGATCACGTACTGCTGGATGGAGAGCACCTTCGTCCCGCTGACGAAGTTGCCGAGCAGCCCCTCCCAGATCAGCACGTAGACCAGCCCGAGCAGCACCGGGCGGCGCGTGACCAGGCTGAGCGCGAGGAAGAACGCGCAGTAGGCCACCGCGCCGATGGAGGCTGCGGCGGCGAGCGCCAGACCGACCCGGACCGAGCTGGCGAGCACACCGGCCACATACAGCGGCACGGCGACGGTGACCGCGGTGACCCCGGCCGCCACCGCCAGCTTCGGCAGCACGATCTGCCAGCGCGGCAATGGCTTGGTGAGGATGTGCACCACGGTGCCGTCGTCGATCTCCGCGCCGAGCACGCCGGTCCCGACGATCAGCGCGATCACCGGCAGCACCACGGCCAACCCGAGGCCGACCAACACCGACGGCCCCCAGTCGCTGGGGTCCACCCCCAGCGCGCGGGAGAGCACCGCGAGCAGAACCAGCAGCACCGGTAGTGGGAACAGCAGCAGGAAGCGGCGCCGCCCCAACAACCCCCGGGCGGTGATCCAGGAAACAGTCGACATGGGTCAGGCCTCCACCAGGTAGGAGAATACGCTCTCCAGGGACTCGTCCTCGGGCACCAGCTGCCGCACCCGGATCCCCCGGGCCGGAGCGATCTTGGGCAGCGCCCGGGTGAAGGCGCCGTAGTCGCTCACCCGCACGGTCAGCCCGGCCTGGCCCAGCTCCACGCCGGTCACCGATGGCTCCGCCATCAGCGCCACGGCGAGCGCCCGGTCATCGGTGGACCGAACCGCGAAGACGTGCGGCCGGTTGGTCATCAGCCGACGGATCGTTCGGAAGTCGCCGGAGGCGGCGAGCCGGCCGGCGACCATCACCTGCACCGTGCCGGAGAGCTGCTCGACCTCCTCCAGGATGTGCGAGCTGAACAGGATGGTGCGCCCGGCGCCGCCGAGGCGGTGCAGCAGGTCCATCATGTGTAGCCGCTGTCGTGGGTCCATCCCGTTGAACGGCTCGTCGAGCAGCAGCACCTGCGGGTCATGGACCAGGGCCGCCGCCACCCGCGCCCGCTGTCGCATGCCCTTGGAGTACGTGCCGATCCGGCGGGACTGCGCCCCCTCCAGCTCGACCAGGGCGATTGCCCGGCGAGCGGCCTCCGCGGGTTCCGGTAGCCGGTGCAGCCGTGCACTAGCCAGCACGAACTCGTACGCGGTGAGGAAGGTGTGCACCGCCTCCCGTTCACTGACCAGGCCCAGTCGCCGGTAGACCTCGGGATTTCGCCAGGTGGGCGCCCCGTCCAGGGTCACCGCGCCACGCGACGGCGCGAGGAAGCCGGCCATCATGTGCAGCAGCGTCGTCTTGCCCGCACCGTTGGGCCCGAGCAGCCCGGTGACCCCCGGACCCAGGCTCATGCTGACATCGTTGACGGCGACCACGTTGCCGTACCAGCGGGAGACGCCCGCCAGCTCCAGCCGGCTGCCCGTGGGCGCGGGCGTCGACCTCGGCTCCACACTGGTCACGCTCATCGGGTGGCCACCTTCCGGTAGCGGGCCAACAGGAGGACGACACAGCCGGCCACGAGCAGCACGGCCGCGAGGGCGTAGAGCGGGCCGAACCCACCGATGGGCAACCCATCCCCGCCCTCGAAGAGCAGGTCCCCGAGCGCCCAGGTGCCCACGCCGTTGACCATGGTCATCGGGGAGGCGAGGAAGGCCAGCTCATTGATTGTCTGCGAGGGCAGGATGGCGAGGATGCCGACGATCGGCGTGGTCATCAGGAAGACCGCGACGATCCCGCCGGCGGCGAACGCCCGCTTTCCGGTCAACGCGGCGATCAACAGGCCGATCGCGCCGAAGACCGCTGCCCAGAGACCGGCGTAGAGCAGGCCCGGCAGCAGGTCGAGCAGCTCGTTCCAGACCCCCCGCGGCCCCTCCCCGAGGGTGAAGGCGGCGCCGAGGAACATCACCAGCTGCGGCCCGCCGAGCAACAACCAGAGCGCGGTGACCAGGGCGAGGAGCTTGGCCAGCGGATAGTCCGACCGGGCCAGCGGCCGGGAGAAGTACAGCGGCAGCACTCCGCTACGCAGATCGCGACTGACCAGTTCGGGGGCGGCGACGGCGACGAAAAAGATGATCAGCCAGCTCATCGTGTCGGCGAACTGGGCATATGTGATTACCACCTGACCGATCTGGCTCCGGACGGCGGCGACCACGGCGGCGACCACGATCACGATGCCCACCACCAGCCAGGGGAAGATCTTCGCCTTGGCGCTGCGGCCGAAGCCGAAAACCGTGCGCAGCCCGTGCAGGTAGAGCGCGCCGAACACCGGAGCTCGGCCGAGGCGGGGGCCCATGTAGCGCTGGTAGCCGATGTCGTGAATGACTCCGGTCGACTCAGACATGGCTGGGCTCCCTCGTGGCGAACAGCTCGGCCACCCGGTGGCGACGCTGGTCCAACCGGTGCAGCGGCAGGTCCAGCTCGGCGACCGCGCCGAGGATCTGATCGTAGGTGTCGTCATCGGCCAGCTCCACGAGGAGCAGACGGCCGTCTCGGCGGACCGGCAGCCGCAGTGCGGACAGGCGGGCGGCCAGTTCCTCGGTGCCCTCGCTGACCTCCACGGCGAGCACGTCGGTGGCCGAGGTCATAGCATCGATCCGGTCGGCCCGCAGCAGCCGGCCACCATCGATGGCGACCAGCGTGTCGCAGATCCGCTCGACCTCGCCGAGCAGGTGTGAGCAGACCACCACCGAGATGCCGAACTCGGTGCCGATCCGGTGGATCAGGGCGAGCATCGCATCCCGCCCGGCCGGGTCGAGCCCGTTGGTGGGCTCGTCGAGCAGCAGCAGGTCCGGGTCGTGCACCAGGGCCTGAGCGAGCTTCACCCGCTGCTTCATGCCGGTCGAGTAGCCGCCGACCGGACGGTAGCGCTCCTCGTAGAGCCCGACGTGTCGCAGCGCCTCGCTGGCCCGCTCGCGGGCCACCGTCCGCGGCAGGCCGCTGACCCGGCCGAGGTGGGTAACGAACTCGGCGGCGGAGAGGTCGGGTGGAAGAGCCTCGTGCTCGGGCATGTAGCCGACGCGCGCACGCACCTGGTCGGGCTGGGTGGTCGGATCCAGGCCGAGGACCCGAACCTGCCCGTTGGTCGGCGGGAGGAGGCCGAGCATGATCTTGATCAGGGTGGACTTGCCGGCGCCGTTCGCGCCGACGAGACCGACGATGCCGGGCTCGACCACGACGGTCAGATCGGCCAGCGCGGTGACCCCACCCCGGTAGGTTTTGGTCAGCGACTCGGTCGCGATGAGTGCCACGCGCCCAGCCTAGGCAGGCGCCGCCCGCTTTCGGCACCCGACGCGCCCCTGATCATTCCCGTAGGGGGCGGCAGCTGTAAGGCTCCGGTAATTCCCCTACCGGCCCCCGCCGGCAGACTGGACGCATGGCTTCAAGACTGCTGCGCGCCCCGCTCACCTGGGTCGCGGTCACCGTTCTCGCCGCCGGCACCGCCTTCGGTCTCTACTGGTTCCAGCCGTGGAAGCTGGTCACCGACATCGAGGTGAACGAGGAGCTGGCGGTCGTGGCCAGCGAAGCGCCGCCATCGCCCGCCGACTCCACATCAGACGACGGCTCCGCTTCGGACGACGGCTCCGCACCAGACGAAGACACCGACCCGGACGCCGGCCCGACGATCGTCCGCAGCGGCGAGTTCATCACCCACGAACACGACACCAGCGGCACCGCCCGGATCATCCGCACCGCCGACGGCAAGCTGCGGCTGGAACTGGTCGGCCTGGCCACCTCCAACGGCCCCGACCTGCGGGTGTGGTTGACCGATCAGCCAGTCCGGGCCGGCGAAGCCGGGTGGCATGTGTTCGACGACGGCCACTGGGTCGAGTTGGGCCGACTCAAGGGCAACCGCGGTGACCAGGGGTATGACATCCCAGCCGAGGTGGACCTGGACAAGCTGACCAGCGTGTCAATCTGGTGCAAACGGTTCGCGGTGTCGTTCGGTGCGGCTCCCTTGGCCACTGCCTGAAGTCCGGCCGCGCCCCCATCTCCTGGAGTGGCACTCGACCGATCCCCCGGTCGGCTGAGAAACTAGTGCCGAACAGTGATTTGGGGGGTTCATGAGTAACGGTTGGGTGCCGCCCGACGAGGTGCTGCGGGACGCGCCGGCGTACTCGCCCCGCCCGGGTGAACTGGCCGACCTGGAGCTGCTTCTCACCGGGGCATACACCCCGTTGACCGGCTTCATGACCCGCGCCGACCTGGTCTCGGTGAGTCGGCGGGGCCGGCTCACCGACGGTGCTTCCTGGTCGGTGCCGGTGACGCTCCAGGTGCCGGCGGCCCTCGCCGAGCGGCTCGACATCCGGGATCCGGCCCGCCGCACGTTGGTGCTGACCGACGGTGAGGGGGCCCCGATGGCCGCGCTGGAGGTTGCCGACGCGTGGCCGGTCCGCGACGGGGTGACGGGGGTCGGTGGTCCGGTGCGCCGGCTCGGCGACGGCGGGCACGGCCCGTTCCAGCGGCTACGCCGCACCCCGGCGGAGATCCGCTCGCTACTGCCACCCGGCCGGGTGCTCGGGGTGGTCGCCGACCGGCCGCTACACCGACCGCAACTCGCCCAGATCGCCCACGCGACCCGTACCCTCGGCGCCCACCTGCTGGTGCTGATCCCGATCGGTGAGGACGGCGGCGAGCTGCCGCCGGAGGCCCTGGTTCGCAGCGTCTTCGCCGCCCGGGACCGGATGCCGCCGGCGACGCTGATCGCCGTTCCGCTGCCCCGTCGCCGCGAGGAGATCAGCGACGCACTGCTCCGGGCGCGGGTCTCGGCGGCGTACGGGGTGACCCATCTGCTCTCCACCGGCGAGATGCTCTCCGGGGCCGGGTTGCGGGTGCTGGTCCCGCGGGAGTTGGCCTACGACAACCGCGATGGGCAGTGGCGGTGGCGGGAGGACATCCCACCGCGCAACCGGCGGCAGGCGCTGACCCAGGCCGAGATCGACGACCTGCTGGACCGCGGATTCCCGCTGCCGGAGTGGCACACTCCGCCGGCGGTGGCGAAGGAGTTGGTGCACGCCCGCCCACCCCGCCGCTACCGAGGCTTGGTCATCTTCCTGACCGGCCTCTCCGGCTCCGGCAAGTCCACCATCGCCCGCGGTCTCGCCGATGCCCTCCGGGAGCAGGGCGAACGGACGGTCACCCTGCTCGACGGCGATATCGTGCGCCGGGAGCTGTCCGCTGGGCTCGGCTTCAGCAAGGCCGATCGGGACGCGAACGTCCGCCGGATCAGCTGGGTGGCCGCCGAGATCGCCCGGCACCGGGGAGTGGCGATCTGCTGCCCGATCGCCCCCTACGAGCAGGCGCGGGCCGCCGCTCGGAAGATGACGCTGGCCACTGGGGCGGGCTTCCTGCTGATCCACGTCTCCACCCCGCTGGAGATCTGCGAGCAACGGGACCGGAAGGGCCTGTACGCGCGCGCCCGCGCCGGTCTGCTGACCGGGATGACCGGAGTGGACGACCCGTACGAGAAGCCGACCGACGCCGACCTGACGCTCGACACGACCGACCTGTCAGTGGAGGATGCGGTGCAGGAGGTCCTGCACCAGCTGGCCGAGACGGGCTGGGTCGAACCCCGCCACCCGAGCGTGTAACCACCCTCCGGTCGCGCCGTTCCACGGCAGGGGACCGGGGCGCGGGGGGCCCGGGACAGGGCCCCCCGCTGGGAAGGGACGGCTGGCTGTGCGTGACAGCCGGGAAAGCTGACGGGCGGCGCACGTCGCGGGCGACCGTGGTCAACCTTCCTGGACGCGACTGGCATCTCGTCCATCTGGGTCAACGAGGCGCGCCGAAGAAAGTCGCGCCACCCGCCGGCTCGAACCCGCCCGCCGATTACCTCACCGGTAGTCGGCGGCCCCGCCGGTCGGAGTCAGGCGAGCTTGCGGGCCAGGTTCTCGTCCAGCGCGTTCATGAACTCGTCGGTGGTCAGCCACGGGGCGTCCCGCGAGATGAGCAGCGCGAGGTCCTTGGTCATCTGGCCGCCCTCGACGGTCTCGATGATGACCTTCTCCAGAGTGTTGGCGAACTCGACAACCGCCGGGGTGCCGTCCAGCTTGCCCCGGTGGGCCAGGCCCCGGGTCCAGGCATAGATCGAGGCGATGGGGTTGGTCGAGGTCTTCTCGCCCTTCTGGTACTGCCGGTAGTGCCGGGTGACGGTACCGTGCGCGGCCTCGGCCTCGACGGTGCGGCCGTCGGGGGTCATCAGCACGGAGGTCATCAGGCCGAGCGAGCCGAAGCCCTGCGCGACGGTGTCGGACTGCACGTCACCGTCGTAGTTCTTGCAGGCCCAGACGAAGCCGCCCTCCCACTTGAGCGCCGCGGCGACCATGTCGTCGATCAGCCGGTGCTCATAGCTGATGCCGGCCGCCTCGAAGTCGGCCTTGAACTCGGCCTCGTAGACCTCGGCGAAGATGTCCTTGAACCGGCCGTCGTACGCCTTGAGGATGGTGTTCTTGGTCGACAGGTAGACCGGGTAGCCCCGGTCGAGGCCGTACCGCATGGAGGCGCGGGCGAAGTCCCGGATCGACTCGTCGAAGTTGTACATGCCCATGGCGACGCCGCCACCGGGGAAGTTGGCGATCTCCATCTCGACCGGCTGGGTGCCGTCGGTCGGGGTATAGGTGATGGTGACCTTGCCGGGCCCGGGGACGACGAAGTCGCTGGCCTTGTACTGGTCGCCGTGGGCGTGCCGGCCGATGATGATCGGCTTCGTCCAACCGGGCACCAGCCGCGGCACGTTGGACATGATGATCGGCTCACGGAAGACGACGCCGCCGAGGATGTTGCGGATGGTGCCGTTCGGCGACCGCCACATCTTCTTCAGGCCGAACTCCTCGACCCGCGCCTCGTCCGGAGTGATCGTGGCGCACTTGACGCCGACGCCGTGCTCCTTGATCGCGTTGGCGGCGTCAACGGTGGCCTGGTCGTCGGTCTCGTCCCGGTGCTGGATCGAGAGGTCGTAGTAACGCAGGTCGACGTCGAGGTAGGGCAGGATCAGCTGCTCCCGGATCTGCTTCCAGATGATCCGGGTCATCTCGTCGCCGTCGAGCTCTACGACCGGGTTGTTTACCTTGATCTTCGCCATCGGCCGGCGCTCCTCTCGGGGGACACATGCTCAAGCAGTACGAGCGTACTGCAAACAATCCCGGTCTCCCCAGCCGGCCTCATTCCCGGGGCCCGAACCCCTCGGCGAGGGGGACGGCGGCCCCGCGGCCGGGTGACCACGGGGCACTGCCGTCGGTCGATCACATGCTGGCGACGTCGCTCTGCTTGGCGCGAACCGCCTCGGCGGCCTCCTTCAGGGCGGCCAGCTCATCGGCGTCCAGGTCGGTCTCGACGACCCGCCGGATACCCTGCGCGCCGATCTCCGCCTCCACCCCGAGGTAGACGCCGGAGATGCCGTACTCCCCGTCCACCCAGGCGCAGACCGGCAGGACCTCGCCGGAGTCCTCGGCGACGGCCTTCGCCATCCGGGCGGCGGCGGCCGACGGGGCGTAGTAGGCCGAGCCGGTCTTGAGCAGCGCCACCACCTCGGCGCCACCGTTACGGGTCTTGACCACCAGCTCCTCGATCTGCTCGGCGGGCATCGCCTCGCGCAGCGGCTTGCCGGCCACGCTGCTCTTCGACGGCACCGGGACCATGGTGTCCCCGTGCGAGCCCAGCGTCAGCGTCCGCACCGACGCCACCGGCACGTCGAGTGCCTCGGCCACGAAGTTGGTGAACCGCGCGGTGTCCAGCATGCCGGCCTGGCCGAGCACCCGGTTGTGCGGGAACTGGGTGGCGATCTGGGCCAGCGCGGTCATCTCGTCGAGCGGGTTGGAGACCACGATCACGACGGCGTTCGGCGCGTACTTGGCGACGTTCTCGGCGACCTGCCGGACAATCTTGGCGTTGGTCTCCAGCAGGTCCATCCGGCTCATGCCCGGCTTGCGCGGCAGGCCGGCGGTGACAACGACGACATCCGAGCCCTCGATGGCCTCGTAGCCCTCGCCGTTGGGGCCGGTGGTCACGCCAACCAGCTTGGTCTCGAAGCCCTCGATCGCCCGGGACTGGTTGAGGTCCAGGGCGAGACCCGCCGGCTTGCCCTCCACGATGTCCGTGATCACGACGGTGCCGAAGACGTCGTACTCGGCCAGACGCTGCGCGGTGGTGGAGCCGTAGAAGCCGGCCCCGACGACAGTGACCTTCTTACCCATTGACGTCCCACTCCCTGATACCAGTCGGTTTTTCCGGACCGTATCAGCCATCCTGACACCGATCCGGTCAGGGGCGGACGGTTATGACCCCGATGGGTGCGCTTCGGTGCCGCTGCGGGACTTCAGCCGCGCTCGGCCCGCTCCACGACGTTGGTCAGCAGCATCGCGCGGGTCATCGGCCCCACTCCACCGGGCATCGGGACCAGGGCCCCGGCCACCTCGGCGACGCCGGGATCCACGTCGCCGGTGTAGCGGCCCTTACCGTCGGGGCCGACCACCCGGGTGATCCCGACATCCACCACGACCGCACCCGGCGTGATCATGTCGGCGGTGAGCAGCCCCGGCACGCCGGCCGCGACGATCACGATGTCCGCGGCCCGGGTGTGCGCGGTGAGGTCGAGCGTGCCGGTGTGGCAAAGGGTGACGGTCGCGTTCTCGCTGCGCCGGGTGAGCAGCAGCCCGAGCGGGCGGCCGACCGTGTTACCCCGACCGACCACGACGACCCGGGCACCTCGCAGCGCCACGTCGTGCCGGCGAAGCAGCTCGACGATCCCGCGCGGGGTGCAGGGCAGCGGCCCCGGGTAGCCGAGCACCAGCCGGCCCAGGTTGACCGGGTGCAGACCGTCGGCGTCCTTGTCCGGGTCGATCAGCTCCAGCACCCGCTGGGTGTCCAGGTGGCCGGGGAGCGGCAGCTGCACGATGTAGCCGTGACAGGCCGGGTCGGCGTTCAGGTCGGCCAGTACGGCGTCCACCTGCTCCTGCGTGGCGTCGGCCGGAAGCTCCCGACGGAGCGAGGCGACGCCGACCTCGGCGCAGTCCCGGTGCTTGCCGTTGACGTACGCCTGGGAGCCGGGATCGCCGCCGACCAGGACGGTGCCGAGCCCGGGGGTGACACCCCGTTCCGCCAGAGCCTTCACCCGCACCCGCAGCTCGTCCTTGATCTCGGCTGCGGTCGCCTTGCCGTCCAGAAGCGTCGCCGTCACCTCCAGATCGTCTCACGCCGACCCGGTGCGGAGCCGACGACCCGGGCAGCCCACGGCCGGCGCTGCTGTGACCGGGGACACCAGGCCCGCCAGCCGCGTGCAATAAGTCACTCTGAGTAACGCATGTTGGCCCAAGAACCAGACACCCAATCGCGGTCGGGGGCACGCCGGACGGTCGGGGGCACGCCGGACGGTCGGCGACGGCGGGTTCGGAGTCGCCGTTACGGGTCGACACACCCCGACAAATCCACCAATTCGGTGAGCCAAAGGCGCAGGTCAACAGCGGAATCTATAGCACGGAGGGGCACCCCCAACAAGGCCCAACCCCACCCTCCGTTACGACTTCGCAACCCTTTCGTTGTCGATCGCCAACCGGTGACCTACCGTTGCCGATCGTTGCGCAGCGTTACCCAACGTCGGGTCCTGCGCAGCGTGAGGATGAGGAGGCTTCATGCGCGTTCGTAGACTCGCCGCCTGGACGGCCCTCCCGCTCGCGGTGACCCTGGGCCTGACGGCCTGCGGCTCCGGCAGCGGTGGTTCCGGCGGGACCGACCCCAACGCGGCCGTGCGGATCGAGATCGCCGAGCCGCAGCACCTGGTTCCGACCAACACCAACGAGACCAGTGGCTCGCAGGTGCTCGCCGCCCTGTTCAGCCCGCTGGTCGACTACGACGACGCCAACCAGGCGTACGAGGTGGCAGCCGAGTCGGTGACCTCCGAGGACAACATCACCTGGACGATCAAACTCAAGGACGGCTACACCTTCCACAACGGCGAGCCGGTCACCGCCGACAACTACATCGACGCCTGGAACTACGGCGCCTACGCCCCGAACGGCCAGGGCTCGAGCTACTTCTTCGAGAAGATCGCCGGGTACGAGGACCTTCAGGGCGAGACCCCGACGGCGCAGACGCTGTCCGGCCTGGAGAAGGTTGATGACCTGACCTTCAACGTCACCCTGTCCGCGCCGTACTCCGGTTTCCGGACCATGCTCGGGTACAACGCCTTCTACCCGCTGCCGAAGGCCGCGTTCTCGGAGCCGGGCGTGCTCGACGAGGGCTACGAGCAGGCACCGATCGGTCAGGGCCCGTTCAAGATGAAGGGCACCTGGCAGCACGACGCCCGGGTCGAGGTCGAGCGGTACGACGCCTTCCCCGGCGAGCAGCCGAAGGTGGCGGGCGTCGAGTTCCGGATCTACCAGCAGCCCGCCGCCGCGTACGCGGATGTCCTCTCGGACAACCTCGACGTGATCAAGGCGATTCCGACCGAGAACCTGTCGACCGCCCCCACCGACCTGGGGGACCGGTTCCAGACCAGCCCCGGATCGTCCTTCCAGTTCCTCTCCTTCCCGACCTACCAGGAGGAGTTCAGCAACCCGGACGCGCGGAAGGCGATCTCGATGGCGATCGACCGGGAGGAGATCACGAAGGCGGTCTTCAAGGACTCGCAGACTCCGGCCCGCTCGTTCGTCTCCCCGGTTGTCGCGGGCTACCGCGAGAACACCATCGGCGACGCCGGCACCTTCGACCCGGCCAAGGCCAAGGCGCTCTACGAGAGCGCGGGCGGCCCGAGCCAGATCGAGATCTCGTACAACGGCGACGGCGGCCACAAGGACTGGGTCGACGCCACCTGCAACCAGCTCAAGGCGAACCTGGATGTGGCGTGCGTCGGCAGCGCCGAGCCGAAGTTCTCCGACCTGCTGACGAAGGTCAAGGCGGAGCAGCCGGTCGGCCTGTTCCGGATGGGTTGGGTCATGGACTACCCGTCCATGGAGAACTACCTCGGCCCGCTGTACAGCAGCAACGGCTCGTCGAACTTCTACGGCTACGAGAACCCCGAGTTCGACAAGCTGGTCGCCGAGGGCACGGCGGCAGCCTCCGAGGAGGAGGCGATCGCGAAGTACCAGCAGGCCGAGGAGCTGCTGGCCGAGGACATGCCAGTGATCCCGCTGCGCTACGGCCAGAACGTCTTCGGGCACTCGAGCAAGGTCACGAACGTGGAGTTGGACCTCTTCAACCGAGTCGACCTGCTCAAGATCGAGGCAGTCCAGTAATTCCGTAACGAGCGGCGTGGTCGGGTCACCGGGTAGCTGGTGACCCGACCACGCCTCCCCTTCGCCCTTTTTCAGAGAGACTGCCTAGTATGGTCCGCTTTATTCTGCGACGACTACTCCAGATGGTCCTCGCCTTCTTCGGGACCACGCTGATCGTCTACGCGCTGATGTTCGCCGGTCAGGGTGACCCCATCCAGGCGCTCGCCGGCGAACGCCCGGTGACCGAAGCCCAACGGGCATACCTGACGGAGAAGTTCCACCTGGACCGGACCGGTATCGACGGCTTCTTCTACCGCTACTTCGACTACATCCGGAACCTGCTCCAGGGCGACCTCGGCGAGTCCCTCACCGGGCGGCAGATCGGCGACATCCTCGCCGCCGCCTGGCCGGTGACGATCAAGCTGGCCCTGATCGCGATGACGGTCACCGTGCTCGTCGGGGTCACCGCCGGTGTGCTCGCCGGCATTCGGCGAGCCAGCATCTTCGACAACTCGACGCTGCTGCTGACCCTGGTCGTGCTCGCCGTGCCGACCATCGTGCTGGCACCCATCGCGCAGTACCTCCTCGGCGTCCGGTGGCAGCTCTTCCCACCCACGGCCGGCGCCGACCCCGACTTCTACGCGCTCCTGCTGCCCGGGATCGTCCTCGGCTCCCTCTCCCTGGCCACCGCGCTGCGGCTGACCCGGACCTCGGTGGCCGAAAACCTGCGCGCCGACTACGTCCGCACCGCCCGGTCGAAGGGCCTGGTCAAGCGACGGATCGTCGGCATCCACGTGCTGCGTAACTCGCTCATCCCGGTGGTCACCTTCCTCGGCGTCGAGTTAGGCAACCTGATGGGCGGCGCGATCATCACCGAAGGGGTGTTCAACATTCCCGGGGTCGGTTTCAACCTCTTCCGTGCCATCCGTACCGAGGACGGTCCGTTGGTGGTGGGGATCGTCAGCGTGCTGGTCGTGGTCTACCTCATCGCCAACCTGGTGGTGGACGTGCTCTACGCCGTACTCGACCCGAGGATCCGTTATGAGTGATTTCCAGACGGTGGCCGGGTCGGAGGACCCGAATGCCCGGCGCGGTCCCTCCGGCGAGCCGAACGCGCCGAACCAGGTCGGCGGCACCTCCGTCGCCCCCGGCCGACCGCGCAGCCTCGCCGGCGACGCCTGGCGAGACCTACGGCGAAAGCCAATCTTCTGGATCAGCTCCGCCCTGGTCCTGGTGGTCACCGCGATGGCCGCCGTGCCCGCGCTGTTTACCGCCGCCGACCCGGCCGACTGCCTACTCTCCCGGCAGCACGCCGGCCCCGCCGGTGGAGCCATCTTCGGGTACGACTTCCAGGGCTGCAACACTTATGCCCGGGCGGTCTACGGTGCCCGCGCCTCACTCCTGGTCGGCGCCCTGTCGGCGGTGCTCACCGGGCTGATCGCGCTCACCGTCGGCATGCTCGCCGGGTACTTCGGCCGGTGGATCGACGCCATCCTCTCCCGGGTAATCGACATCGTGCTCGGTATCCCGCTGCTGCTCGCCGCGATCGTGCTGCTCAAACGAGTCGCCAGCGACAGCGCGACGATCCGGATCGCGGCGGTCATCTTCGTCCTGGCGGTGCTCGGCTGGACCACGACGGCCCGGGTGGTCCGCTCGTCGGTGATCACCGCGAAGGAGCAGGACTACGTCTCCGCCGCCCGGATGCTCGGCGCGAGCAACAGCCGGATCATGTGGCGACACATCCTGCCCAACACCCTCGCTCCCGCCATCGTGGTGCTGACCATCGCGCTCGGGTCGTTCATCGCGGCCGAGGCGACGCTCTCCTTCCTCGGCATCGGGCTCAAGGCGCCCACAATCTCCTGGGGCATCGACATCAACAACGGTCGGGTGCACATGCGGGAGTCGGCCACCCCGCTGATCGTCCCATCGACCTTCCTCGCGCTGACCGTGCTGGCGTTCATCATGCTCGGCGACGCGATCCGAGACGCCTTCGACCCGAAACTCCGGTGAGCCCCATGCGCCGGAACCGGCCCACTCGTGGCAGCGAGCGAAAGGCAGACCCTGTGTCCCAGTCCGCCGTCCAACCCACGCCCGCCTCCCCCACCCCGGAGGGCGGCCACCTGCTCGAGGTACGGGACCTGCACGTCGAGTTCCGCACCGGCGAAGGTGTGGCGAAGGTGATCAACGGTGTCTCGTACCACCTGGACGCCGGGGAGACCCTCGCCGTACTCGGCGAATCGGGCTCCGGCAAGTCAGTCACCGCCCAAGCGATCATGGGCATCCTGGACACCCCGCCCGCGGTGATCCGCTCCGGGCAGATCCGCTACCAGGGACGCGACCTGCTCACCCAGTCCGAGGAGCAACGCCGGCAGGTACGCGGTACCGAGATCTCCATGATCTTCCAGGATGCCCTCTCCGCGCTGAACCCGACCTTCCCGGTCGGCTGGCAGATCGGCGAGACGCTGCGCCAACGGGCTGGGATGTCCCGCGGCGACGCCCGCCGGCGGGCGATCGAGCTGATGGAGCTGGTCAAGATCCCGGCTGCGGCCAGCCGACTCGGCGACTACCCGCACCAGTTCTCCGGCGGCATGCGGCAACGGGTCATGATCGCCATGGCGTTGGCGCTGAACCCGAAGGTCCTCATCGCCGACGAGCCGACCACCGCGCTGGACGTGACCGTGCAGGCCCAGATCATGGACCTTTTGTCCGACCTGCGCCGAGACCTCCGCATGGCGATGATCCTGATCACTCACGACCTCGGCGTGGTAGCCGGCGTCGCCGACCGGATCGCCGTCATGTACGCCGGGCGGATCGTCGAACACGCCGACGTCCGGTCGCTGTACAAGGCACCCGCCCACCCGTACACCAAGGGGTTGTTGAAGTCGATCCCGCGGCTGGACTTCCAGGGCCAACAGCTGTCGACCATCCGGGGCCTGCCGCCGAACCTGATGCGGATCCCCTCCGGCTGCCCCTTCCACCCCCGATGCCCATACGTCCAGCAGGTCTGCGTGGACGTCGTACCGCACGACCTGGTCCTCGGCGACGGCCGGACCAGCGCGTGCCACTTCGCGCAGGAGGTCCGCGATGACCGCGCCCGCTAGCCCGCCGAAGAAGGTACGCGGCGAGCCGATCCTCGCCGTCGAAAACCTGGTCAAACACTTCCCGATCACCCGGGGCGTCATCTTCCAGCGCCAGATCGGCGCGGTCCGCGCCGTGGACGGGGTCAGCTTCGACCTGCGCCGCGGGGAAACCCTCGGCATCGTCGGCGAGTCCGGCTGCGGCAAGTCCACCCTGGCCCGGCTGCTGATGCGGCTGGAGATGCCGACCTCCGGAGCGGCGACCCTGGAGGGGCGGGACCTCTTCGCCGCCCGTGGCGGGGAGTTGCGCCGGCTCCGCCGCAACATGCAGATGGTCCTCCAGGATCCCTACACCTCGCTGAATCCGCGGATGACCGTCGGCGACATCATCGGTGAACCCTTCGAGATCCACCCGGGGGCGGCGCCCAGGGGCAGCCGGCAGCGGCGGGTCCAGGAACTGCTGGACATGGTCGGGCTCAGCCCCGAGCACATCAACCGGTACCCACACCAGTTCTCCGGTGGCCAGCGGCAGCGCATCGGCATCGCCCGTGCGCTCGCGCTGCGCCCCGAGGTCATCGTCTGTGACGAGCCGGTCTCCGCGCTGGACGTTTCGATCCAGGCGCAGGTGATCAATCTGCTCGAGCAGCTTCAGGACGAGCTCGGTCTCTCGTACATCTTCATCGCCCACGACCTGTCGGTGGTACGGCACATCTGCGACCGGGTCGCGGTGATGTACCTGGGTCGGATCGTCGAGCTCGGCACCGAGGAGGAGATCTACCAGCGGGCCACCCACCCGTACACCCAGGCACTGCTGTCGGCGGTGCCGGTGCCCGACCCGGAGCAGCGGGACAGCCAGAACATGATCCGCCTGATCGGTGACGTGCCGAGCCCGGCGAACCCGCCGAGCGGCTGCCGGTTCCGCACCCGGTGCTGGAAGGCGCAGGATGTCTGCGCCACCCAGGACCCGGACACCGTGCCGCGCGCCGCCGACCCGCACCCGTCGGCCTGCCACTTCGCCGAACTCCGCGAGCCAGCGTCCCCCTCCTGACGACCGCACCCCAGCTCGCGGCCACCAGGAATCCGGGCAGCGGACTTCGGTTGACGCCCCAGCCGATGAGCGCACACAGTGGGACCAGGACATCGTCCCGCCGCCACAAGCCGCTGTTCGAGGGGACTACTATGCCTCGCCGAGCCATACCTGCTGATCCGTCCGTGGGCGACCGCATCCGGGCCCGACGTGAGCTGCGCGGCTGGAGCATCCGACATGCCGCGAGTCGTGCGGGTATCTCACACACAACATGGTCACGCATCGAGCGCGGGTTGCAGCGCACGGATCGGTACATGGTGGTCGATTTGGCTGCCGCCCTGGAATGTTCGGTTGTTGACCTCACGGGACAGCCATACACTCCCGCCGACCGACAGCTCGAAGGCGCGCATCGAAGCCGAACGGGTGTGGCGGGCGATGATGGCGCACCCGTTCGGCGGACCACCGGTGGTCGGTGTCGGGGCTGCCAATGTGGGGCAGGTAGCTCGGGAAGCAGCGTTGGTGCGGGACCTGTACGGCCGGTGTGACTACGCCGGTGCGCTGCGTCGGCTGGTGGACCTCCTACCGACCTTGCACAAGGTGACCGATCAGCGGGCGGCGTACCAACTGATGCTGCCGGTGTACGGGGTGGCGATGGGGTCACTGCTGAACGTCGGCTATCCGGCCCACGCGTGGCTGGCCGCCGAGCGGTGCGCCGAGGCGGCGGACCTGCTCGACGATCCGGTTGCGGTAGGGGTCGCGGCGGCGAACCGAGCCCGGGTGGCGGCGCACACCGGCGCGTACGGTGCCGCGCGAGCGTACTGCGATCGGGCCGGGTTGGACCTGGAGGGCAGTGATGCGGAGACGGCCTTGGACGTGCTCGGCTTCCTACACCTGGCCCGCGCGCATCACCTCGCTGGGTTGAAGGACCAGATCACGGCTGAAGATCACCTCGACGAGGCGGCACAGATCGCCACACACACCGGGGAGACAACCAGCTGGGATCTGGCATGGGGACCGAGCAACGTGGCGTTGTGGCGAATGGCCTACCAGCTCGACACCGGTCGCCCAAATGAGGCGCTGCTGACCGCCGGCGGGGTGGCCGTCGCGGAGCTGCCAGCGGTACGTCAGGTGTACTTCTGGCTGGACATGGCCCGAGCAATGGTCGCGGCCGAACGCGAGCGAGACGCGGTACGGATGCTGTCGACGGCCGAACGGATTGGCCCGCAGCACACCCGGTCGTCAACGGCGGCGCGAGAGATCGCGCGGGGACTGCTGCGCCGGGGTCTTATTTCCACTGATTTGCGGGGCCTGTGCGAACGCATGGGAGTCACCGGCTGATAGTGGTGCGTAGGTGTTCCACCACACAACGTGCTGTTCATAGCGTTCCGATCAGGACACGAAGACAGGAACCTCACGCCATGTCAACCGTGTCCGCTGGGTGGCGGCGATAGCAACCCGAGCACAGCGCCTCTGTCTGCGCCTGCCGTCGCCGCCCTCCCATCACGACAAGGGAGACGGAACCTGTGACGATCTGGTCTAAACTGCGCTACCTCGTGCTGTGGCTGCTGCGGCGCTCCGATGCTTCCCCGCCACCTGGCCTCGGGGAGCGCCACCAGGCGATTGAGCGGGAAGCGGCCCGGCGGCGGCTGCTCGAACAGGCGAGACGACTACGGGACACGCAGTGGCACCGCGAGCCGACTCAGCCCGCGCCCCCTACCCGGACGACGGTGGCGCAGAGCACCGATGGTGAGACCAGGGGCCATCGATGAGACCGGCGGCCGACCAGCAGGAACAGGCGATCCTCGCCGCGCACGTACCCGGACCTGACGGCATGTGCACCGGTTGCCACGCCTGGTGGTCGCGGCTGACGCCGTACCCGTGCCCGCAGGCCGACTGGGCAACCAGCCGGCACGCCCGCAGAATCACCCACCGCTTCCTGCACGGTGCCGGATGACCGCCCACAGCCCGGTCACCCGAGCATGGACCCGCAGCGGCTGCGGCCAGCCCTGGCCCTGCCCAACCCGAAATCACGAGCTATCGGCGGAGTACGATCGTGCACGACGGCCCGCGACAGCTGGGGATCAGCGGCGGCACGGCCGGACACGGTGACCATGGCCCTACCCGAGACGCTCACCGCCGTCCATCAGGGCCATATGCCGGACACACACGGATGGGTGTGCCACTGAGGCTCCACCACCCGTCCACGCTTGACGCTCACTAATCGACTACCAATCGACGTACCAAACTGGCAGAAGGAAGGTACAGCACACGTGGTGCTGCTCTCGCACGACATGGCGGGGACCGGTGACACGGTCGTCCTGCTGCATTCCTCGGTGTGTGACCGGCGGATGTGGGACCCGCAGTGGCAGTCGCTACTGGACGCCGGGTACCGCGTGGTGCGCTGTGACTTCCGGGGCTATGGGCAGACACCGGTGCCGGACGCGCCGAACAACAATGCGGACGATGTACGTGAACTGCTGGACGCACTGGGCATCGAGCAGACGGCCGTCGTCGGCTCCTCCTACGGCGGCCGGGTGGCCCTGGAGTTCGCGGCCCGCTGGCCGAACCGGGTGAGCGCTCTGGCGCTGCTCTGCGCCGGCTCACCCCACCATGAGCCCACCGCGGAGCTGGACACCTTCGACGCCGAAGAGGAGGCTCTGGTCGACGCCGACGACCTGGACGGCGCGGTCGAGCTCAACGTACGTACCTGGCTGGGACCGGACGCCGACGACGAGACGCGCGAGAAGGTACGGGGCATGCAGCGGCACGCCTACGACGTACAGCTCGCCGCGGAGGAGGAGTACGACCAACTGGAGGCGGACTGCGAGCTGTCGACGATCACGGCCCGCACCCTGATCGTCTCGGGCAAGCACGATCTGGACTACTTCCAGCAGGTCGCCATCGACCTGGCCGACCGCCTCTCCGACGCCCGGCACGTACAACTGCCGTGGGGCGGGCACCTCCCGAGCCTTGAGCGCCCCGCCGAGACCGCGACGCTCCTCAAGGGCTTCCTGAACACGTCCTCCTGACCCGATGCCTCGCTCGCCCACCTGATGCACGGGGCGAGGCGGGCGCGGGGCGACTCGCGCCGACCGGGCCGGCCGGGATCGGTGGCCGGGTGGACATGCCGCCCTACCGCCGGCCTCCTGCCCGTCCGGTCGGCGGCTTTGTTCGGGCTGTCCGGGCAAAGTAGAGCCGCCATGGTGGTCATGCCGGCCGTCTTGGCAGCGGCGATAACCTCCTCCTCCCGGATCGATCCGCCGGGCTGGGCCCCTGATGCCAACCCCGAGGGTTTCGATCCGCGCGGCACCCGACTGTCGAACTGCGAGGCCCTCAGCTTTCGATCTGCGGGGCTCCAGGCTTTCGATCTGCGCGGGCCTCGGGTGGGCCACCGACGACGCCAACATGGCCGCCCACGTCGTCCCGATCGGCGGCGCCGAGGACGGCGCCCAGCAGCCCGGGGAAGCGGGCGTCGAGGTCACCGCCACGGAGCTCGACGAAGCAGCGGGTGCCTTCCTGCCGGGTGCGGGTGATACCCGCATCGCGGAGCACGCGCAGGTGGTGGCTGAGGGTGGACTTGGCGACCGGCACGCGAAGTTCGCCCCACCCGCGTTCGCGACCATCGGCAAGCACCCGTACCAGGCCGACCCGGATGGGGTCGTTGAGAGCCCCCAGCACGTCGATGAGGGAGATCTCGTCGGGGTCGGGATGTCGTGCCTTCTTCATGGCGACCATGGTACCTTGTTCGACGTTTTACGAACGTCGAACATTGGAGTGGCAGTGAACGCCAGACCCTGTACCGATCTCACCGCACATGTCGTTGTCGTCACCGGCGCCGGATCCGGCATCGGCCGCGCCACAGCACACGCGTTCGCCCGCGCGGGCGCCCGGGTGCTGGGCGTCGGCCGCCGCAAGGATGCCCTTGCGGAGACCGCCGCCGGACACCCCGCGATCGCCGTCCACCCGGCCGACCTGAACGACCCCGGAGCACCGCAGGAAGTGGTGGACGCCGCAGTCGACCGCTGGGGACAACTGGACATGCTGGTCAACAACGCCGGCGCTACCAGGATCATGCCGTTGGCGCACACCACGGCCGCGGGCATCGCCGCCCTGTTCGACCTCAACGTCGTCGCGCCCAGCCTGCTGGCGCACGCGGCCCTACCGCACCTACGCCGGAGCCGCGGATCGATCGTCAACGTCTCCAGTACCTACGGCCACCGACCCCTGCCCGGCGCCGCCCACTACGCGGCCTCCAAAGCCGCCCTCGAACAGCTCACCCGGAGCTGGGCGGCAGAACTCGCGGTGGACGGCATCCGGGTCAACGCCCTGGCTCCCGGCCCAACCGAGAGCCAGGCGTTGGCCGCCGCCGGACTCTCCGACCCGGCCATCGAAGAGATCAAGCAAGCAGAGGCCGTCCGCATCCCCCTCGGTCGCCGCGGTGATCCCGAAGAGGTCGCCACCTGGATTCTGCGCCTGGCCGACCCGGCCAGCACCTGGCTGACCGGGCAGGTGCTCACTGTCGACGGCGGGCTGGAGCTGACCTGACCTCGGTCAGTGGAAGAAGTGCCGAGTGCCGGTCAGGTACATGGTCACGCCGGCCGCCTTGGCAGCTTCGATGACCTCCTCGTCCCGGATCGATCCGCCGGGTTGGACGATCGCCCGCACTCCGGCGTCGAAGAGGATCTTCGGCCCGTCGGCGAACGGGAAGAACGCGTCGGAGGCGCACACCGCACCGCGCGCCCGTTCGGCGCCGGCCCGCTCCACCGCCAGCCGGGCCGAGTCGACCCGATTGACCTGCCCCATACCCACGCCGACGGTTGCCCCGTCGCGGGCGAGGAGGATCGCGTTGCTCTTCACCGCTCGGACCGCCCGCCAGGCGAAGGCCAGGTCCCGCAGGGTCGCCTCGTCGGCGATCTCGCCGGTCGCCAGCTGCCAGGTGGCCGGGTCGTCACCCGCGGCGTCCACCCGGTCCCGCACCTGCACCAGCATCCCACCGGTGACCGGTCGCCACTCCGCCGACGCCGGCGCGTAGGCCGGGGCGCGCAGCAGGCGCACGTTCTTCTTGCCCCGCAGCACCTCGAGCGCGTCGGGTTCGAACTCCGGGGCGACAACCACCTCGGTGAACACCTCCGCCACCTGCCCGGCGAGCTCGACGCCGACAGGCCGGTTCACGGCGATCACGCCACCGAAGGCGGACACCGGATCGCAGGCGTGTGCCTTGCGGTGTGCCTCGGCGACGTCCGCGCCCACCGCGATGCCACACGGGTTGGCGTGCTTGATGATCGCCACCGCCGGCTGGTCGGAGAAGTCGTTGGCGGCCCGCCAGGCGGCGTCGGCGTCAACGTAGTTGTTGTACGACATCTCCTTGCCGTGCAGCTGCTCGGCCTGGGCGAGCCCGGCCGGGCTCGACGGGTCGGTGTAGAGGGCGGCCGGCTGGTGCGGGTTCTCCCCGTACCGCAGCACCGCGTCGCGACGCAGCGCCAGCCCGGCGAAGCCCGGCCACGGCGCGTCCTCCTCGACCAGCTCCCGCGCGCACCACTCGGCGACGGCCACGTCGTAGTCGGCGATCACCGCGAACGCCCGGGCCGCGAGCGCCCGACGCTGCGCCAGGGTGAAGCCACCCGCCCGTACCGCCGCCAGCAGTTGGGGGTAGCCCGACGCCTCGGTCACCACGGCGACCGAGGCGTGGTTCTTGGCGGCGGCCCGCACCATCGCCGGCCCACCGATGTCAATCTGCTCGACACACTCGTCCTGCCCCGCCCCGGAGGCGACAGTCGCCTGGAACGGGTACAGGTTGGACACCAACAGATCGATCGCCCCGATGCCATGCTCGGCGAGTTGCCCCACGTGTGACTCCTTGCGCAGGTCCGCGAGGAGACCACCGTGGATCTTGGGATGCAGGGTCTTGACCCGGCCGTCGAGGATCTCCGGGAACCCGGTCACCGAGTCCACCGCGGTGACCGGCACGCCAGCACCGGCGATGGCCGACGCGGTGCTTCCGGTCGAGACGATCTCCACGCCGGCGTCGTGCAACGCCTGGGCCAGCTCGGCCAGACCGGCCTTGTCGTAGACGCTGACCAGCGCCCGCCGAATCGGGCGGCGCTCGTCCTGACTGGAACTCACGGGACCGTGACCTTTCTTCCGGTGATCGTCCAACCTGCACGGACCAGGCGACCCACCTGCTCGACGAGCTGGCGTCGCTCGGCCTCCTTGATGCGCTCGGTGAGCGTCTGCTCGTCGTCATCGTCCCGGACCGGCACCGCGACCTGGGCGACAATCGGGCCGGTGTCCGTGCCCGCGTCGACGAAGAAGAGGGTGGCCCCGGTGATCTTCACCCCGTAGGCGAGCGCGTCGCGGGGCCCATGCATGCCGGGGAAGGCCGGCAGCAGGGTGTTGTGCGTGTTCAGATAGCGGTCGCCGAACGCGGCGAGGAAATGCGGGCCGACCAGCTTCAGGAAGCCGGCGGAGACGACCAGATCCGGTGTGTGCTCGGCGACCCGCGCGGTGAGCGCGGCGTCCCAGTCGGAGCGGGTCGGATGGTCCTTCACCCGCTCAACGAAGGTCGGTAGCCCCGCCGCCGCGGCCCGATCCAGCCCAGCGATGCCGTCGCGGTCCGCCCCGACCGCGACCACCCGGGCCCCGTACCCGGAGTCGGTGCCGGCGTCGAGCAACGCCTGAAGGTTACTGCCGGAGCCGGAGACGAGAACGACGATACGGGCGGCAGACGCGGGCTCAGGCACCGGACAACCCTATCGGGGCGGCCCGGCCGCCGGTCCGCTGGGCGGCAAGCCGACGCTGAATCAGCGACCGGACCAGGTACGCTGCCGGTCGCTCTCCCGTGCACCGGTAGCGACAGTTGTCCCGATGTCGCACCCTGTTCAAAGGAGTAGCGAGAGATGCCGCCCGGAATTCCGCCCAATCCTCGAACTCCTGCTGATCGACCGGGAGGACGCATGCAGCCCGACCCATCCGCCCCGCAACACGATCCGTCCACCCCACCGGCCAACCCGTACGCCCCACCGGCGGACCCGTACGCCCCACCGGCCAACCCGTACGCCCCACCGGCGGACCCGTACGCCCCACCGGCCGACCCGTACGCCCCACCGGCCACGTCGGGTTCGAAGCAGCCGTACCCCCCGCCGCCGGTGAACCCGTACGCCATGCCCAGCGCACCGCCAAGCCCACCACCACCGGACCCGTACGCCGCGCCGCACCCGGGGCCCTACGGTGGGGTGCAGATGTACCCGAACGCGGGCTACCCGTTCCCGGCGGGAAAGCAGAACACGCTCGGGCTGGTCTCCATGATCCTCGGCATCGCGTCGGTCCCGCTGGCCTGTTGCTTTCTCGGCCTGCCGGTGGGCATCGCCGCGGCGGTGACCGGATGGCTCGGCCAGCAGAAGGTCGAGCAGGGGCTCGCGGACAATCGCGGCCAGGCCCTGGCCGGCATGATCTGCGGAGCGATCGGCGCGCTGCTGGGCCTCGGCTGGGGTGTCCTGAACCTCGTCGGGCTCGCCCTCTAGCCGCCTCGACGCGGTCAGCCGCGGGACAGGAAGCGGGCCGCTACCACGCCACCCAGCACGCCGGTCCCGGTCACCACGGTCGCCACCGCCGCCACCTGCCACGGCACCGGTCCGACCTCCGCCAGCCGGCCCGCACCAAGCGGGCCGGCTGACGCCGCCGCCGCGGCCCCCACCAGTAGGCCCGCCACCGGGCCGGCGAGCGCCGCCGGGCGCAGCAGCGGCCCCCACTCTTCCCGGGCTCTGTTGCTGCCGAGTCGAAGCACCCGACGGGTCAACGACCAGCCCGCGACCATCCCGACCAGAACCGGCACCGCGAGCAGGCCCGTTCCCAGGCCGTCCACCGGTCCACCGGGGAGGCCCGCGACCAGCGGCAGAGCCGGCAGCACCCCAACTGTCACCTCGCTGGTCTGCACCGTGGTGTCGGTGCCAACCGCGAACCCGGGGCCGAGCAGGTAGCTGGTTGACCATACCGCCGCGTTCGGGGCATACGCCAGGTTGACCAGGGTGATCCCGGCCTGCCCCGCCACCCCGGTGTGGTAGGCCGCGATCAGGTCGGCCGCGTCACCACCGCCGGTCGCCACCGCCAGCCCCGCCACGCCGGCCCCCGCCGCGAGTAGCAGAAGCGCCGCGACCAGACCGGTCCGGATCCCCTCCCGCAGCGGTAGCGGCGCCCGCGCGGCGAGCAGGTCACCGAGCCCAGTCGTACGAACCGCCCCGACGAGGGCAGCAACTGTGGCGACAACGGCGAGGGTCAAGCCGGTCCGTATCGGCGACACGTCCAGTTTCCCGCCGGTGACCAGCAGGGCGGCGAGCACTCCAAGAATGGTGTACGCGAGCCCGACCGCCCCCGCGGCGACGAACGCGCGCTTTGGCGACCTGCTGCCCCGGGCGCCGATGGCCCGGGTGACGTGCACCCCGGCCCGGATGAGTCGCCAGCCGGCCAGCAGGGTCACCGCCAGCGGGGCGAGCCCGAGCGGACCGGTGTTCGTCGTCAGCGGGACGCCGTGCCCGAGCAACCAGCCGGCCAGCCCGACCCGGACCGCGTCCGGCAGGCTCGACGCACCCTCACTGAGCTGGAAGAACCAGAGCACCACTGCCACCGGCAACCAGGAGGTGAGCGCCGCCCCGACAGCGGCGACGCCCGCGGCGACGGCCAGCGGCGGGCGACTCGGCGGCCCACCCGCCCGTGGTACGGGGACCCGGCGAGCCGGCCCGGGTCGCCCCGGTGGGCGGGCGCCCACCCGGGCGCGTCGGCCGGGCTGATCGGGGGTGACAGAGGACATCAGGTCCACTCTGACATGCCGTGGGGGCGGTGGCAGGTCGATAAACCCCCCGGGCGGGTTCGAGTTGCGTGATCCACCGTCTCCTGCCTCCGATCCGGTCTAGCCTCGGCCACAGGACGCCACCGCGGCCGACCGGTGTGTCAAGTGGGGACCTTCACCACCGGAGGTGTTGACCGTGCCCCTGCACCCGGGCGGGCGCGGCACCGATGCAAGGAGGCACGCCGTGACCGCTGCATATCCGCCGCCCAGCGCGGCGGCGGGCAAGGACCGGACGACGCTCTGGGGCGTACTGGGCATCGTCGTCGGCTTGCTCTGCTGCGGCGTCCTCGGGATCGTCTTCGGCTACCTGTCGATCCGCGATGCGCGGCGCTTCGGCAATTCGCCGGTGCTCGGCTGGTTGGGCATCGCCTTCGGCGTACTCAACATCATCGGCAACGGACTTCTCTACATTGGCGGCAGCAATCCGTTCAGCTGAGTTGACGACTGGAGGGATCAGCCGTGGACGGCCGATCCCTCCAGCTGTCGCCGCCGGGGCTCAGCCTGCGGACATGATCTCCCGCATCAGCCGGGCCGTCTCGGTCGGAGTCTTGCCGACCTTGACGCCGACTGCTTCCAGCGCCGTCTTCTTGGCCTCCGCCGTGCCGGCCGAGCCGGAGATGATCGCACCGGCGTGCCCCATCGTCTTCCCGGGCGGGGCGGTGAAGCCAGCGATGTAGCCGACCACCGGCTTGGTGACGTTCGCCTTGATGAACTCGGCAGCCCGCTCCTCAGCGTCGCCACCGATCTCACCGATCATGACGATCGCATCGGTGTCCGGGTCGTCCTCGAACGCGGCCAGCGCATCGATGTGTGTGGTGCCGATGATCGGGTCACCGCCGATGCCGACACAGGTGGAGAAGCCGATGTCGCGCAGCTCGTACATCATCTGGTAGGTCAGCGTGCCGCTCTTGCTGACCAGGCCAATCCGGCCGGCGCCGGTGATGTCGGCCGGGATGATGCCGGCGTTGGAGGCGCCCGGCGAGACGATCCCCGGGCAGTTCGGCCCGATGATTCGGGTCCGCTCGCCCTGCGCCACGTTGTACGCCCAGAAGGCGGCGGTGTCGTGCACCGGCACACCCTCGGTGATCACCACGGCGAGCGAGATGCCGGCGTCGATCGCCTCGATCACCGCACTCTTGGTGAACTGCGGCGGCACGAAGATGACCGTCACGTTGGCGCCGGTCTCCCGCATCGCGTCGGCGACGTTCGCGAAGACCGGCAGCTGGGCGCCGTCGAAGTCGACGGTGGTACCCGCCTTGCGCGGGTTCACCCCACCGACGATGTCGGTCCCCGCGGCGAGCATCCGCCGAGTGTGCTTGGAACCCTCGGAACCGGTCATCCCCTGCACGATGACCTTCGAGTCCTTAGTCAGCCAGATCGCCATTGTCAGACCCCCGCAGCGGCCAGCTCGGCGGCCCGCTCGGCCGCACCATCCATCGTGTCGACCCGCTGGATCAGCGGGTTGTTCGCGCCGTCGAGAATCGCCCGACCGGCCTCCGCATTGTTGCCGTCGAGGCGGACGACCAGCGGCTTGGTGACCTTCTCGCCCCGCTGCTCGAGCAGGGCCAGCGCCTGCACGATGCCGTTGGCGACCGCGTCGCAGGCGGTGATGCCGCCGAAGACGTTGACGAAGACGCTCTTCACGGCGGGGTCGGAGAGCACGATCTCGAGGCCGTTGGCCATCACCGCGGCGCTCGCACCGCCACCGATGTCGAGGAAGTTGGCCGGCTTCACGCTGCCGTACCGCTCACCGGCGTACGCGACCACGTCGAGGGTCGACATGACCAGCCCGGCGCCGTTACCGATGATGCCAACCTCACCGTCAAGCTTGACGTAGTTGAGGTCCTTCTCCTTCGCGGCCTGCTCGAGGGGGTCCACCGCGGCCTGGTCAACCAGTGCCTCGTGGTCCGGGTGCCGGAACGCCGCGTTCTCGTCCAGGCTGACCTTGGCGTCGAGCAGGAGCAGCCCGCCCTCGGCGGTCTTGGCGAGCGGGTTCACCTCGACCAGCGTCGCGTCCTCGGCGACGAACGCCTGCCACAGGTTTACCGCGATCTCGACGGCCTGGTCGGCGACCTCGGCCGGGAAACCGGCCTGGGTGACGATCTGCCGGGCCGTCGCCGCGTCCACGCCGGTGTTCGCGTCGATCGGCGCCTTGACGACCTTCTCCGGCGTCTCGGCGGCTACCTGCTCGATGTCCATCCCACCGGCGACACTGGCGATGCAGAGGAAGGTGCGGTTCGCCCGGTCCAGCAGGTAGGAGAAGTAGTACTCCTCGGCCACGTCCGCGGTCACGGTGATCATGACCTTGTGGACGGTGTGCCCCTTGATGTCCATGCCGAGGATGTCGGTGGCCCGGGCCACCGTCTCCTCCGCGCCCTCGGTCAGCTTCACCCCGCCGGCCTTGCCCCGGCCGCCGACCTTCACCTGGGCCTTGACAACCACCCGACCGCCGAGGCGATCGGCGATCGCGCGGGCCTCCTCCGGGGTCGTGGCGACGCCGCCAGCGAGCACGGGCAACCCGTGTCGCTCGAACAGGTCCCGCCCCTGGTACTCGTACAGGTCCACGATTGCGCGTCCCGTCCCGTCTCCGCGGCGCGCCGTCGCGCCGCCACCAGCGTATGGAAAACAGTTTGACGCCTGTCATCAGTTGTAACAGGCCATTGAAGGCAGCCTAGCGAGGTCGACACCACCAACGACCAAGCGGGTACGTGGTGTGCGGTTTTGCACAGCTGACCGGTCAGCACCCATCGTTTGGCCGAGTGTCAACCTTCCGGACGATGTTTTCCCCGACACGTAACCCCGGGGGTCAGGCCTCGTTGAGTCAGATGTCGAAGCGCTGGTCAGCGCGGCGACGAGACGGCCGATGCCCTGTCGGTCGAGGGGTGGCGGCGGGGCATCGTGCATAGAGAGGCCGGGCGTGTGAGGGGTGCGTCCGGCCTCTCCCCCTGTCCGGCCCGTGAACTCTCCGGGCCGGTCGTCAGGCGACGGCCTGCGCCACGTTCTGCCGAACCCAGTCCACGATCGATCCCGTGGTGGCGCCCGGAGTGAAAATCTTGGCTACGCCAATCTGCTGCAGTTCCGGGATATCAGTGTCCGGGATGATGCCCCCACCAAAGACGACGATGTCTCGCGCGTCTCGCTCAGCAAGGAGCTCCAACACCCGCCGAAAAAGGGTCATGTGCGCCCCGGACAGAACGGAAAGTCCGACCGCGTCGGCGTCCTCCTGGATCGCGGTCTCCACGATCTGTTCCGGGGTCTGATGCAGACCGGTGTAGATGACCTCCATCCCGGCGTCCCGGAGGGCACGCGCGACGACCTTTGCGCCGCGGTCATGGCCGTCCAGGCCCGGTTTGGCGACGACGACCCGAACACGAGAGCTCATCTGCGCATCCCTTTCACCGGCTCCGCGGCTTGACCTTAACGAACGGTAACCCGACCGGTCCGGGCTGAGGAATCCGGGCCGTCGAACACCCCGCAGCCTCGGCCCCCACCCACCGGACAGCAGGACAACACCCGGGGGTTGGTCAAGTCGGACGGCTCCACCGTTCGGTCACCCTACGCGACGAACAGGATGAGATGGGGGACACCTTCACTGGCTTAGCCCCAGGACAATAGTGGATACAATCGGACAGAACATCACACCAATCTGGCGATGCGGCTTGTGACGGACGTGGCGGTTGGCTACCGTGTCCAACGGTTGTCATCAGGTCCATGGACGGGTGACGACGCGATCGGCGGAGTTCATCCAGCTTCGCGGACCCGCCCGATCGCCTCGAAACCCCGACAACGGAGGGTATGCGTGCGCCAGCGCCTGTCGTCTGAGCCCGATAGATATCGCGGCCGCCGCCGCGTGCCCACCCCACCGCGGAGCCGCTACGCCGCAGTGGTCACCACCGCCCTCGTCGGCGCCAGCGGGGTCGCACTCTTCGCCGGCAGCGCCCTTCCCGACGCCAAGAGCGTCAGTCCGACGGTTCTGGACGAACTGAAGACGGCCTCCGCGCTCAGCGAGGACGCCACGGAGCGCGCTAACGCCGCCGACCGCTCATCTCGGGACGGCGAGCGGGTCGACCCGGAGGCGGAGACGGGAGTCTGGTGTCTCCCCCTCAAGGACTACGAGTTCAACTCCCCGTACGGCGTTCAGGGTGAAGAGCTCCACACCGGTGTGGACCTGGTCGCCCCGGAGGGCACCCCCTACGTCTCCATCCATGACGGCACCGTCACCAAGGCCGGCTGGTTTGGCGGATATGGATACACGGTGATCGTCGCGAACGCCGACGGCAGCGAGGCCATCTACGGCCACTCCTCCACCCTCAGCGTGCAGGAGGGTCAGCAGGTCAAGGCCGGCGACCAGCTCGGCCTGGTCGGTAACACCGGCCTCTCCTACGGCGCCCACCTGCACCTGGAGGTCCATGTCAAGGGCGAGCCGCTCGACCCGGTGCCCTGGCTGATGGAGCGCGGAGTGGACATCCAACTCCAGATGGAGCCATTCCACAGCGAGGTAGCAACTCCCTGACGCAGGGTCACGCCCTACTGCCGCCCGGATCGATGGATCCGGGCGGTTTTTTGCGCCTCCCGCCGGTGAGGGTGTTTGAGGTCACCTCCAGTAGTGTGACTGAGCACACATAAGCGCCGGATCACTGCCGCTGCCATTCGCGACAGGGGCTGACAAAGCTCCGACGACCGCGCCGGACCGAGCCCGCCCAAAGGGCCCCTCGTCTCCGGCCGGCTCCGGGCGGACCTCAGGATGTCGAGGTCACGTGCCCCCTACGAGCAGTGAAGGTCCGTTGTGCAGAACGACAGCTCCCGCTCGCGCAGAAGCACCAAGCCGGCCCGCCACCGGCGACCGACCAGCACCCGGGGCCGGGTGTTGCGGGCCGTGGCTGCCGCGGTAGCCGGACTCGCCCTCACCGGAGTCGCGGTAACAGCGGCCACCGGAGATGACCAGGACGCCACACCGAATGGTGCCGTCGACATCGACCTGCGAGCCCAGGCCGAGGCCCGGGCCCAGGCTGAGGCGGCCGCCCAGGCCGAGGCCGCCGCCCGCGCTGCGGCGGTCGCCCGCGCCGATCGCTCCGCCCGGGAGTCGGCGAGCAGCAGTCCGACCCCCAGCGCGTCGGCGAGCCCCACGGCGCAGCCCTCGGCCAGCACGACACCGAAGGTGACAGCCAAGCCGACAGCCACGACAACCACCGCGTCAACGCCGACCTGGGTCATCCCCATGGCCGACGCCGCCATCACCTCCTGTTACGGCCCCCGGTGGGGAATCCTGCACGCCGGCATCGACTTCGCCCTGCCCGCCGGCACCCCGGTCCGCGCCGCCTTCGGCGGCACCGTGACGAAGGCTGGCGACGTCGGCGACGGGTACGGCATCTCGGTCATCATCGATCATGGCAACGGATATCTGACCCACTACGCCCACCTGAGCACCGCGAAGGTGAGCGTCGGCGACCAGGTCGACGCCGGTGACACCATCGGCCTGGAGGGCTCCACCGGCGACTCCACCGGCCCGCACCTGCACTTCGAGGTGCATCAGGGCCAGCTGTGGAACCAGATCGACCCGGCGCCGTTCCTCCGCGAACGCGGCATCGACGTGGCCTGCTGACCGAGCGCCTCCCGAGGCCGGCGGCGGCGCAACGGAACCCGCCCGTCGGCTCAGAGCCGATCGATCGGTGCGTGCCGGAGCACCAGCCAGAGCGTCTGGTCGCCAAAGTCGATCTGGGCACGGGCGCTCGGGCCATGCCCTTCCACCACGAGCACGCGACCCAGCCCGTACCGCTGGTGGTTGACCCGGTCCCCGACCGCGACCCGTGGGGGTGCCGACGGCAACTCGCTGGCCGTGGCGAGGCGGCTACCGTCAACGCCGAGCCGACGCGCGAGCTGCGTGGCCTTCGGCGTGCCCCCGGTGAAGCCGCCCTGCCCCCGGTCCGCGCGACCGCCCACGCCCCCGCCGCCGCCGGCCCACGAGGTGTACGAGCCCTCGGTGCGCTCCCAGCGCACCAACTCCACGGGCAACTCCGCGAGGAACCGGGACGGCGCGTTGTAGGCCGGCTGGCCCCACGCCGAGCGGGTGACTGCCCGGGACAGGTAGAGACGCTGCCGGGCGCGGGTGATCCCCACGTACGCCAGGCGCCGCTCCTCCTCCAACTCGTGGTTGTCGCCGAAGGTACGGGCGTGCGGAAAGACCCCGTCTTCCATCCCGGTCAGGAACACCACCGGAAACTCCAGTCCTTTGGCGGTGTGCAGCGTCATCAGGGTGACCACCCCCTGGTGCTCCGGGTCGTCGGCGGGCAACTGGTCCGCGTCGGCCACCAGCGCGACCTGCTCCAGAAAGCCGGCGACGGTGGCCCGCTCGCCCTCCGCGCCCAAGCCCTCCACCCGCTCCGTGTACTCCCGGGCCACGCTGACCAGCTCCTGGAGGTTGTCGACCCGGCCGGCGTCCTGCGGGTCCAGGCTCTCCTCCAGCTCGGCCAGGTACCCCGACCGGTTCAGCAACGCCTCCAGCACCTCCTCGGGCGCGCTGGTCTCCGCGACCTCCCGGGCACCGTCGAGCAGCGCGATGAACTCCGCGATGCCGTTCGCCGCCCGAGTGGAGATGCCCGGCGCGTCCTTGGCCCGGCGCAGGGCCGCGCCGAAGGAGATCCGGTCCCGGCTGGCGAGCGCCTCGACACACGCCTCCGCTCGGTCCCCGATGCCCCGGCGAGGAGTGTTCAGCACCCGACGAAGGCTGACCGTGTCGTCCTCGTTGACCAGCGCCCGCAGGTAGGCCAGGGCGTCCCGGACCTCCTTCCGCTCGTAGAAGCGGACCCCGCCGACGACCTTGTAGGGGAGGCCGACACGGATGAACACCTCCTCGAAGACCCGGGACTGGGCGTTGGTGCGGTAGAAGACCGCCACCTCCCCAGGCCGGGTGTCACCGTCGTCCACGAGCCGGTCGATCTCCCGGGCCACCCAGTCGGCCTCGGTGTGCTCGGTGTCGGCGACGTAGCCGACGATCGGGTCACCGGTCCCGGCCTCGCTCCAGAGCCGCTTGGGCTTACGGGAGGTGTTTCGGTCGATCACGGCGTTGGCCGCGTTCAGGATGGTCTGGGTGGAGCGGTAGTTCTGTTCCAGCAGGATCGTCCGGGCATCGGTGAAGTCCCGCTCGAACTCCAGAATATTGCGGATCGTCGCGCCCCGAAACGCGTAGATCGACTGGTCGGCGTCACCCACCACGCAGAGCTCCGCCGGCTCAAGCCCGTCGGTGCCCGACACCAGCTCCTTGATCAACACGTACTGGGCGTGGTTGGTGTCCTGGTACTCGTCCACCAGCACGTGCCGGAACCGACGCCGGTAGGTCTCCGCGACGTGCGGATGCGACTGGAGCAGGTGCACCGTCGTCATGATCAGATCGTCGAAGTCCAGCGCGTGCGCCTCCCGGAGCCGCCGCTGATAGAGCGAGTACGCCTCGGCGAGCGCCCGCTCGTTCGGCCCCTTGGCCCGACCGGCGAACTCCTCTGGGTCAACCAACTCGTTCTTCAGGTTGGAGACCTGGGCGGCCAGCCCCCGCGCCGGGTAGCGCTTCGGATCGAGGTCCAGCTCCCGGGCGACCAGCTGCATCAGCCGACGGGAGTCGTCGGCATCATAGATCGAGAAGGTCGACTTCAAACCGGCGTGCTCGTGCTCGGCCCGCAAGATGCGGACACACGCGGAGTGGAAGGTCGAGACCCACATCAACCGAGCACGTGGCCCGACCAACTGGGCCACCCGCTCCTTCATCTCGCCCGCGGCCTTGTTCGTGAAGGTGATCGCGATGATCTCACCTGGGTGCACCTGTCGCTCCCCGAGCAGGTACGCGATCCGATGGGTCAGCACCCGGGTCTTGCCGGAGCCAGCCCCGGCCACGATGAGCAGCGGTGACCCGGCGTGGGTGACCGCATCCCGTTGCGGGCCGTTCAGCCCGTCCAGCAGGGCCTGTGGGTCAAGGCGCGCCGGAGTGGGCCGTCGCGGCGGAGCAGGGTCGGGCGCGGACGAGGGCACGGGAATGTCAAAGAGAGGATGCATCGCACGGCGAGTCTATGCCGTCGCCCCGACGAATCCCTTCGGCCACAGCTCGGGCGTGTGCGACGGCGCGCTCTCCCCGCCCCGCCGGCTCCCCTCCGGTGACACCAGCCTCCCTGGCAGGGCTTTCCTTGCGGCCCGCTGCGGAAGAGGGCATACTCGGATCCGTGTTCGGTCAGCGCGACTACTTTTACTACGGCCCGGAGAGTCCGGTAGCCGTAGGTCGCGCCTGATCAACAAAGACCTACGAAAAGGCCCCGGGCTCGCGAGCCCGGGGCCTTTTCGTCTCGGGATCCGGGCACCAGCGCCCGACACCCGAAGGGTACGACGATGATGACAGGCGTGGCGGAGCAGAACGGCAGCACGGACGGAACGAGTGGCGCGGAGGGCACCGTCGATCGCGACGCCGGCACGAAGGAGCCGTTGGCCGCAGCGCAGATCGCGAATATCCGGCAACGGATCGACGAGATCGACGGCACCCTGATCGACCTCTGGCAGGAGCGGGCACGGCTCTCCCAGCAAGTTGGCGCGACCCGCATGGCCTCCGGCGGCACCCGCCTGGTGCTCTCTCGGGAGCAGGAGATCCTGGAACGCTTCCGGGCCGCGCTGGGGGCGGACGGCACCCAGGTCGCCCTCCTGCTGCTCCGCGCCGGCCGCGGCCCGCTCTGATCCAACGGCCCGACAGCGAAGCAGAACCGGGGCGTCGGCCAGGTATGGCCAACGCCCCGGTCGCTGTGGAGCTGTTACCGCTGCGCGTGCACCACGTCCCGAACCTCGGCGAAGTGACAGGCGCTCGGGTGGGCCGAACCCTGCCGGGCGGCCAGCTCCGGCGCCCGCTGAGCGCAGATCTCCTGCGCCTTCCAGCAGCGGGTCCGGAAACGGCAGCCGGAGGGCGGGTTAGCCGGCGACGGAACATCGCCGGTTAGGACGATCTGGTCCCGCAGACCCCGCAGCTTCGGATCCGGCACCGGCACCGCCGATAGCAGCGCCTGCGTGTACGGGTGGGTGGGGTTCTCGTAGATCTGGTCCTCGGTGCCGGTCTCGACGACCCGACCGAGGTACATCACCGCGACCCGGTCGGCGATGTGCCGCACCACAGACAGATCGTGCGCGATGAAGATGTACGACAGCCCCAACTCGTCCTGGAGCTTCTCCAACAGGTTCATCACCTGTGCCTGGATCGACACGTCCAGGGCGGAGACCGGCTCATCACACAAGATGATCTCCGGGTTGAGCGCCAGCGCGCGGGCGATCCCGATGCGCTGCCGCTGGCCGCCGGAGAACTGGTGCGGGTACCGGTTGATGTGATCGGGGTTCAGCCCGACCAAATCCAGCAGCTCCTGAACCCGGGCCCGCCGCTTGGGCTTCTCCAGCACCTCGGGGTGCACCTCGAACGGCTCGCCGATGATGTCGCCGACGGTCATCCGCGGGTTAAGTGACGTGTACGGATCCTGCATCACCAGCTGGATGTTGCGCCGGCCGCGACGCCGCTCGGTGCCGCTGACCTTCGCCATGTTCCGGCCCTGCACAAACAGGTCACCGGAGGTGGGGGTCTCCAGCCCCACCAGCATCCGGGCCAGGGTCGACTTGCCGCAGCCGGACTCGCCGACGATGCCAAGGGTCTCACCCCGGTGCAGCTGCAGGTTGATCCCATCGACCGCGCGTACCGCACCGATCTGCCGCTTGAAGAGGATCCCCTGGGTCAGCGGGAAGTGCTTCACCAGGTCACGGGCCTCCAGCACGATGTCAGACATCGGCCTTGACCTCCTTCCAGAAGTGGCAGGCGGAGCTTCGGGTCGGGGACATCTGATGCAGCGGCGGCACCGGGTCCTGACGGCAGGCATCCTGCACGTACCGGCACCGGGGGTTGAACGCGCATCCCTTCGGGATGTCGGTCAGCAGCGGCGGCAGTCCCTTGATGGCGGAGAGTTCCTGCCCCTTGAGGTCCAGGCGGGGAATCGACTCCAGCAGGCCCTTGGTGTACGGGTGGGACGGGCTCTCGTAGATGTCCCGGACCGGAGCCTCCTCAATGACCCGGCCGGCGTACATCACCGAAATCTCGTCCGCCACGTCGGCGACCACACCCATGTCGTGCGTGATCAGCAGCAGGCCCATGTTCCGCTCCCGCTGCAACTCGGCGAGGAGGGCCATGATCTGGGCCTGCACGGTGACGTCCAGGGCAGTGGTCGGCTCGTCGGCGATCAACACCTCCGGGTCGAGCGCCAACGCCATAGCAATCATGACGCGCTGCCGCATACCCCCGGAGAACTGGTGCGGGTACTCGTTCACCCGCTGCTTCGCCGCCGGAATCTTGACCAGGTCGAGCAGCTCGACAGCGCGCGCCTTGCTGTCCGCCCGGGACATCCCCCGGTGCTTACGGAACAGCTCACCGAGCTGGAAGCCGACCGTGAAGACCGGGTTCAGCGCGGAGAGGGCGTCCTGGAAGATCATCGCGATCCGGTTGGCGCGGACCTTACGCCGCTGCTCCTCCCGGAGCTTGAGCAGGTCGACGCCGCGGTAGCGGATCTCCCCACCGGTGACGAACCCGGGTGGGCTGTCCAGGATCCCCATAATCGCCTGGGCGGTGACGCTCTTACCGCAACCGGACTCACCGAGAATCGCGCGGGTCTCGCCGGCCCGCAGGCTGAAGCTGACTCCGTTGACCGCGCGGGCGATGCCGTTGCGGGTGCGGAACTCGACGTGCAGATCCTTGACCTCAAGCGGCAGGGCATCCGAGTCAAGGCCGGGCAGGGTGTCCAGCTTGACGTTCACATCAGTGCTCATGGCGCTCACCGGAACTTCGGGTCGAGGGCGTCGCGCAGGGCGTCACCCATGAGAATGAAGGACAGCACCGTGCCAATCAACAGCCCGCAGGGGAAGAGCAGCAGCCACGGGTCCTCCAGGAAGTAGACCTGGTGGGCCGAGATCATGATGCCCCAGGACTGTGCCGGCGGCTGGAGCCCGATACCGAGGAAGGTCAGCGTGGCCTCCGCGGCGACGAACGAACCCAGCACGATCGTGGCGTACACCAACATCGGCGCGATCGCGTTCGGCAGGATGTGCCGGAACATCAGCCGGCCGCTGCTCGCCCCGACCGCCCTGGCGGCCTGTACGTAGTCCAGGTCCCTCGAGGAGATGACGCTACCGCGGATGATCCGGGCGATCGTCGGCCAGCTCAGCAGGAACAGCACCAGGGCGATGGTCACGACGTTCTGCTGCTTGATCAAGGTCAAGAAGACAATCGCACCGAGCAGGAACGGCAGCGAGAAGAAGATGTCCATCAACCGGGAAATGATCCCGTCGACCCAGCCGCCGTAGTAGCCGGCGAGGAGTCCCATCAGGCCGCCGAAGAGCACGATGCCCCCGGTGGCCAAGATCGCGATCACCATCGACGGCCGAGCGCCGTAAATGGCGTGCGCGTAGTAGTCGCATCCCTGAATATTAAAGCCGAACGGATGTTCCCAGCTCGGCTCGAGCCGGGACTGGTCGGTGCTGCACGCCCTGGGGTCCTGACTGGTCCAGAGCTTCGGGAAGGCCGCCATCGTGCTGACCACGAAGATGTACAGCACGGCGAGCATGAAGACCGGGTCGCGGACCAACTGCCGGCGGGCATCCGCCCACAGGCTGGCGTTGCGCTCCTTGCTGCTCCTGCTCGCCTTGTCCGGGGCCCGGCCGTCGCCGGAACCTGGGGCACCGCCGACAGCGGTGCCGGCACTCGTCGCGTCACTCATGTCCACACCTCGTTTCGCTTCGCCCTGCCGCGGATCGCCGGGATCGCCGGCCACCGGTTACTGACCACGGTGCCGTCACTCATAGCGGATCCTCGGGTCGAGCACGGCGTACAGGAGGTCGACCAACAGGTTGACGAGCAGGATGACCAGCACCAGCATGGTCACCACGCCGATGATCACTGGCGATTCACCGGTACGGGCGGCCTGGGTCACCAGTCGGCCGATACCGGGCACGTTGAAGATGGTCTCGGTGACCACCGCGCCGGCCATCGCCGAACCGATGTCGACACCGAGGTACGTGATCACCGGAATCAGCGAGTTACGCAGCGTGTGCACGCCGATGACCCGCTTGTTCGCCAGACCCTTTGCCCGCGCGGTCCGGACGAAGTCGGCGCGGATGTTCTCCATGATGCTGGTCCGGGTCAGGCGCGCGGTGGTGGCGAGCGCGACCGAGCCGAGCACCATGCCGGGGATCAGCAGACTGGCGAAGGGGTAGTCCGGCTTGAAGCCGGGGCTGAAGAACCCGTACGCGATGACGTCGGGGATCCACTCCTGATCACGCAGGATGTTGCCGAACTTGACGCCGACGAACTCGCGTACCACCACACCGAGCACGAAGATCGGCACAGAGATCACGAAGACGGTGCTGATCTTCACCAGGTTGTCGGCGAAGCTGCCGCCCCGCAGACCCGCCCACACGCCGGCGGCGATACCGACGGCGGCCTCGAAGACGATCGCGATCAACAGCAGCTTGAGGGTGAACGGAAGGGCGTTGGCCACCAGGTCGGTGACCTCCTGCCGCCGCATGTTGATGCCGAAGTCAAAGTGCAGGAAGACTCCGCTCACCCGGTCGAGGAAGAGCCCGAAGCAGGGGTTGCCCTTCTGCTCGAGGCAAGGGTCTCCGTAGCCGAGTCGCTCGGTAACCGCTTGCAGCAGGGCCGGCGGCGGGGTCCGGTCACCGAAGAGCGCTCGGACCGGATTCCCGCTGAACTGGATCGCCAGCGAGGTCATGTAGTGGAGCAGGAACATGGTGCCCAGCACGGTCGGGATGAACTGGAGCAACCGTCGAATGACGTAGCGCCCCATGTCGGGGTCTCCTCTCGGCGCTGATATGGCGACAACGATCACCCTGGTGGGGTGACCGTTGCCGCCACATCCTTCTTACGGCTGGATCAGATGACTGAAGCTCGGTTTCTACTTCAGCGAGGTCGCACCGTAGTCGGCACCATCGACCTGGTTCCAGACGAAGGTGTCGACGTTCTCGCTGTAGATCGCCGCCTCCTTACGCCAGAACATCGGAATGACCGGCAGCTCCTCAGCCAGGATGTCCTCGGCCTGCTGGTAGAAGGCGATCGCCTCGTCGATGGTCGCGGCGGAGTCACCCTGCTTGATCAGGCTGTCGAACTCGGCGTTGCTGAAGGTGGCGTGGTTGCTGTCGGCACCAGTGCCGTAGACCGGAGCCAGGTAGGTCTCCAGGTACGGGTAGTCCGGGCCCCAACCGAGCCGGAACGGGCCGGTGAACTTCTCGTTGTCGGCCGTCTCCAGGTACTCGGGGAACTGCAGGTTGACCTTCAGCTCGTAGTCGATCCCCAGCGCCGCCTTGATCTGGTCGCCGACCGCCTGCAGCCAGGCCTCGTGGGAAGCACCCGCGTTGGCCCACAGGACCAGCTTGTCGCCCTTCCAGCCGCCGGCCTCGGCGAGCAGCGCCTTGGCCTTCTCGATGTCCTTCTCGCAGTAGGTGCAGACACCCTCGCGAGCACCCTGGAAGCTCGGCGCGACGAAGCCGGTAGCCGGGGCGTACCGGCCGTCGAAGACCGCGTCCACGATCGACTGCCGGTCGATCGCCAACGAGAACGCCTGACGGACGCGCTTGTCCTGGAAGTTCTCGTTGTACAGCGGCAGGCCGACGTAGTTGAAGCTGTCACCGGCCTGCTCGAAGAGCCGGTCACCGTAGCTGGCCTTAGCGTCCTTGAAGCGCGCCGGCGGCAGGGTGTACATCACGTCGAGCTCACCGGCCTGGAACGCGGCGTAGCCGCTGTCCACGTCCGCGAAGATCCGGTAGTTGATCGCGTCGGGCTTGCCCGGCTCACCCTGCCAGCTGTCGCTGCGGACCAGGTTGATCTCGACGTCCCGTTCCCAGACACCGTCGATCTTGTAAGGGCCGTTGCCGATCGGCGTCTCGTTGCAGGCATCCACGTCGTCCAGGCAGGCCTCGGCCATCGGGAAGAAGCCCACGTAGCCGACCGTGGTCGGGAAGCCGGTGAACGGCTCGCTGAGCTCGACGGTGAAGGTCAGGTCGTCGACCTTCTTCAGGCCGGACATCGTCTCGGCCTTCGGCGCCGGGGCCTTCTCCGGCCCGTCACCGTCCGGGTCCTTCGACGTGACGTCGTCAACACCGGCGATGCGCTTCATGAAGTAGCCGTTGTTCTGGGCGTTCGGCCCATAAGCAGCGTAGTTCCACGAGCGGATGAAGGAGTCGGCGTCGACCGGCTCACCGTTGTCGAAGGTGTAGCCGTCCTTCAGCTTGATCGTCCAGAGCTTCTGGTCGTCCGACTCAATCGACTCGGCCAGATCGTTCTCGGCTGCACCGGTCTCGGCGTTGTACTTGACCAGACCACGGTAGAGCTGACGGATCACGTAGAGCGACGGCTCGTCATTGCCATTCGACGGCAACAGGAACGCCGGCTCCGACGCGTAGACGCGAAGCGTGCCACCGGCATCACTGCCGCCGTCGCCCGAGCCGGTGCCACAGGCGGTGGCCAACATAGCGGTGGCGGTCGCCGCGACCGCCACCTTCAGGAATTTCCCGCGCATTGGGAGTGCCTCCTCAGGGCGCTCAGCTCACGAGGGGGTGTGAGGTGCCTGCCACTGTGACACCAGACGCGCGCTAGCGGGAAGGCGTGTTATCAACCCGATATCCGGCCGGGACGGTGTGTACATCCACCCGGAGGTGGCTTCACCGGGCCCAGGAAAGCGTGGTATGAGCTGCGAAAACAGCATCGACAACGACCAACGCCGCCACTCTCCGCGCCGCCACCGGCACCACCGGTGGGCGGCTCAGACGAGCCGACGATCCGCCGCCCAACGTGACAACTCGTAACGGCTGGACATCTGGAGCTTGCGGAGCACGTTCGACACATGCGTCTCGACTGTTTTGATCGAGATGTAGAGCTCCTTGGCGATCTCCTTGTACGCGTATCCCCGAGCGAGCAGACGCAGCACCTCCCGCTCCCGGTTGGTCAGCTGGTCCAGCTCGGGGTCGGAGACCGGCGCGTCCGGGCGAGCGGCGAAGGCGTCCAACACGAAACCGGCCAGCCGGGGGCTGAAGACGGCATCGCCCTCGGCGACCCGTCGCACCGCCGCCGCCAACTCGTCCGGTGAGATCGTCTTGGTGACATAGCCACGGGCGCCGGCGCGGATCAACCCGATCACATCCTCGGCCGCGTCCGAGACGCTGAGCGCGAGGAACCGCACGTGCGGGTGCGTGCGCCGGATGGCCTCGAGCACCGCCCGGCCACCCCCCTCCGGCATGTGCACGTCGAGCAGCACCACGTCGGGCTCGGTGGCGGCGATCCGACTGACCGCCTCCCCCACCGTGCTCGCCTCGCCCACCACATCGACATGCGCACCCAGCTCGGCGCGGACTCCGGCCCGAAACATCGCGTGATCGTCAACGAGGAAGACCCGCAGCCGCCGCGCGGCCACACCCACTTCCGCCGCTGAGCCCGGTGTCTGCTCCGCCATCACCTACTCCTCTCCGCCGTGGACCCGTCGCGGGAGATCGGCAGGATCAACCGGATCTCGGTCCCCTCCCCGGGCTCGGAGCGGATCTCCGCCCGGCCACCGTGTCGCTTCATCCGGCCGATGATGGAGCCCCGAACGCCGTGCCGGTGGTCCTCCACCGTAACCGGGTCGAAGCCCGTCCCCCGATCCCGGACGAAGACGCTGACCTGCTCGGGTTCGACCTCGGCGTAGAGCGAGACGATCTGCACCCCGGCGTGCCGCGCGGCGTTTACCAGCGCCTCGCGGGCGGCGGCCACCAACGCGCCGACCCGCTCGTCGGTCTTCCGGTCACCGACGACCACCGCCTCCACCGTGATCGCGTACGTGTCCTCCACCTCGGCCGCCACCTGCTCCAGCGCCGCCGCGAAGCGCTCCGTCGGCGAGGCCGTCGGCCGGTAGAGCCAGTTGCGCAGCGAGCGTTCCTGCCCCCGGGCCAGCCGCGTCACCATCTTCCCGTCGCTGGCGTTGCGCTGGATCAACGCGAGGGTGTGTAGCACCTGGTCATGCACCATGGCGGCCAGTTCGGCCCGCTCCTGCTCCCGGATCCGCCCTTCCCGCTCCGACCGGAGCTGGTTCCAGGTCCGCCAGAGCACCGGCGCAGCCACCACCCCAACCCCCGCCAGACCAACCAAGGCAAAGATCACGCCGTTGAGCACCGCGTCGAAGTTCTGCGCCGGGGAGTACACCGCCGCGACCCCGATAACCCCCACCGCAACCAGGATGCCGCCGCCGATGAATCGGAGCACGAACGCCCGACGGTCGCTCTCCTCCACCACCGCACTCAGCCAGGGCACCGGCAGTGTCCCGTCCCACTGCCGTAGCCGCTGCGGTGCGGACTGGTGCCAGATCAGCCCGGCCCCGACCGCGATGATCGTGACTAGCCAGCCAGCGGTACCGGCCACACCGGTAGCACCCACCGAATCAAAGAGGATCATCTGGAGGATCAGCACCACCAGGCCGATCGCCACGAACGGCAGCAGCTGAGCCACGTCCCGACGGGGCGGGGCGGCGGTGTCCCCCGGTCGCAGCGGCACCACCGCCCAGAAGGCCGCGTACAGCAACAGCCCGAGGCCATTGAAGCCGAGCAGCATCAGGAACGCGACCCGGACCCAGAGCGCCGGAATACGAAGGTGCCCGGCGATCCCCGCCGCCACCCCAGCAGCAATCCGGTGCTCGCGGGCGCGATAGAGGCGCGGGGGGTTGGTCACGACACTGATCGGGGGCTCCCTAGCTAGTCGCGGCGGGTTCGCCGGCGAGCGGCAGGCGCCGCCGGTTCCGATCGTCACACGCCAGGTCACCACTCGGCCACGGGGGCGTCCCGGAGATCCTGCTTCCCTGATCTCAGGGTGAGCTCAGGGTCTCCGCCGGAGGGCGACGAGGCGACGAGAGAGCAGGATCGAGGTCATGACCGAGGAAGCCGCCCAGCACCAGCCAGCCGCGGCGACACCACCACCTGCGGCGCCGACGGGTGCGCCGCCACCGCCCGGAAGCCCACCCGGGGCCCCGCCCCCGCCACCGCCCGGGGGGCCGCCCCCGCCCCCTCCACCGACCGGGGGCAGCGGCTTCACCTCGCGGTACGGGCTGGTCCGTCCGCACGACGGCCGCTACCTGGCCGGCGTCTGCGCGGCGATCGGCCGGGCGACGAACACCGATCCGGTGCTCTGGCGGGTGCTGCTCGCGGTGCTCGGCTTCTTCGGCGGCATCGGCATCCTGGTCTACATCTCCGCCTGGCTGATCATCCCGGGCGAGGGGGACACCGCCTCACCGATCGAGTCGATGCTGGGCCGGGGGCGCTCCAGCATGTCCCCGGTCACCGTGATCGTGCTCGGCATCCTGGTGGCGGTCAGCTTCGCCTTCATCGTCACCGACGCGTTCCGGGCCGTGCTACTCGGTGCGGCGATCCTGATCAGCGGCGCGCTGCTGCTCAACCGCGAACGTCCGGGCCGGCCCGGACCGCCCGTTACACCGCCGCCGCCCTGGCCGACCTGGGCACCGCCGCCGCACGCACCGACAGCGCCCGAGGCGCCACCCGGCGGCATCCGCCCCCCGTTCGCCCCGCATGGGCCGTACGCCCCGCCGACCGCGCCCCTACCCCCGGCGCCCCGGCCGGAGCGGAGGCGACCGCGGGAACGGTCCGCGCTCGGCGGGGTGACCTTCTCGCTGGTCTTCCTCATCCTCGGGCTGCTGACCGTCCTCGATCTAACCGGCGTACCCGCCCTCGGCCCGTCCGCGTACTTTGCGGCGGTCCTGGCTATCATCGGCCTCGGCCTACTCGCCGGCGCCTGGTTCGGCCGGGCCCGCTGGCTCATCGCGCTCGGCCTGATCACGGCCGCCGCACTGGGAGTGGCCACGGTGGCCGAGTCCGACCGGTTCCGAGCAGTGAACACGGCGGTGAACTGGGCTCCTGCCAACCACGCCGAGCTCGCAAGCCGGTACGAAAACATCGTCGGCAACTCGTTGCTCGACCTGCGCTCGGTGGATTTCACCGGGAAGCACAGCGAGATCACGGTGGAGGTCATAGCCGGAGAGGCCGTCGTGATACTGCCCCCGAACGTTGACACCACGGTCACCGCGACCGTCAGCGTCGGCGACGCGGTCGTCTTCGACCAACCCGTCAACAAGCGCGACGGCTCCACCGGTTCGCTGCACGAGAGCTCCGATCTGGGGGCGGACGGCCCCGGCGGCGGGACGCTGCGCCTCTTCGTTCACGTCGACTTCGGCCAGCTGGAGGTAACCCGGTGAAGGCCCATCGCACCGACTCGGTGTCTCTGCTGTTCGGACTACTCTTTCTGCTCCTTGCCGCCTGGTGGCTAGTCGCCCAGCTACTCGAATTCACTCTTCCCCCGGTGGGCTGGTTGCTGGCCGGAGCACTACTACTGATCGGCGTACTGGGACTGGTCGGGGCGCTTCGCGCAGCCCGGCCCAGCAGCCCGGCCGTTTCGGAGGCGGAGGCGCCGCCAACCGGTGCGGCGCCGGAGCCCGGGCCAGCCGAGGGGGACCGGCACTGAGCGCGACGCCGGGTCGGCACGACTCGGGGCATATGCTGGCCGATGGCGCCCGCCCCCGCTGCGCACTTGCCGGCTCGGTCCCGGCAGCCCACCCACGGGCGACGCCGAGCCGACCCGACGCCGATCGCGCCGTTCACCGCCCCGTCGTCCCGAGCCCGTCAGGAGTCTGTCCGACATGACCCAGTCCCCCGCCGTGCCTCCCACCGGCCGCTCTGGTCCGGTCCGCATCGGCGAGCGCGCCGCCCGTGCCCTCGTCTCGGAACTCACCCGGATCAACGAACCGAAGGCTGCCCTGCTGGTTGACACCAGCCCGGAGTCCCCGGTGCTCGCCGCGGCGATCGAGGCGCTGTTGCCCGGCGACACGCTGACCGTCGTGCCGGCCGGGTGGTCGGACGACGGGATGCTGCGCGAGCACCTGGCCGCCCAGGGGCCCTGGGTCGCCGAGCGGATCCGGGTCGTTGCCGCGCTGGCCGAGGCCGAGGCCGCAGCGGTGGCGATCATCGGTGAACCGCTCACCGGGACGGTGGGGGAGACCCGTGCCACCCTCGACGGGCTCCGCAAGCACCTCGACAACGGAGCCACGTTGAGCGTCGCCACACCCGCCATCACCCGGTGCACCGGCGGCGCGAGCGACGAGCTGGACCGCCAGGCCGCGCTGCACGGTGTCGGTAGCGACCTGCTGCTGCGCAACAACCCGCCGCTACGGGTGCACCGACTCCGCTTCAGCCCGGCCAACGCGGCGGCGGCGGTGGAGATGGCCCCGGCGTACCGGCCTTCCAGCGTGCCGCTGACCCGCACGATGCATATCGACAGCAACGGGGTGGCTGCTGCCGGGATCGCCCTCGGGCTGGCGGCGGTGGCCCGCGCCGCCCGGCCGACCTCGAAGCTGTGGCTGCTGCCGGCCCTCGCCGCCGCACCGGTCGCCGCCTTCTTCCGGGACCCGGAGCGGGAGGTGCCAGCGGATCCGTCCGCGGTGGTCGCCTCGGCCGACGGCAAGGTGCTCTCGGTACAACGGCTCTCCGACGAGCGGTTCGGCGACGGCGAGTGGCTGCGGATCGCCGTGTTCCTGTCGGTGCTCGACGTCCACGTCAACCGCTCCCCGGTGGCGGGCAAGGTGGTCGACTACTTCGTGACCGACGGCGGCTTCGCCAACGCGATGAAGCCCGATGCGGAACACAATGTCGCCGCGTACACGGTGTTGGACACCATCAACGGAACGGTGATCGTGGCGCAACGTACTGGTTTGATCGCCCGGCGGATCGTGCAGCGGGCGCCCATCGGGTCGCTGCTCGCCAAGGGCGAGCGCTTTGGGCTGATCAGGTTCGGCTCGCGCACCGACGTCTACCTGCCGGCCGATGCGGCACAGCCACTGGTCGGGCCTGGCGACCGGGTCGTCGGTGGGTCGTCGGTGATCGCTCGCTGGCACTGACCGCGCCGCGGGCCGGGCTAGGGAGGAAGAAGCGCGGGACGCCGTGAAACCACGGCGTCCCGCCGCGAAACCGGATCAGATGGTGCGGCGCTGCCGCAGCCAGAGCACCGGACCGCTGAGCAGGTAGCCCGCCACGACCAGGGCGAAGGTGAGCCGGATGTCGACCAACGCACCGACCACCGGAGCCAGCCACACCCAAGGCGGCAGTTTCACCAGGCGAGCGAGCTTCGCGTACGGAAAGCTGGAGACCATCGCGAAGGCGAGCAGCGCCACCCCGCCGAGCAGGACCAGCCCGGACACCGGCAGCCCGATGGCAACAGTCAGGGCCAGCATGGCGGCGGCCATCGTGGTGGGCACACCACAGAAGAAGCGACCGTCCTTCGGCGAGACGTTGAACCGGGCGAGGCGGATCGCGGCGCAGGACGCGACGAGCGCACAGGCCACCGCGGCGGCGGCCGGCGGCACCGAGCCGGCCAGCGAGGCGTAGACCACGACCGGGGCGGCGAGGCCGAAGGAGCACATGTCGGCCAACGAGTCCATCTGGGCGCCGAACGGGCTGGCCACGCCGAGCCGGCGGGCGAGGGCGCCGTCGAGACCGTCACAGGCGACGCAGGCGATCAGGCAGAGGGCCGCCGGCCGCACCTCACCCTGCATGGCCAGGAAGATCGCCAGCATGCCGAGGATGAGACTGGCGAGGGTGCAGCCGTTGACCAGTACGAACTTCATCCGCCGGGCCGCCGTCCGCGCACCGGGAAGGAGCGGAGTCGCGATCGCCGCCACCCCGTCCGCCGGCGGCGCCGGGACGACAGCAGGGCTAACCGGAACCATCGCCGCTACCTCGTCCACGGGCAGCGCCGGGACGACAGCAGGGCTGATCGGAACGATCGCGGCCACCTCGTCCGCCAGCGGCGCCGGGACGACAGCAGGGCTAACCGGAACGATCGCCTCCACCTCGGCGTCGTACCGCGGGTAGCGGCGCTTTGGGAACCGGCGCTCGATCAGCGGCCGGTCAGCACCGGCACGGAGGCCACCATCATGGCGACCTGCCCGGACCCACAGCACCTGACGGGCGATCGTGCCGCTGCGCCGCAACGGGCCTGCCCATCGACGCCCTGCAGGACGTGGACTGTCGGTTGTACGACGCCGGCGCCAGGGGGCTCTCGGCACGTTCCCTCCATCACCGGATCGGCACACCGTCGCAACGGCGGGGCGTCCGGCTGTCTCGTGCCGGACCTTCTTGGCCCGGCAGCCGTTTTGCGGGGTACACCATCGCACAGGCAAACGGGGCTTGGCGATAGCTGCCGGTGGTACTTAAAAATCCCTTAAACCGCGCGAACCGCCCTCTTACTACCAACCCGGATCGCATCGCCCGTTACACCGTTAACTCCCGCACCCAAATGTACCGGAGCCCAGCCGCGCCACCATGATGAGCATTCTTCGGCGCCCACAATGCCCCAATTGCAGAGAAACAAGGGTCCCCTCCCCCGGTCGCCCTACCCAGGACCAACGCCAAACCAGGATGGTCAGCGGAGCTCGGCGACCATCCTGGCAGCGATGTCGCTGAGCCGCAGCCCCGCGAGCTCGGCGACGGCAAACCAGCTCGCCCGCGCGGTCGACCCCCCGGCTAGCTCCAGCACCCGCGCCTCGGTCGGCTCATCCACCACCACCGTGTAGATGGCCCGAACGGTGTGCCAGTCCAACGGGTGGCCCTCCGGCCCAACCGCCCGCGGGTGGTGCAGGCTGTCCACCCCGACCAACTCGACGACCCGGCCGACCTGACCGGACTCCTCCACCAACTCGCGAAGCAGCCCCGTCTCCGGCGCCTCACCGTAGTCGGTGCCCCCACCGGGCAGGTGCCAGCTGCCAGCGCCCGGGTAGCCCTCCGCGATCAGCGTCAGTAGCACCCGGTCAGCCGGGTCGGTGACCAGCCCGTACGCGCCGAACCGGTGCCGCCGAGCGGTCGACGCCGGAGCGGTCGACGCCGGAGCGGTCGACGCCGGCGGCAGCACGTGGGACCCCGGCGGCGGGGGCGTGCCCGGCAGGCCGAGCAGCTCCGCCGTGAACGGCATCACGGGCACCGCCGCCGCCGAGCCGGGGGTAAACCACCCCAGCGTGGCACCGCCCTGCTCCGGCAGGGCCACACCCCCCGTCGTCGCGGTCACATCGAACACCAACCGGTCGGTGTGCAACCCAGCTCCGGCGGCGAAGGTGGCCACATCGGCTACCGCCGCCCGGACCCCGGCCACCGTCACGGCCAGCCCGGTCTCCCTGGCGAAGCCGCGGACGACTGCGGCGGCGGGATGCTCGGCGTGCCGGAGCCCGCCGCCCGGCAGCCGCCAGGCACCCCGATCCGGGCACCCGTCCCCGCCCCGTACGAGTAGCACCTGCCCGCCGTCATCCCGCAGCACCCCGTATGCCGCCATCCGCCGCTGCTGCACCCTGCCCCCGCCTGTGCCGTGTCGATGAGACGTTGTCGCCGCGTCCGACGATAGCTACGGGACGCCAGGGCTGGGGCGGTCAGGTCAGCCGGGCGGCCTGGACCGCCTCGGCCGTCACCTCGGTCAGCCGATCGACCGGGAGGGCGCCCAGCTCCTCCTTTGCAAACCAGCGAGCCTCACAGGTGGAACCACCGACGTCGATCACAGTGGGCGGGGCGGGGCGGTCAACCACAACCCGGTAGAAGGCGCGGACCCCGTGCCAGTCGATCGGGTAGCCCTCCGGACCGAGCGAGGCGGCGTCCCGGTGACTCGCCACGCCAAGTAGCTCGACCAACCGCCCGGTCTGCCCGGTTTCCTCGACCAACTCCCGGATGAGGGCCGCGCCCGGCTGCTCACCGTAGTCCGTTCCGCCACCCGGCAGGTGCCAACAGCCGGCGCCCGGGTAGCCGTCCGAGACCCGGGTGAGCAAGACCCGCTCGTCTGGGTCGGTAACGACCGCGTACGCGGCGAAGCGCTGCGCCCGGTGCAGGCCGTCCGGCCCCTCGACCGCATAGAAGGAGGGAAACTCGGGCGGCTCGTCCGGCACGATGTCCGCCGACGAGGCGGACAGGCCGAGGGCGCGCGCCGTGAACGAGCGCAGGGGCAGGTCGCGGGCCTGCTCAAGGGTGAACCAGCGGGCCAGGTCAGTGGGCTGGTCAGCGCGGTCGGCGAGGGTCCCGCCCCGCACCGACACCTGGTAGAGCAGGCGGTCGGTGTGGATCGTGATGCCCCGCTCGGGCAACGCTCGCATGTCGGCGAGCACATCGGTGAGGGTGGCGACACTGACCGAAAGCCCGGTCTCGGCGGCGGTCTCCCGCACGACCGTGTCGCACGGGTCCTCGCCGTGGTCGACCGCGCCCCCGGGCAGCGACCACGTACCAGGTGTGCCAGAGCGCTGCGAGGCGCGGACCAGCAGCACCTGACCGACTGAATTAGCACAAACCGCGTACGCCGCAATCCTACGAAGCGGCTCCAGCATGAGGGTCACAGAGCAAAATTCTCCCCGCTCCCGGCCGCCGACGCCGAAAAGGGTCGGATTCATGACTCCCGGCTCGCGAGTGAGGGGCAGATCAGGGTAAGGCCCCGGGAAATCACCGAGGTCGGCCGGAGTGGGGCGACGCACCATGAGGAGATGACAAGCACCGGAACTTCCCAGCCCCCGTACAAGCAGCTCCGCCGCCCTACCACTGACCGGATGATCGCCGGGGTGGCCAGTGGCGTCGGCCGCTACTTCAACATCGACCCCACGCTGGTTCGGATCATCTTCGCGGTGACCGGCCTGCTCACCGGCGGGATCGCGGTGCTGGCATACCCGATCATGTGGTTCCTGATTCCGGCGGAGCCGGCAGGCGCGCCGGCCTGGCCGCACCCGGCGACACCCGGGGCGACCACCACCGCACCCGCCTGGCCATACCCGACGACACCCGGAGCGACCACCGCTACCCCCACCTGGTCGGAGCCGGGGCCGCAGCCGCCGACCCCGCCCGTCAGATGAGCGCGGCTCACTCCCACTCGATGGTGCCCGGCGGCTTGCTGGTGACATCCAGAGCCACCCGGTTCACCTCGGCAACCTCGTTGGTGATCCGGGTGGAGATCCGGGCAATCAGGTCATACGGCAGCCGCGACCAGTCGGCCGTCATCGCGTCCTCGCTAGAGACTGGGCGGAGCACCACGGGGTGCCCGTAGCTACGTCCGTCTCCCTGCACCCCAACACTGCGCACGTCGGCCAGGAGCACCACCGGGAACTGCCACACGCCCCGGTCCAGGCCAGCAGCGCTGAGCTCCTGCCGGGCAATGTAGTCGGCCCGGCGGAGCACGTCGAGCCGCTCGCGGTCCACCGCACCGATGATCCGGATCGCGAGCCCCGGCCCGGGGAACGGGTGCCGCCAGACCATCGCCTCCGGCAGGTCCAGCTGGAGGCCGAGCGTGCGAACCTCGTCCTTGAAGAGCGTACGCAGCGGCTCGACCAGGGAGAATCCGAGATCCTCCGGAAGCCCGCCGACGTTGTGATGGCTCTTGATGCTGGCCGTGCCCGCGCCGCCGCCGGACTCCACCACGTCCGGGTAGAGGGTGCCCTGCACCAGGAACTCCACGTCGCCGTGGGCGGCGATGTCCCGGGCAGCGGCCTCAAAGGTCCGGATGAACTCCCGGCCGATGATCTTGCGCTTCCGCTCCGGATCGGTCACCCCGGCCAGCGCGGTCAGGAACTGGTCCGCCGCGTCAACCACCCGCAGCTTGATGCCGGTGGCGGCGACGTAGTCCTTCTCCACCTGCTCGGCCTCGCCCGCGCGAAGCAGACCGTGGTCAACGAAGACGCAGGTCAACTGGTCGCCGATGGCCCGGTGCACCAGCGCCGCGGCGACCGCGGAGTCAACGCCGCCGCTGAGACCGCAGATGACCTCCTTGGTACCGACCTGCTCCCGGATCCGGGCCACCTGCTCGTCGATGATGTTCTCCGGCGTCCAGGTGGGCTCGATGCCGGCGATGTCGTAGAGGAAACGGGTCAGTATCTCCTGGCCGTGCGCCGTGTGCCCGACCTCCGGGTGGAACTGCACCCCGACCCGTCGCCCGGCCCGGTCCTCGAAGGCCACCACCGGGGCGCCCGCCGACTCGGCGGTCACCGCGAAGCCGGCCGGCGCCTCCGTCACACAGTCGCCGTGGCTCATCCAGACCGAAAGCTCACCAGGGAGATCACGCAGCAGCACCCCGGGTTCCGACCGCGGGCGCAGCACAGTGCCGCCGTACTCCCCATTACCGGTCCTCGCGACCGTGCCCCCGAGTGCCTGCGCCATCACCTGGAAGCCGTAACAGATGCCGAAGACCGGCACCCCGGCGTCGAACACGCCGGCGTCGATACCCGGCGCGCCGGGCGCGTAGACGCTGGACGGGCCACCCGAGAGGATGATCGCTGCCGGGTCCTTCGCTAGCATCTCGGCCACCGACATCGTGTGCGGGACGATCTCCGAGTAGACCCGGGCCTCCCGTACGCGGCGTGCGATGAGCTGGGCGTACTGGGCTCCGAAGTCCACCACCAGGACAGGGCGCGGGGTGCTCATGTGCAGCAAGCCTACCCACCGACACGCCCGACGCCGACCCGGGACCCGAGTCGGCGAAGCGGCCCCGCCGACCGTGCCGCGCCGCGGTCTCCGCCGGCGCTACCGCAGCGCACCAGGGGCGTCAGCTGGCACCGCCGGATGGCGCGGGGCCACCGGGGCCAACCGGACGTATCGGGAGCCGAGCGGAGGGCGGGGATCCGGGTCCCCCTGGTTCGGCCAGAACGACATGGCCCGCTCGGCCTGGGCGGTGATGGTCAGGCTCGGGTTCACCCCGAGATTGGCCGAGACCGCCGCGCCGTCAACGACGTGCAGCCCGGGGTGCCCGTACACCCGTTGCCACGGGTCCACCACACCGTCCTCCTCGGTGGCGCCGATCACCGCGCCGCCCAAAAAGTGCGCGGTCACCGGGACGTTGAACGGTTCGGTGAGGGAACCACCCGGCACTCCGTTGATCTCCTCGGCCAAGAGCCGAACCGCCCGGTTACCGGCCGGGATCCAGGTCGGGTTCGGCGCTCCGTGACCCGGTTCGCAGACGAGTCGACGACCGCCGAGCCCACGGCGTAGCCGGGTGGTCAACGAATTATCCGCCGACTGCATGACCAGGGCGATCACCGTACGCTCGGACCAGTTGCGGACCGACAGCATCCCCGCCGCAGCACGGGGCTGCCGCACGAGGGCACCCAGCCAGCGACGCACCCGGCGCGGGCCGCCGTCCACCAACAGGGACTGGAACAGCCCCATCGCGTTCGAGCCCCGGCCGTAGCGGACCGGCTCGATGTGGGTCTGCGAATCGGGGTGGAACGAGCTCGTGATCGCCACCCCTTCGGTGAAGTCGACCCCCGCGGCCCGCGCCGACCGCCGGGGCACCGACGCGCCGAGAATCGCCTCCGAATTGGTTCGGGTCAACGCTCCGAGCCGGGACGAGAGCCGCGGCAGCGCCCCAGCCACCTTCATCCCATGCAGCAGACGCTGGGTACCCAACGCACCGGCGGCGAAGACCACCTGGTCGGCGTGGATCACCTGCGAGCGCCCCCGCAGCCAGGAGCCGGTACGCCGGGTGTGCACCGCGTACCCGCCCCCCTCGACCGGCGCGACAGCGGTCACGGTCGTCAACGGATGTACCTGTGCACCGAGCCGCTCGGCCAGCCACAGATAGTTCTTGGCCAACGTGTTCTTCGCACCGAGCCGACACCCCGTCATGCAGGCGCCGCAGTGCGTGCAGCCGGTTCGCTCCGGCCCCGCCCCGCCGAAGTAGGGATCGGGCACCCGCTGCCCCGGCCGGCCGAGGTGCACTCCGACCGGGGTGGCCTGGAAGGTGTGCCCGACCCCCATCCGCTCCGCTACCGCCCGCATCGCCCGGTCCGCCCCGGTGGTTTCCGGGTACGTGGTGACGCCGAGCATCCGCTTCGCCTGGTCGAAGTGGCGGGTCAACTCCTCCCGCCAGTCGGTGATGTCCCGCCACTGCGGATCCTCAAAGAAGGCGTCCAGCGGCTCGTACAGGGTGTTCGCGTAGACCAGGGAACCGCCGCCCACCCCGGCACCGGAGAGCACCAGCACGCCACCTGCCCGGCGCTGGCCCGCCCCCAGCAGAGTGATCCGCTGCAGGCCGTAGCAGCCCAGGCGCGGCGCCCAGACGAAGCGGCGCAGCTGCCAGGACGTCCGCGGGAAGTCGCCGTCGGCGAAGCGTCGGCCCGCCTCCAGCACCCCGACCCGGTAGCCCTTCTCGGCCAGTCGCAGCGCCGCGACGCCACCGCCGAATCCGGACCCGATGACGACCACGTCATACCGCATAGATGCATCATTACCGACCGGTAGCATTCGCGCCAGAGGCAACTCAGCCCGGTTCGGGGACAGCGGGCCGGGTGGCGCCGGAAAGCCAGGCGTCGAAGAGACCGTCGAGCTGCTCCCCAGCGACCCGCTCGGCCAGTTCGATGAAGTCATCGGTGGTGCCGTTGCGGTCGCGCCACTCGGCCGTCCAGGCCTGCAGGATGGCGAAGAAGGCATCGTCGCCGACCGTCCGCCGCAGCGCGTGCACGGTTAGCGCCCCGCGCTGGTAGACGCCGGTGCCAAACATCTGCTCCGGCCCCGGATCCAGGGCCGGCAGCGACCAGTCCGTCGCCGCGTACCGGTCCTCGAAGGTGCGCTGCACCGACCGTCCCCCCTGGTGTTCCTCCCAGAGCCACTCGGCGTAGGTGGCGAAGCCCTCGTTCAGCCAGATATCCCGCCACTGGGTCACCGCCACGCTGTCGCCGAACCACTGGTGCGCCAGTTCGTGGACCACCACCCCGAAGTTGGGTTGCCCGCTGCGGAAGAAGGCGGGGCCGTACACGGGACGGGACTGCGTCTCCAACGCGTACCCCACCCGCGGGTCGGTCACCACCACCCCGCCGTAGGAGTCGAACGGGTACGGCCCGAAGCGGTCGGCCAGGAAGTCGGCGATCTCGCCGGTACGGGCCAGCGAGACGGCCTCCGGGCTGGTCTCCGGGAGCTGCTCCGGCACGGCGGTGACGATCGGCTTCCCGGCGTGGGTGCCGGTCTCCACCCGGTAGGCGCCGATCACCAGGGTGGTCAGATAGCTCGCCATCGGGGCCCGCTGCGCCCAGCGCCAGGTGGTTCGGCCGCCGGCGCTGCGCTGTTCCCCGGGCACCCCGTTGCTGAGCGCGGCGAGCCCGTCCGGGACGGTGACCTCGATGTCGTACGTCGCCTTGTCGCTCGGATGGTCGTTCACCGGAAACCAGGCGGCGGCCGAGTAGGGCTGGCCGAGCGCGATCGCCCCGTCCTCGGTGTGCAGGAAACCGCCGCCGCCCAGCGGACCGTTCGGCCGGGTGCCGGGGCTGCCGGCATACTCGACCGTGACGGTGAAACGGCTGCCCTGGGTCAACCCCCGCGCTGGCGTCACCACCAGTTCGTCGCCGTCGCGACGGTGCTGGGCCCGGTCACCATCCACCCCGACCGCCGTGACCTCCAGACCCTGCAGGTCCAGGTTGAACCGGGACAGCGGCTGGGTGGCGACGGCGGTGACCGTCGCCTGCCCCCGGAGCCGGTCGCTGGCCGGGTCGTAGTCGACGGCGAGCCGATAGTGCTCCACGTCGTATCCGCCGTTGCCCGCACCCGGCACGTACGGGTCACCCAGGTCGGCAGCGCCCGCGCGGAAGTCGCCGCCCGGATTCGCCGAAGAGCAGCCCCCGAGCAGGGTCGCCGCCACGACGACGGCGGCGAGGCCGGGTCGAACCCGGGCAGAGGTGGACCGCACCGGTCGAGCCTAACCACCCGACCGGCGCGATGACGCCCCTCCGCTCCGCTTAACGATCCAGGACCAGGCCGACCTTCTGGAACTCCTTGAGGTCCCGGTAGCCACACTTGGCCATCGCCCGGCGCAGCCCGCCGAAGAGGTTGAGCTGGCCATCCGGCTCGTCGGCCGGGCCGTACAGCAGCCGTTCCATCGAGCCGACCGGCTCGCCGGCGACCTCGAAGGCGCCCCGGGGCAGCGACGGGTGGCTGGCGGCCGAGTGCCACCAGGCGCCGCCGGCCGGTGCTTCCGGGCAGAGCGAGAGCGGCTCCCCCAACATCACCGCGTCGGCGCCGCAGCCAAGCGCCTTGGCGATGTCACCGGACGTCCGAATGTCGCCGTCGGCGATCAGGTGGACGTAGCGGCCGCCGGTCTCGTCCAGGTAGTCCCGGCGCGCCGCCGCGGCGTCGGCGATCGCGGTGGCCATCGGCACCCGGATGCCGAGCACCGACTCGGTGGTGGACCAGTCGTCACCGCCGATCCCCACGATCACCCCGGCGGCGCCGGTGCGCATCAGGTGCAGGGCGGTCTTGTAGTCGGTGCAGCCGCCGACGACCACCGGCAGATCGAGGTCGGCGATGAACTCCTTGAGGTTCAGCGGCTCGTCGGTGGTGGAGACGTGCTCGGCGGAGACGATGGTGCCCTGGATCACCAGGATGTCCACCCCGGCATCGAGGATCACCGGGGCGAGCGCCAGGGTGTGCTGCGGCGAGACCCGCACCGCCACCGTCTGGCCGCCGGCCCGCAGCTCACGAACCCGCTCGGCGATCAGGTCCGCGCGGATCGGCTCGGCGTACACCTCCTGCAGCCGCCGGGTGTGCTGCAGCCCGGTCGCCCCGGCGCGGGTGGGGCGAGGCGACGGGCCGGTGGCGTCCTCGCCCAGGCTGGCCAGCTCCTCCAGCACCTTCGCCGGGTTCTCGTACCGGGTCCAGAGACCCTCCACGTTGAGCACACCGAGGCCGCCGAGCTGGCCGAGCCGCACCGCCGAGGCCGGGCTCATCGTCGCGTCGGAGGGGTGACCGACGCAGGGGATGCCGAACGGGTACGCGTCGAGCTGCCAGGCCGTCGACACGTCGTCGACGTCTCGGGTACGGCGGCTCGGCACGATCGCGATGTCGTCCAGGTGGTAGCCGCGCTGCGCGGTCTTGCCCAGCCCGATCTCGACCACGTCTCGCATGGGGACTCCAGACGGTAGGGGTGATGGGTCAGCGGGTTTGGTAGTTGGGTGCCTCAGCGACCATCTGGATGTCGTGCGGGTGGCTCTCCTTGAGCCCGGCCGCGGTGATCCGAATGAGCTGTCCGCGCCGGTGCAGCTCGGAGACGCTCTCCGCGCCGGCGTACCCCATCGCCAGGCGCAACCCGCCGACCAGCTGATGGGCGACCTGGGCGAGCGGGCCACGGTACGGCACCTGACCCTCGACGCCCTCGGGGACAAGCTTCTCGTCGCTGGTGACATCCTGCTGGAAGTAGCGGTCCTTCGAGTACGACCGGACCTGGCCCCGGGATTGCATCGCGCCCAGCGAGCCCATCCCCCGGTAGGCCTTGTACTGCTTGCCGTTGATGAAGATCAGCTCACCGGGGCTCTCCGCGCAGCCGGCGAGCAGGCCGCCCAGCATCACCGTGTCGGCACCGGCCACGAGCGCCTTGGCGATGTCACCGGAGTACTGGATGCCGCCGTCACCGATGACCGGAACGCCGGCCGGTCGGGCCGCCCGAGCCGCCTCCATGATCGCGGTCACCTGCGGCACGCCGACGCCGGCCACGATCCGCGTCGTGCAGATCGCCCCCGGACCGACCCCCACCTTGACCCCGTCCACACCGGCCTCGACGAGCGCCTTCGCCCCCGCGTAGGTGGCGACGTTACCGCCGACGACATCGACGCGGGCATCCTTCTTGATCCGGGCGACCATCTCCAGCACGGCCCGCTGGTGGCCGTGCGCGGTGTCCACGATCAGCACGTCCACGCCGGCGTCCACCAGGGCGCGGGCCCGCTTGTACGCGTCCTCGCCCACGCCGACGGCGGCGGCGACGCGAAGCCGACCGGCGGAGTCCTTGGTGGCGTTCGGGTACTGCTCGCTCTTGGTGAAGTCCTTGACGGTGATCAGGCCCCGCAGTGTGCCGGTGCCGTCGACGATCGGCAGCTTCTCGACCTTGTGCTGCCGCAGCAGGCCGAGCGCATCCTCCTTGCTGACGCCGACCGGGGCGGTGACCAGCGGGGTCCGGGTCATGATCTCGCGGACCGGCGTGGCTGGGTCGGAGACGAAGCGCATGTCGCGGTTAGTGACGATGCCGACCAGTTGCCCGTCGCCGTCGACCACCGGCACACCGGAGATCCGGTACTGCCCACAGAGCGTGTCCACGTCCTGGAGGGTGTCGTTCGGGCCGGCGGTCACCGGGTTGGTGATCATGCCCGACTCGGAGCGCTTCACCAGGTCGACCTGGAGCGCCTGGTCCTCCACGGAGAGATTGCGGTGCAGCACACCGATCCCGCCCTGGCGGGCCATGGCGATCGCCATCCGGCCCTCCGTCACCGTGTCCATCGCGCTGGACAGCAGTGGAATGTTCAACTCGACGGTGCGGGTGAGCTTCGTGCGGGTGTTCACCCGGCTCGGCACGACATCCGACTCGCCCGGCTGGAGCAACACATCGTCAAAGGTCAGACCGAGTGGAACCACCCGCGCCGAGCCGGCGGGCAGCTCCGGCAGGTGACCGCCCAGCTCACCGCTTTCGGCGTCGGTCGGTTGAACTGTGCTGGGCGAATTTTCCACGATTGCTCCCCTGAGCTGCTCGAACGGGCTTCAGCGAGGTGGCGCGGGCGGGCACCGGCAGAAACCGGGTAGCGGCGCTTCGCCCCATCGTACCCATCGACTGGCCGCGCCTCTGCTGCCGGCGGGCAGGTCACGTACGCCCAGGGCAGGCAGGTCACGCCGGCCCAGGGCGGACGGCGACCGAGCGTTGGGGCTACGGTGAGGGGGTGCACGACGAGCCCATCGATCCCTTCAACGGAGACCCGGCCGACTCGACGGCGGGCCAACCCGATTCCGGCGACGCTGAGCTCGACCCCCTGAGCGACGCCGAGCGGCAGGAGGTGCTGGAGGACCTCGCCGACCTGGAGATCTACCAGGCTTTGCTGGCGCCGATCGGGGTGCGCGGTCTGGTGATCAAGTGCGAGGACTGCCGGGAGCCGCACTACTTCGGCTGGGATCTACTTCGCGGCAACCTGCGTCACCTACTCAGCTCCGGGCATCCCCGGGTGCACGAGCCGGCCTACGACCCCGATCCGGATCACTACGTGACCTGGGACTACGCCCGCGGGTACGCCGACGGGGTGCACGACACCCTGAGCGAGGGCAGCGACGAGGAGCCAAACTCCAACCGCTGATCCTGGCGCTCGACCGGGCTCCCGGGCGGACCGACACCGGGGTCTGGGGCGGACCGACACCGGGGTCTGGGGCGGACCGACACCAGGATCCCGGGCTGATCAACCGACCCTTCAGCGACGCCTCAGGCGACCAGCCCGGCGCGGAAGCCGGCGGCGACGGCGTGGGCACGGTCCCGGGCGCCGAGCTTGCGGAAGAGTCGTCGGGCGTGGGTCTTCACCGTGTCCTCGGAGACGAACAGCTCCCGGCCGATCTCGGCGTTACTCTTGCCCTCGGCCATGCCCAGGAGCACCTGTAGCTCCCGCTCGGTCAGCCCGACCGCTGGCCGAGACTCCCGAGCTGGGCTGCCGGCGGGCACCGCGGCGGGCTCACCCGCCGGGTCGGCCGGGTCGTCGCCGCGCTGCACCGGTACGACCGTGGGCGCGCCACCGGCCCCCTCGGCGGCCCCGGCCGGCCAACCCGACGGCGGGTCGGCGGAAGCCCGGCCGCCGGGAGCAGCGCGGACCGACCCGCCCACCGAGGCTGCGTCCCGCGCCGGGTCGACCCGGTGGCGGTTGGCCCGCCCGGGGGCGGAGAGCAGCAGCAGCGCCTTCGCCACCGAGCTGGTGAGGTCGTGGTCGGCGCCCTGAATCAGCCCCCGGGCACCCGCGCTGATCGTCGCTGCCGCCGACTCGGACTCCTCGGCTCCCAGCAGCACCACCGCCGCCTGCGGTGCCCGGGCCAGGACCCGGCGAACGAACCCCGCGCTGTCTGGCCGGGTCAGCGCCGTATCAACAAGCACCACGTCGGCGGGGCGTTCAGCGAGCCGCAGCATCACCTCAGGGTCGGAGACGGCAGTCCGCACCGCCCCGGATAGCCCCAGCCGCGCCGCGGCGGAGGTCAGGTGTTGCGCCGCCAAGGGCGTCCGAACGCACACGAGAACCGTTCGCACAGTGGTCTCCTCTCCGTCAACGAGCAGACCATGACGGAGTCCGGTCGGGAGGGGGTTCCCGCCAATCCTTCGAACTTTTCCGACAGTTGGGGCAATTGCCGCGAGTTGTCCGAGGTTCCCGGTCCTGGGGTGTACGTCCCGCCGCCCGGCGACCGAGTTGGCGCACGTCACCGCCGGCGACGGAGTTGGCGCACGTCGCGCCGCAGATCAGCCAACCGTGACGCGCACCGTGTGCCAACCGGTCGCGCCGTCCGGAGCCACCGGCGTGCTCTGGCCGGTCTGCGCCTCGCCGGTCACGTCGGTGGCCCGAACCTGAAGCGTGTGCTCCCCCGGTGTCGCGTCCCACCGCCACGACCACTGCACCCAGGTATCCACCGAGACCGTCGGCGCGAGGTCGGCCTCGCGCCAGGGCCCCTCGTCCACCCGGACCTCCACCCGCTGAATGCCCCGGTGCTGTGCCCAGGCGACACCGGCGACAACCACCTCCCCCGCCACCAGCTGACTCCGCCGACGAGGCGTGTCGATCCGCGACTGGGTCTTCACCGGGCCCTGCGCCGACCAGCCGCGCGGCACCCAGTACGCGTCGAAGTCCACGAAGCTGGTCAACTCCAGCTCGGTGACCCACTTACAGGCCGACACGTAGCCGTACAGGCCCGGCACCACCATCCGGACCGGGAAGCCGTGCTCGACCGGCAGCGGCTCACCGTTCATACCGACCGCCAGCAGCGCATCCCGGCCGTCCCGCAGCACCGCCGTGGGGGTGCCGCAGGTCCAGCCGTCAACCGACCGCCCAACCACCTGGTCCGCGCCCGCCAGCGGATCCGCCTCGGCCAACAGATCCCGCAGCGGCACCCCCAGCCAGCGGGCGTTGCCGATCAGGTCACCGCCGACCTCGTTCGACACACAGGCCAACGTGACATACCGCTCGACCAGCGGCCGGGCCAGCAGGTCGGCGAAGCTGAGGGTGATCGGGTTGCGGACCCGGCCGTGGATGCGCAGTTGCCAGGTGGCCGGATCCACCTGCGGCACCACCAGGGCGGTGTCGATCCGGTAGAAGCTGGATCTGGGCGTGACGTAGGGGGCGAGCTGGGCCAGGTTCAGGTCGGCGCCCGCCGGCACCGCGGAGGCCGGCGACGCCGGGGCCGGCAGCACGACCGCTGCGCGGGCCGCCGACACTCCCCGCCGGCCACTCAACCATCGGCCGCCGACACCGGCCGCCCCCGCCGCACCGAGCAGCAGCCCACTCGTCGTGAGGAACCGCCGCCGGGACTCCGGGCTCGGCCCCGCGGCCTGCTCCCGGTCAGCCAACGCCGCCACCGGCACACCGGAGTCGGCCGGTGGGGTGGGGGCGGACCAGGGCCAGGGATCCAACTCCAACGGGCCCTGGATGAACGCCCAGAGCACCAACGCACCGAGGCTGCCCCCAGCCAGCGCCGGCAGGGCGTCGGCGAGATCCGCACCGGCCCGGGTCAGGGCTGCGAACGCCCCCAGCGCCGTGAACGCCGTGACACCGGCCAGCCCGTACGCCAGGTGTCGCCGGGACAGCACGCCGAGCAGCGCAGCGAAGCCGGCCAGCAGCAGGGCCGTCCCCACCAGCAGAGCGACCTTGTCGTAGCTGCCGAAGAGCGCGATGCCGAACTGTTTGAGTGGCTCCGGCACGGTGTCGACCACCAGCCCGCCGACGGCTACCAGGGGGGCGGAACGGGGGCCGGTCACTACCGCGACCAGCTCCGCCGAGCCGATCGCCACCGCAGCGGCGATCACCCCGGCCAAAGCGGCGTGGCGACGGGTCGTACTGGTCACGCGGACCAGTGTTTCCGATCTCGGTCCGCACCGGTAGTCACGTCAGCGTTCCGTAAGCAGTCCGGAAGACGCGTCGGGGCGCGCGGTCACTGTGGACGACGCGCCCCGACCGAGCGTCCGGCGTGGGTCAGAAACCCGGGCCGTGCTGGTGACCGTGGCCGTGGCCACCTGCGGCCGGCTCCGGCTCCTGCGGCTTGTCCACCACGAGGCTCTCGGTGGTGAGCAGCAGGCCCGCGATCGACGCCGCGTTGGCGACCGCGTTACGGGTCACCTTCACCGGGTCGAGAATGCCGGCCTTGGCCAGGTCGACGTACTCGCCCGTAGCCGCGTCAAGGCCGTGGCCCCAGTCCTTGTCGACGACCTTCTGCACCACCACGTAGCCGTCGTGGCCAGCGTTCTGGGCGATCCAGCGCAGCGGCTCGACCAGCGCCTTGCGCACGATCGAGACGCCGACCTTCTCGTCCCCGGTGAGGCCGAGGTCATCGTCGAGCGCCGGCAGGACCTGGGCCAGGGCGGCACCGCCGCCGGGCACCGTGCCCTCCTCGACCGCGGCCTTGGTGGCGGCGATGGCGTCCTCGATGCGGTGCTTGCGCTCCTTCATCTCAACCTCGGTCGCCGCGCCCGCCCGGATCACGGCGACGCCACCGGAGAGCTTGGCCAGCCGCTCGGCGAGCTTCTCCCGGTCCCACTCGGAGTCCGAAGCCTCGATCTCCTTGCGGATCTGGGCGACCCGGTCCGCGGCGTCGGCGGCCTTGCCGCCGCCGTCAACGACGGTGGTGTTCTCCTTGTCGACCACCACCCGGCGGGCCGTGCCGAGCACCTCCAGCCCGACCTGGTCAAGCTTGTAGCCCAGCTCCGGGGCGACCAGCTCGGCACCGGTCAGGATCGCCATGTCCTGCAGCATCGCCTTGCGGCGGTCACCGAAGCCGGGAGCCTTCACCGCGCAGACCTTCATGGTCTTGCGGAGCGCGTTGACCACCAGCGTGGACAGCGCCTGGCCCTCGACATCCTCGGCGATGATGAGCAGCGGCTTGCTGTCCTGGAGAACCTTCTCCAGCAGCGGCAGCAGCTCCTCGATCGCCGAGATCTTCTGCGTGGTGATGAGGATGTACGGGTCCTCCAGGACCGACTCCTGCCCCTCCGCGTCAGTGACGAAGTTGGGCGAGATGAAGCCCTTGTCGAACTGGAGCCCCTCGGTCACGTCCAGCTCGGTGGCGAGGGTGGAGCCCTCCTCGACGGTGATGACACCGTCGCGGCCGACCCGCTCCATCGCCTCGGCGATGAGCTCACCGATCATGGAGTCCTGCGCGGAGACGGTCGCGACGTGCGCGATCGCCGCCTTGTCCGACACCTCGACGGCCTTGCCGAGCAGCGTCTCGGAGACCTTGGTGGCCGCCGCGTCGATGCCCCGCTTGAGGCCGGTCGGGTTGGCGCCGGCCGCCACGTTGCGCAGGCCCTCCCGGACCAGCGCCTGGGCCAGCACGGTGGCGGTGGTGGTCCCGTCGCCGGCGACGTCGTTGGTCTTGGTCGCCACCTCCTTGACCAGCTGCGCGCCGAGGTTCTCGTGCGGGTCGGTGAGCTCGATCTCCTTGGCGATCGTCACGCCGTCGTTGGTGATCGTGGGTGCGCCAAACTTCTTGTCCAGGACGACGTTGCGCCCGCGGGGGCCGAGGGTGACCTTGACCGCATCCGCGAGGGCGTTGACACCGTGCTCCAGCTGGTGCCGAGCGTCATCCGAGAAACTCAGGATCTTCGCCATGAATGTCCCTTCGAAGCGTCGTCGCCCCGGCCCGGCGAGCCGGACCGGGGCGACGACACTGCTCGGTTACCTACTTCTCGATGACCGCGAGGACGTCGCGGGCGGAGAGCACCAGGTACTCCTCGCCGGCGTACTTGACCTCGGTGCCGCCGTACTTCGAGTAGAGGACGGTGTCGCCGACCTTGACGTCGATCGGCACGCGGTTGCCCTTGTCGTCGATCCGGCCCGGGCCGACAGCGAGGACAGTGCCCTCCTGCGGCTTCTCCTTGGCGGTGTCGGGAATCACGATGCCCGACGCCGTGGTGGTCTCAGCCTCATTCGCCTGGACCACGATGCGGTCCTCAAGCGGCTTGATCGCAACCTTGGTCGCGGTAGTCACGGGCATACCCTCCTGGGGTACTTGGTTTCGTTACCGACCGGCAAACCGGCCAGCTCAATCTGCCACATGCCACCGGGCGGGGCCGTCGTCGCGGGTGCCGGTCCGCCTGGCGTTAACCTGCCGGGCACCAGGGCCCGGAGGTTGGCACCCTCAGGTCGAGAGTGCTAATCGCAGGTTATTCCTCGGCTAGCACTCCGTCAAGGAGAGTGCCAACGAACCGCCCAACGCGTCGCGCATACGAGTGAGGTGGGCCGGCACGCGCCCGGCAGCACCCCGACTCCGGACCCCGCGGACCAGCCGGAAGAATGGCGGGGTGGACCTGGGACAGCTGGCGCAGCTCCGTACCCCCACCGGGGCGGCGGCGCTCGCGGCGGCGACCGAGGTGGCCGGGGGTGACCCGCTGGCGGCGGCGGCGGCGCTCCGCTCCGCCGGACTCCCAGCCGACCTGGCCGCGGCGGCGCTGACCCAGGCCGAGCTGCGCCGACGCGCGGTGGCCAAGTTCGGTCCGGTAGCGGCCGACATGTTCTTCACCCGGGCCGGCCTGGAACAGGCCACCCGCCAGGCGGTGGCGCGGCGCCGCGCCGAACGGGTGCTTACCAGTGGCGTCCGCGCCCTGGCCGACCTCGGCTGCGGAATCGGTGCCGACGCGCTCGCCGCCGCCCGGGCCGGGATCCGGGTGTACGGGGTGGAGGCCGACCCACTCACCGCCGCGACCGCCACCGCGAACGCCGAGGCGACCGGACTCGCCGAACGCCTCACCGTCGAACACCGGGACGCGACCACCTTCGATCTCAGCCAGGTTGACGGGGTCTTCTGTGACCCCGCCCGCCGGGCCTCCGGTCGACGGATCTTCGACCCGAACGCCTACTCCCCGCCGTGGGACTTCGTGCTCTCGCTGACCGAACGGGTGCCGCGGACAGTCGTCAAGGTGGCACCCGGCCTGGACCACGCCTTGATCCCACCCGGCGCGGAGGCGGAGTGGGTCAGCGTCAACGGCGACCTGGTCGAGGCGGCCCTGTGGTGCGGCGAGTTCGCGACCGTGGCCCGCCGGGCGACCGTGCTGCGGGAGGAACCGCCGACCGACACCGCCGACCGGGTCGGACCCGCCACACAGCGCACGAGGGTGCACGAGCTGACCAGCTCCCGCGTCGCCGAAGCGCCGGTCGGGCCGGTCCGCCGCTACCTCTACGACCCGGACCCGGCGGTGGTCCGCGCGCACCTCGTCGCCGAGTTGGCCGGCGCCCTCGACGCCACGCTCGCCGACCTGACGATCGCCTACCTGTACGCCGACACTCCCACGCCGACCCCCTTCGCCCGCTGCCTGGAGATCACCGACGTGCTGCCGTTCTCGCTGAAGCGGCTTCGCGCCCTACTGCGGGAGCGGCAGGTCGGCCGGGTGGAGATCCGCAAGCGGGGCTCGGCCCTCGAGCCGGAGAAGCTCCGCCGCGATCTGCGGTTGACCGGCGACCAGCCGGCCAGCCTCGTGCTGACCCGGGTAGCCGGCGCCCCCACGGTGCTGATCTGCCGTCCCGGCCCCGGCTAGGTCGGCGGCGAATTGGCTCAGTCAGGCCAGAAATGAACCAGAATGATGCCCCCATGGCGGCCCGGGAACCCGGAGCGGACCAGAAGTTCACACCGACAGCACGACGCAAGTAAGATTCACGTATGGAACTGTCCTTTTTGAATAGAAGGAAGCTGCTCGGAATCGGCGCCGGATCGGCGGCCGCAGTGGCCCTCGGCACCGGCGCGCAAGCTGCACCGTCGGAGGTGGACGCTCGTAGAAAGCCATCGTCGAGCCACCTCGCGGCCAGTCTTCCAGGATCGTTCACCAGCAATTATGTGCAGACCAACGGCGTACGCCTGCACTACGTCGCTGGCGGCAGCGGAGCACCCCTGATTCTGCTGCACGGCTGGCCGCAGACATGGTGGGAATATCGCGCGGTTATGCCCGATCTCGCCGCAAAATATCGTGTTATCGCCGTGGATCTGCGTGGCGGCGGCGATTCCAGCAAGCCCGAGTCCGGTTATGACAAGAAGACGATGGCGGCCGACATCGCGGGTTTGATTACCGCACTCGGATACACCAAGGCGCATGTCGCTGGGCACGACATCGGGGCCATGGTCGCCTTCAGCCTCGCGGTGAACACGCCCCAGGCCGTGGACAAGCTCGTGATGCTGGATGTCACCCACCCGAACAGCGGATACTACGAGGCCCGCATGCTGCCCGCACCAGGCGCCGGGTTCCACCCGTGGTGGTGGGCCTTTAACCAGGTGAACGGTCTGCCCGAACGCCTCGTCACCGGCCGCTCTCGCTTCCTCATCGACTGGATGTTCGACAGTCTCCTGGTGAACCAGGATACGATCAGTGAATTCGACCGCGCCATCTTCGCCCATGCGTACGCAACGCCGGACGCGATCCGGGGCGGCAACGGCTGGTACAAGACGTTCGGCCAGGACATCATCGACAACGACACGTACGGGCAGATCGCCACGCCGACCCTGGGCCTGGCCTCCCCGGGGTTCTACCCCAGCTTTGCCGCGACCCTCAGCCAGCAGGCGACCAACCTCCAGCTGGCGCAGATCGAGGACACCGGCCACTACTTCATCGACGAACAACCAGCGGCCGTCGTCCAGCATCTGACGGCCTTTCTCGGCTGACCTATGAACACGGGAGCCCGCACATGTCGCGCGGGCTCCCTGAGCCATCCCCCGCTCCGGAGCCGGGCACGAGCTGTTCGAAGTGTCGCTGCGGTTGACCGGCGACCAGCCGGCCAGCCTCGTGCTGACCCGGGTGGACGGCGCCCGCACGGTGCTGATCTGCCGTCCCGGCCCGGGCCAGGTCGGCGGCGGATCGGCTCAGTCGCGTCGGGTCATGATGCGCAGGGTGCTGGCGAAGCCGATGGCGCACCAGGCGACCAGGACCGCGTACGGCGCGGCCGAGATGCCCCCCGGGCCGGCGGTGAGGGAGTCGCGGACCACCTGCGCCAGGTGCTGGAACGGCAGCACCTGCTGGACCGTCTGGAGCCACTCCGGGAGCCGGTCGACGGGAAAGTTGATCGGCGAGAACATCAACGCGATGAAGACGATGAGCTGGGTGACCATGTTCGTCACCGGTGGCGGGGCCGCGTAGGCGATCGCGAGGCCGACAGTGGTCGCGGTGAGCGCGACCAGGACCATCGCGGGCACGGCCAGCCAGCTCACCCGAAGGGCGAGATCGAAACGCAGCACCGCGACCAGCAGCCCGAGGAGTAGCCCCGGCGCCGCGACGAACAACCAGATGGTGACCTCCGAGACAACAACCGCGGTCCGCGGTACGGGCAGCGTCTGGTTGTAGGTGAAGGTGCCCTCGGTCTTCGCGGTGGCGACCAGTTGCGGTGCCATCACCATGCCGATCGTGATCAGGCCCAGGGTCGGCGCCCCGGTGGCGAGGTAGCGCGCGGTGGCCGAGTCGATCTGCGGCAACAGGAACGCGAACCCGAGGACGATCCCCGCCGAGAGGAAGATCTGGACGACCAGCACCAGCGAGAGCCAGTAGCGCAGCCGGATCGCCGACCAGCGCAGCAGGAGCAGACAGCTACGAAATCCAGTGCTGCATCGGGATTGGCCTCCGGGTTTGCGGTCAGGGTGAGGTAGAACTCCTCGAGGCCGACGGGGTTGAGCGAGAAGCGGCTGGTCACCGACGCCGCCCAGGCCAGCGCGGGCTGCGCGTGCTCCGCGGCGAGGGTAATGGTGAGCCGGTCGCCCGCCCGGCTGCTGCGCAGCGCCCAAGCCGGCACCGCCGGTGCCGCGGTCACGCGCACTTCTAGGCGCAACTGCCGGTCGGGAGCCAGCGCGGCCGGCGGGCCGGTGGCGGCGACCCGGCCGTGGTGGAGGACCACCACCGTGTCGATCACCCGTTCGGCCTCGGCGATGTTGTGGGTGACCAGGACGACTCCGTGCCCCGCCGCGGCCAGCTGCCGAACCTGTGCCCAGAGCAGGCGCCGGCGGGCCGGGTCCACGTCGTTGGTGGGCTCGTCCAGCATGATCAGCCGGCCCGGCTCGACGACCGCCATGCAGAACGCGGTGAGCCGGCGCGCTCCGCCGGAGAGGCGTTCGCCGGGCTGGTCCGCCCACTGCTCGATGTCCAGTGCGGCGAGCAGTTCGGCCGTGCGGCGCCGCACCGCCCGGCGGTGACCGCCGCGAATTCTGCCGATGCTCTCGATCGTCTGCCGGACGGTGACACCGGTGAGCGGGGCGTGGGCCTGTGGCTGGAACGAACAGACCGAACGCGCCCAGGCGGGTTCGGCGACCGGGTCTCGGCCGAGCAGGGTGATCGTGCCGCCGGTTGGGCGGGCCAGGCCGACGACCTGGTTCAGCAGGGTGGTCTTGCCGGCGCCGTTGTGTCCGAGCAGGCCGAGGAGTTCGCCGCCGGCTACCGCCAGGCTGATGCCGTCGTTGGCGCGCATCCCACGGCGATAGACCTTGGTCAGGTTGTCGATGTACAGCATGAGGACTTCGAATACCAGCTAGTATCTGGATACCGAACGGTATGCAAGTACTCGGTCGTATGTCAATGGGGTAGGTTCGGTACCCATGGCGGAGCGACTCACCCGTGCGCAGCGACAGGAGCTCACTCGGGCCCGCCTACTGGACGCCGCGGAGGCCCGATTCGGCGACCGCGGAATTCACCAGACCTCACTGGATGAGATCGCCGCCTCCGTCGGCCTCACCAAGGGCGCCATCTACGCGAACTTCAGCAGCAAGAACGACCTCATCGCGGCGATCCTGGAGCGCAGGGTCGGCAGCCACGAAGAACCGCTCCCGATTCAGTCCCTGGCCACCTGGGCGGCGCGCCTCGGCGACAGCTACGAGTCCAATGTGGACAGGGACGAGTCGCGCCGCTTCGCGCTGGCGCTCATCGAGTTCTGGCTCCACGGCATGCGCAACGAACCCGCGCGGGCGCTCCTGGCCCAGTGGTTCCGGACCGCCCGCCAAGCCAACGCCCAGGACGCCGCCACCCTGACCGGCGCCGACCTCCCCCTCCCCGCCGACCAGCTGGCCACCCTGCTCCTGGCGCTCGACATCGGAGTAGGCCTCCAACGTCTACTGGACCCCGAGGCGGTGCCGGCCGAGGTCTACACCGCCGGCGTCGAGGCGATTCTGGGGCGCGAGCACCCGGAGTGACCGGAGCCAACCGGCGGGGTGGCAGCAGGTCGAGCAGCGACCAGCAGGCCGGTCGCGCTCCACGGAGCTGAATCCGCCCCGGCGGGACCAGTGCGGCTGACAGTGGACGGTGGCCACGTGCGATGCCAGCACCGGGCAAGGACGCGGCGGACCGGGCCCGCCAGAACCCGAAGACCACGACGTTGCCGAATTGTTACTGCCGGCAACAAACTCATGACCTCGCCACTCTTGTGCCGTTCGGGGATCGCGGAATACGTTGCCGGGCACAACAAACCATCCCCCAATCCCCCATCTGGAAAGGACCCTGCAGATGCGCAAGGGCTTCCTCGCCGCTGCCGCCGCCGGCCTCCTGGCCACCGGCAGCATGGCGGCCTGTGGCGACAACTCCGCCGACGAGGAGTCGGCCGGCAAGACCCCCAAGGTCGGCGTGATCCTCCCGGACAGCAAGTCCTCCGCCCGCTGGGAGGGCGCGGACCGCAAGTTTCTTGAGGAGGCCTTCAAGGAGGCCGGCGTCGAGGCCGACATCCAGAACGCGCAGGGTGACAAGACCCAGTTCCAGACCATCGCCGACCAGATGATCACCCAGGGGGTCACCGCCCTGATGATCGTCAACCTGGACTCCGGCACCGGTAAGGCCGTTCTCGACAAGGCCAAGTCGCAGGGGGTCGCCACCATCGACTACGACCGCCTGACCCTCGGCGGTTCGGCGGAGTACTACGTCAGCTTCGACAACGAGGCCGTCGGCAAGCTCCAGGGCGAGGGCCTCGTCAAGTGCCTCACCGACGGCGGCGTGCAGAACCCGTCGATCGTGTACCTGAACGGCGCGCCGACCGACAACAACGCCACCCTGTTCAAGAACGGCTACGACTCGGTCCTCAAGCCGAAGTTCGACGCCGGGGAGTACCAGCAGGTTGCGGACGACTCCGTACCGGACTGGGATAACGCGCAGGCCGCCACCATCTTCGAGCAGCAGCTCACCAAGTCCGGCGGCAAGATCGACGGGGTGCTCGCAGCGAACGACGGGCTCGGCAACGCCGCCATCTCGGTGCTGAAGAAGAACAAGCTCAACGGCAAGGTCCCGGTCACCGGCCAGGACGCCACCCCGCAGGGCCTACAGAACATCCTCGCCGGCGACCAGTGCATGACGGTCTACAAGGCGATCAAGCAAGAGGCGGCCGCCGCCGCCGAACTGGCCATCTCGCTGGCCAAGGGGGAGCGGAAGGAGACCGGCCAGACCGTCAAGGACCCGGAGAGCGGCCGGGATGTGCCCGCCGTGCTGCTCACCCCCCAGGCGATCTACAAGGAGAACGTCAAGGACGTCATCGCCGACGGCTTCGTGACCAAGGACGAGGTCTGCACCGAGGCGTACGCCGAACTCTGCGCGAGCGCCGGCATCAGCTGACCTCCGCCGTGGCGACGTCGCCCGGCACGGGCCACCCCGTGCCGGGCGACGTGTCGCCGGATCCGGTGGTACGACGATCTCCCCTCACGTGTGTTAAGGAGTCCCCGTGTCCGCGACCCCCCTGCTGGAGTTGCGCGGGATCGACAAGAGCTTCGGTCCCGTCCAGGTCCTGCGTGATGTCGCTTTCTCCGCCTTCCCCGGGCAGGTGACCGCACTGGTCGGCGACAACGGCGCCGGCAAGTCCACCCTGGTCAAGTGCATCAGCGGCATCTACCCGACCGACGCCGGCGAGTTCCTCTTCAACGGACGCCCGGCGAGCATCCACAACCCCCGCGACGCCGCCGCACTCGGCATCGAGGTCGTCTACCAGGACCTCGCGCTCTGCGACAACCTCGACATCGTGCAGAACATGTTCCTCGGCCGGGAAAAGCGGCACGGCCTGGTACTCGACGAGCCAACCATGGAGCAGATGGCCGCGGACACGCTCGCCGGGCTCTCCGTCCGCACCGTCAAGTCGCTCCGCCAGCAGGTTTCCAGCCTCTCCGGAGGCCAACGGCAGACCGTGGCGATCGCCAAGGCGGTGCTTTGGAACAGCAAGGTCGTCATCCTGGACGAGCCGACCGCCGCGCTCGGGGTCGCGCAGACCGCACAGGTGCTCGAACTGGTTCGCCGGCTGGCCGACAACGGCCTCGCGGTCGTGCTCATCTCCCACAACATGAACGATGTCTTCGCCGTCTCCGACCGGATCGCCGCGCTCTACCTGGGCCAGATGGTCGCCCAGGTGAAGACCACCGACATCACCCACGCCCAGATCGTTGAGCTGATCACCGCCGGCCGCTCCGGTGCGCTCGGGCTCAGCGCGGGCAACGGATCGAACGACACCGGCGGGGAGCCCGCCGCCGCCCCGGGAGCCGCCCGATGACCAGCACCGCCCTCCCCGACCAGGAATCCGTGGCCACCCCCGTCGCCGTGCCCACCCTCACCAGCCACGTGCGCGGCTACCTCAGCCGGGTGCGCGGCGGGGACATCGGTGCCCTGCCCGCCGTCCTCGGCCTGATCGTGCTCTGCACCGTCTTCTCGATCATGCGGCCGTCATTCCTCACCGCCGCCAACTTCGCCAACCTGTTCACCCAGGGGGCAGCGGTCACGCTAATCGCCATGGGGCTGGTCTTCGTCCTGCTGCTCGGCGAGATCGATCTCTCCGCCGGCTTCGCCAGCGGAGTCTGTGCCGCGGTGCTAGCCAACGTGGTCACCGTCCTGGGTTACCCGTGGTACGTCGCGGTGCTCGCCGCTGTCCTCACCGGAGTGTTGATCGGCAGCATGCTCGGGATGCTGGTCGCCAAGATCGGCATTCCATCCTTCGTGGTCACCCTCGCCGGTTTCCTCGCCTTCCAAGGCATCGTGCTGCTGCTGATGGAGGAGGGCAGGAACATCTCGGTCCGCGACCCGGTGCTGGTGGCGATCGCGAACCGCAACCTGCCACCGGCTCTCGGCTGGGCCCTGGCCGGGCTCGCCGTCGCTGGCTACGCCGCGGTCCAGGCGATGCGGTACCGCACCCGCGCGGCCCGGGGCCTGGTCACCGACCCGCTCACCGTGGTCCTCGCCCGGGTCGTCGGACTGGCCACCGTACTCGGCGCGACGGTCTACCTCCTCAACCAGGAACGCAGCTTCAACGTCCTGATCAATTCACTCAAGGGGGTACCGATCGTGGTGCCGCTGATCGCGGTACTGCTGATCACCGGGACCTTCGTACTGCAGCGCACCAGCTACGGCCGGCACATCTACGCGGTCGGTGGCAACAAGGAAGCGGCCCGCCGGGCCGGCATCAACGTCGACCGGATCCGCATCTCCGTCTTCGTCATCTGCTCCGCGATGGCCGCGATCGGCGGCATCGTCGCCGCCAGCCGGGCCAACTCGGTCGACCCGAACACCGGTGGCAGTAACGTACTGCTCTACGCCGTCGGTGCGGCGGTGATCGGTGGCACCAGCCTCTTCGGCGGCAAGGGCCGGGTCCTCGACGCGGTGCTCGGCGGTGCGGTCGTCGCGGTGATCGACAATGGGATGGGTCTGATGGGCTACAGCTCAGGGGTCAAGTACGTGGTAACCGGCGTGGTCCTACTCCTCGCCGCCAGTGTGGACGCGCTGTCCCGGCGCCGGGCCGCCGCCAGCGGCGGCCGTTGACCGGGCCGGCCCGACCAGGCCACCGACGCCGCCCCGCCACCGCACTGAGGAGCAGTACGCCGCGATGCGCGCAGGACCGAGCCAGGACGAGATCCGTCGGCAGAACCTCGGAGCGTTACTGCGGTACGTCCACATGCACGGGGCAACGTCCCGGGCCGAGCTGACCACCACGCTGGGGCTGAACCGCAGCACCATCGGCGCACTCACCACCGACCTCGCCGCGGCCGGCCTGGTGAGCGAGGGGGCGCCGAAGGAAACCGGCCGGGCCGGGCGACCGTCGCTGGTCGTCCGGCCCGAGTCGGCCCGGGTGCACGCCTACGCGTACAGCATCGAGGTGGACCGGCTGCGAGCCGCGCGGGTCGGTCTCGGCGGCGGGGTGCTCGACCGTCGGGAACTGGCGCGTCCGCGCGGCATCACCGCCGCCGAAGCCGCGCCGTTGCTGGCCCGGGCGGCGCGGGAGATGCAACAGTCCGTCCCCGCCGACGCGATCTGCGTCGGCGCGGGCGTCGCCGTCTGCGGTCTGGTCCGTCGAGCCGACGGACTGGTCCGGCTCGGCCCCACGATGGGCTGGGTGGACGAGCCGATCGGTGCGGCGATCGGTGCGGAGCTGGGGCCGGACGTTCCAGTCGTCGTCGGCAACGTCGCCGACGTGGCGGCCTTCGCCGAACACACCCGCGGCGCCGCCACCGGCTGCGACAACCTGATCTACCTGTACGGCGATGTCGGCGTCGGCGCCGGCATCATCACCGGCGGGCGTCGGCTGACCGGACACGGCGGCTACGGCGGCGAAGTCGGGCACATGGTGGTCCGACGAGACGGCACCCGCTGCGAGTGTGGGTCGCGCGGCTGCTGGGAGACCGAGATCGGCGAACACGGTCTGCTGCAGGCCGCCGGCCGCTCCGACACCCAGGGCCGAGACGCGGTGCTGGCCGTCTTCGACGCCGCCGACCGGGGCGACGCCCGCGCCCAGACCGCGGTCCGCACCGCCGGAGACTGGCTCGGCTTCGGCGTGGCCAACCTGGTCAACATCTTCAACCCGGAGTTGGTCATCTTCGGCGGTGCCATGCGGGACCTCTACCTGGCCGCCGCCGCCCAGGTGCGTAGCCGGCTCAACGCCAGCGCACTGCCCGCCTGTGTGGAACACGTCCGGCTGCGCACACCCAAGCTCGGCGACGACGCCGCCCTGATCGGCGCGGCCGAGCTCGCCTTCGAACGGCTCCTCGCCGACCCGCTCGACGTCAGCTGAGCCCCGTCCTGGGGTGAACTGATCGACGCCGGGTCAGCGATCGACCGGCGTAAAGTCCCAGGAGTACGGGGGACGCGCGAGCAGGGTCACCGGCGGGTCGGGCAGGGGACGGGGGTTGCCCCGCCACTTCGAGATCACCACGACCCGGTGGTCGGTGGAGGAGAAGACCTCGCTCGAGACGTGCAACGGGTCGTGTTCAAACTCCGGCAGGGCGGTCTCGCACACCCAGGTGATCAGGTCGGCCATCCCGTACGGCTCGGCCCGTACCTCCCACATCCGCACGATCATGTCTACTCCTCCCCGGTAACACTGACTGTCGTCAGTGGCATCGCCGAATCGGCGGGCAGGTCCAGGCGGCTCGGCGCGACACCGGCGGCGACCAGGTGTGAGCCGAGCGCGGCGACCATCGCGCCGTTGTCCGTACACAACTTCGGGCGGGGCGTTCGCACCCGGATGTCGTACTTCGCCGCGCGTTGCTCGGCCATCGCCCGCAGCCGTGAGTTGGCCGCCACTCCGCCCCCAATCACCAGGGTCTGCACCCCGCTCGACCGGCAGGCATCCAGCGCCTTCCCGATCAGCACGTCGCAAACCGCCTCCTGGAAGGAGGCCGCGACATCGGCAACCGGGATCGGCTCGCCGGCCCGCTGCCGACGCTCCACCCAACGCGCCACCGCGGTCTTCAAGCCGGAGAAGGAGAAGTCGTAACGGTGCGCCGCCAGGTCCTTGGCCTCGGTCAGTCCCCGGGGAAACGCGATGGCCGCCGGGTCGCCGACGCGGGCCTCTCGGTCAATGTACGGGCCACCTGGGAAGGCCAGCCCGAGGAGGCGGGCGACCTTGTCGAACGCCTCGCCGGCCGCGTCGTCGATCGTGGCACCGAGCGGGGTGACACCGTGGGCCAGGTCGTCAACCAGCAGCAGCGACGAGTGCCCGCCCGACACCAGCAGGGCAATCGCCGGCTCGGGCAGCGGCCCGTGTTCCAGGGTGTCCACCGCGACGTGGGCCGCCAAATGGTTTACGCCGTACACTGGCTTGTCGGCGGCGACCGCGTAGCCCTTGGCCGCGGCGACCCCGACCAGCAGCGCCCCAGCCAGACCGGGACCGGAGGTTACCGCGATCGCATCCACGTCGGCGAGCGTCACCCCCGCCTCCGTCAACGCCCGGTCCATGGTCGGGACGATCGCCTCCAGGTGGGCCCGGCTGGCCACCTCCGGCACCACCCCGCCGAACCGGGCATGTTGCTCGACGCTGCTGGCCAGCGCGTCGGCGAGCAGCGTGTGCCCCCGGACAACACCGACCCCGGTCTCGTCGCAGGACGTCTCGATCCCCAGGACCAGGGGTTCGTCAGCCATCGGTCAACTCCTCGTCCCGGCGCATGACCAACGCGTCGGTGTTGCTCGGCTGGTAGTACCCGCGCCGCACCCCGATCGCCTCGAAGCCATGCGCCGCGTAAAGCTTCTGCGCCGGGGCATTGTCCGCGGCCACCTCCAGCAGGGTGCCGCGGACCCGCAGCCGCGCCGCCTCGGCCAACAACGCGCCCAGCAGCAGCCGCCCGACCCCCCGCCGCTGCGCCGACCGGCGGACGGCGATGTTCTGCACCCACGCCTCCTCGCCAGCGACAGCGGTGAGCCCCGCGTAGCCGAGCAGGACTTCCCCCTCGGTCGCCACCAGGTAGTGGTGCCCGTTGGCGAGCTCGTTCCAGAACATGGCGGCCGACCACTGCTCGACGCCGAAGAGCTCCGCCTCGATCGGCAGCACCTCGGCAATGTGCCACCAGCGGAACCGCTCCAGCTGGAGGCCGCTCCCGGCGCCACCCGGTTCGCCGCGGCGGTTCGCTCCCCTGCTCACGGCAGGACCGGCTTGCGGCCTGCCGCCGCGACCGCGTCCGGGCGTCGCAGGTAGAGCGGGGTGAGCGGCTCACCGGGGGCACCGGCGGCGATCCGCTCGGCCGCGAGCTGCGCCAGGGCCACCGGCATCGGGTAGCGGGGCTCGTCGGCGACCGGCAACTCCAGCGTCGCCGCGTACCGGTGCGCGCCGTCGCCGATCGCAGCGACAACCGCCAGGTCACGGGCGCGCGCGGCGGCGATCGCCGGAGCGGAGACCTCGGGGCCAACGATCCGTTGGCCGGCCCCGTCGTACACCGCCCAGTAGATCTCCCGGCGACGCGCATCGGTCGCCGCCAGGACCGGCTCACCAGCGGCGGCCGGGAAGCCGACGGCGTCCAGCGAACAGACCCCGTAGGTCGGCACGCCGAGCGCCTGCCCCATCGTGGCAGCGGTGACCAGCCCCACCCGCAGCCCGGTGAACGGGCCCGGTCCGAGGCCGGCGACGATCGCTCCGAGAGCGGAGGGGCGCACACCGAGGTCGGCCAGCACCGCGTCAACCTGTGGGGCGAGCAGCTCGCCGTGGGCTCGGGCGTCAACGGCGCAGCGCTGCGCCCGCACCTCGACGCCGGCCGCCGTGACCTCCACCAGCGCGGCGATCACCGCGGGGGTCGAGCTGTCCACCACCAGTACGAGCACGGTGAACCAGCCTAGCCGCCCGGCTGCCGGACCTGGCCCCGCCCCGGCAGAGCGCTCAGCCGGCGGCGCGTTCCCAATCGATCGTCGGCAGACCGGCGTCGGCGAGCGCCTTGTTGGCCGCGCTGAACGGGCGACTGCCCAGGAACCCCCGCGGGTTCATCGGGCTGGGATGTCCCGCCTCCAGCACCACGTGGCTCGGGTTTGTCACCAAAGCCGCCTTCTTCCGGGCATACCCGCCCCAGAGCAGGAAGACCACCCGGTGCTCCACCGCGTTCAGCGCCCGAATCGTCGCGTCGGTGAACTCCTCCCAGCCGCGCTTGGCGTGGGAGCCGGGGCTGGCCTCGCGGACCGTCAGCACCGAGTTGAGCAGCAGCACACCCTGCGCGGCCCAGCCGCCCAGATTTCCACCGGCCGGCCTCGGCACGCCCAGGTCGGCGCCGAGCTCCTTGAAGACGTTGCGCAGTGAGGGCGGCGTCGCCACCCCCGGGCGGACGCTGAAGCTCAGCCCGTGCGCCTGCCCGGCCCGGTGATAGGGATCCTGGCCGAGGATCACCGCCCGGGTCTCCGTCGGCGGGCAGAGCTGGTAGGCCGAGAAGAGGTCGGCCATGGGCGGGAAGACGGTCTGGGTGGCGTACTCCTGGGCGACGAAACCGGCGAGTGCCGCCGTACGCGCCGGGTCGAGTTGCGAAGCGAGCGCGGACCGCCACCCCGGTGGCAGCAGGGCCAGCAGGTCCAGGGTGGGTGCGTCGTCGGGCATCAGCGGCCTTTCCGGTCGGGGTGTCCCGCGCACTCTAGTCGCCGGTTGTGACAGCGCCGGCCGCATCCTCGCCCCACCGAGCGAGGCTACTCCAGGTCGCCACCGCGACCCCAACCATGACGACCACCTCCCGCAGGGGGACCGGTCGATTCTGTCAGCTGTCGATGAATCCGGGGGTGCCGGTCAACCGGGCAGACCAGTCGCCACCGACCGGTTCCAGGTCGACCGACCGGGTGTCGTCGTCCCGACGGTCGATCCGGACCCACAGGTGCGCCGCGACGAGGTGCTCGGCAAGCCCTTCGCCCCACTCGACCACGGTCACCGCCTCGTCCACCGACGCGTCCAGGTCCAGGTCGTCAATCTCCGCGCGGGGGTCGCTCGCATCGCCCAGGCGATACGCGTCGGCGTGCACGAGGGGCACCGAGCCGCCCCGAATCGGATCGGGCTGGTGTACCCGCGCGATCACGAAGGTGGGAGAGGTGACCGCCCCGGCCACCCCCAGACCGGCGCCGATGCCCTGGGTGAGGGCCGTCTTGCCGGCACCGAGGGGGCCCGTCAGCAGCAGCAGGTCCCCCGCTCGGAGGAGGCCGGCCAACCGGCGGCCGAAGGCGTGCGTGTCCGCCACGGTCGGCAGGGTGAATCGGATCGGCCTTCCGGGATTCACAGCTCCTCCAGGAACCGGGTCAACGCCGCGTTCACCTCGTCGGCGTGCTCCAACATCACCACATGCCCGCTGTCGGGAATCTTGACGAACTCGGCGTGCGGCAGCCGCCGGACGATCTCCTCCGAGTGCGCCACCGGCGTGATCATGTCTTTCTCGCCGACCAGCACCAGCACCGGCGCACTGGCGAGCGCGGCCAACGCCGGAAACCGGGAGTGGGTGGCGAGCGTTCGCAGGTAGCGGGTGACGGTGTCGGCGGAGGTCCGGGAATTCATCTCCTCGACGTAGGAGACCAGAGCCGGGCTGGGCTGACCGGTGCCGAAGCCATACCGGCGGGTGAGCAGCCAGGACACGTTGGAGGTGGATCGACGCGCCCGGTCGATCACCGGGCGCCCGTAGCGGGCGGCGTTGCTCATCATGTGCAGCACCGGCGGACCGACCCGCCCCAGCAGCGCCGGGGCGACCAGCTTGGTCTCGGCGAGCAGCCCACCCGAGGTGGCCAGCAGCACGGTACCCACCACCCGGTCCCCGAACAGCTCCGGGAAGAGTTCCGCGAACGCCATGATGGTCATGCCACCCATCGAGTGGCCGACCAGCACCAGCGGGCCCTCCGGCGCGGTCCGGTCGATCACCGCGCGCAGCGTCCGACCGAGCGCGGTCAGGTCGTACTCGCCGGTTTCCAGCTGGCCGGAGCGTCCGTGCCCCGGCTGGTCGTACGCCACGATCCGGTGCTCGCCCCAGGCGGTGAGCAGCTTGCGCTGGAAGTGGAAGGTCCCCTGGTCCAGGCAGAACCCGTGCACCAGCACGATGGTGGGGTTCCCGCTGACCGGCCGGGCCGGCTCGACCACCTCCACGTGGATGTCGGTGCCGTCCGGCATCTCCACCTGCAACGCCTCGTCGAACCGCTGCGCACCGAATTCCTCGCTGGCGTAGCGGTCGGTGGGGTCGGCCTTTAGCCGACGGACCAGCGCGCGTTCGGTCGCGACGCCGGCGACGAGACCGGCGGCCGCGACACCGACGGCGGCCAACGCGCCGATCGCGGCCCGGGGGTGGCTGGTTCGGGGCAGCGGAACCCGGAACCGGGACGTCACGGACGCTCGCCGTCGTAGCAGCGGGGCACCCGGGTGCTGCCGAATCGGGTGACGATCTCGTAGTTGATCGTGCCGACCGCCTCGGCCCAGTCGTCGGCGGTGGGCTCCCCGTCCCGTCCGGCACCGAAGAGGGTGGCCACGTCCCCCGGCGCGACCGAGTCATCGCCACAGTCGAGCACGAACTGGTCCATGCAGACCCGGCCGGAGATGGTCCGCCGGACGCCGCCGAGCTGAACCGGGCCGCTGTTGGAGGCGTCCCGGGGAACCCCGTCGGCGTACCCGAGTGGAATCACGGCGAGATTGCTCGCCCGCTCGGTGGTGTACGTGTGGCCGTAGGAGACCCCGGCCCCCGCCGGGACCTGCTTGGTGAGCATCACCCGGGCCCGGGCGGTCATAGCCGGTCGCAGGCCGAAGCGCTCCCCGGCCACCGGCGAGAGCCCGTAGATGGCCAGCCCGGGACGGACCAGGTCGAAGTGGGCATCCGGCCGCGTCAGCGTGGCCGCCGAGTTGGCCAGGTGGCGGTAGCGCGGGCGCAGCCCCGCCTTCTCCACCATGCTCAGCCCCTCGTGGAAGACGGCGAGCTGCCGGTCGGTGGTCGGATGTCCCGGCGCGTCGGCGTACACGAAGTGGCTCCACACCCCCACCACCTCGACCGCGCCGTCAGCCTGCGCCTTCGCCGCGGCATCGAGCAGCTCCGGCCACTGCGAGACAGTCGCGCCGCCCCGGGACAATCCAGTGTCGAGCTTGAGGTGCAGTCGGGCTGGACGCCCGGCCACCCGGCCCGCCTCGACCATCTCGTCGAGCTGCGCCACGCTGGCCACACCGAGGTCAACGCCGGCCAGCACGCCTTCGTGTAACGGCAGGCCCGGCGCGAGCAGCCAGGCCAGGATCGGCACGCTGATCCCTGCCCGGCGCAGGGTGAGCGCCTCGTCGAGGGTGCAGACACCGAGCCAGTCGGCACCACCATCCAGCGCGGCGTGGGCGGCCGGGACCATGCCATGGCCGTACCCGTCCGCCTTGACCACCGCCATCAACTCGGCGGCGCTACCGGAGCGCAACCAACTCACGTTCTCACGGATCGCGTCAAGGTCGACGCGTACCTCGGCCTGCCACATGCCCCCAGCCTACTGAGTTGATCAGGAGTTGGGCCCAGGCAAGGTCGATCCACCGATCCACCCAAGCCCGGCCAGCACCGGACGCAGGGCGGCGGCGACGTCGGGCGAGGTCACCGGGCCGCCCTGCGCTGCCTCCCGACCGGCGAGCCCGTGCAGGTAGGCCGCCGCGGCGGCGGCCCGCTCCGGGCCGAGACCCGCGGCGAGCAACGAGCCGAGCAGCCCGGCCAGCACATCGCCCGTACCGCCGGTGGCCAGGGCCGCGGTCCCGGTCTGGTTGACATAGACCCGGCCGTCTGGCGTACCGATCACCGTCCGGTCGCCCTTGAGTAGCACCACGGCGTTCATCCAGGCAGCCAGGCGTAGCGCGGCAGCGACCCGGTCGTCGCCGGGAGTCTCGCCACAGAGCCGGGCGAACTCCCGATCATGCGGGGTGACCACAACCGGCGCATCCCGCCGCCGGAGCTGGTCGGCGAGGGAGCCGTCACCGAGCAGGGTCAGCGCATCCGCGTCGAGCACCGCCGGCACCGGTGCCGCGAGTACCGCCCGCAGTTCGCCAGCCGCCTCGGCACCGGTACCCAGCCCGGAGCCGCACACCCACGCCTGCACCCGACCGGCGTCGGCGACCCGGTCGGTAGCGATCACCGAAGGGTGTTCGCGCAACACCTCCGCCCGGGCGCTGCCGGCGTAGCGAACCAGGCCGGTCGGACCGACCAACGCACCGGCGACGGAGAGCACCGCGGCTCCGGGGTAGACGGCCGAGCCGGTGGCGACACCGACCACGCCCCGGCTGTACTTCTCCGCCGCCGGTCCGGGCCGGGGCCACCAGTGGGTCACATCCGCCCGCTCGGTCACCTGCAGCGCGGCAGTGCCACGCAGCCAGGGCTCGAGCCCGATGTGGACCAACTCAACCTGGCCGGCCAACGGCGCCGCCGCTCCCACTACCAGCGCGGGCTTCAGGGCACCGAAGGTCACCGTGACATCGGCGTGGATCGCGGCCGGTTGACCAGCCGCGGTCAGCGGCACCCGCCCGGTATCGACCGACACCCCACTTGGCACGTCCACCGCGACCACTGTCGCCCGCTCACCGGCTCGCCCGCGACACCGCGCCAGGCCCGCCGCGAGCTGCGCTGCCGGTGCCCGGAGCCCACCGCTGCCACCAATCCCGACGATGCCGTCGAGCACCAGGTCCACCCGGCCCGGTGGGCGGTCAACCAGCCGGCCGCCGGCGGCCCGCAGCGCCGCCAACGCCTCGGCGTGCGCCCGGTCCGGAGCCAGTAACAGCGCCGACACCGCCGCCCCGCGCCGGGCCAGCCGGGCGCCGGCGAAGAGTGCGTCGCCGCCGTTGTCGCCCGAGCCGACCAGCAGCAGCACCGGGGCACCGTAGACGCCACCCCGGTCGGCGAGAAGAAGCGCACAGCGTCGGGCGAGCCCCGCAGCGGCCCGCTGCATCAGCGTCCCGGGTGGGAGGGTCGCCATCAAGCCCGCCTCGGCGGCGCGCACGTCCGCCACCCGCCACACCGGTCTCATCCCACTCCGTCCCCGTGCCCGCGACTCGGTCGGGGCACGCCACCGATCAGCGTTCCGCGACCACCATGGCCGACGCGATCCCCCCGTCGTGCGACAGCGACAGGTGCCACCGGTTGGCCCCCCGCTCGACCGCCGCGGCGGCGACCGTGCCGGAGACGGTCAACCACGGCCGGCCGTCCGGATCCGGCACGATCTCGCAGTCGTGCCAGCTCAGCCCGCTCGGCGCACCGAGCGCCTTGGCCACCGCCTCCTTCGCCGCGAAGCGGGCGGCGAGCGACTCGGGCGAACGGGGGTTACCAGAACGGGTGTACCGCTCGGCTTCGGTGAAGAGCCGGTCGGCGAGCAGCGGCGTCCGGGTCAGTGCCCGGGCGAACCGCTCCACCAGGACCACGTCGATGCCGACCCCGACGATCATGCGCCCACCCTACCGGCGCGGTGCCCCGCGCGTGCTGCCGTTGCCTCCACTCGGGACACCCCGCCGGGCCGCCAAACGTGGGCACGTCGGCCGGCGCGCCCACGGCACTTCCGGCGACCCTCGGTACTCACTCGACCGTAACGGACTTCGCCAGGTTGCGGGGCTGGTCAACGTCGTGGCCCCGAGCGGCGGCGATCTCCGCGGCGAAGACCTGCAACGACACGGTGGTCACCAGCGGCGCGAGCAGGGTCGGCGTGCGCGGTACGTAGATCAGGTGGTCGGCGTACCGGACGACAGACTCGTCCCCCTCCTCCGCGATCACGATAGTCCGGGCGCCCCTGGCCCGCACCTCCTGAATGTTGGAGACGATCTTGTCGTGCAGCATGCCGCGGCCGATCGGCGACGGCACGATGCAGATCACCGGGGTGCCCTCGTCGATGAGGGAGATCGGGCCGTGCTTCAGCTCCCCCGCGGCGAAGCCCTCGGCGTGCATGTACGCCAGTTCCTTGAGCTTCAGCGCACCCTCCAGGGCCACCGGGTATCCGACGTGTCGGCCGATGAAGAGCACGGTCGGCTCGGACTTCAGTTCGCGGGCCAGCTCCCGCACCGGCTCGATCCGCCCCAGCAGCTCGCGCAGCTTGCCCGGCACCTCCTGGAGCTGCGACACCACCGCGGCGACCTCGTCGGCGAACTTGATCCCGCGCACCTGGGCCAGGTGCAGGCCGATCAGATAGCAGGCGACGAGCTGGGTCAGAAACGCCTTGGTGGAGGCGACCGCGATCTCCGGTCCACCGTGGGTGTAGAGGACCGCGTCGGACTCCCGGGGAATGGTGGAGCCGTTGGTGTTGCAGATCGCCAGGACGCGCGCCTTCTGCTCCTTGGCGTGCCGCAGCGCCATCAGGGTGTCCATCGTCTCGCCGGACTGCGAGATCACCACGATGAGGGTGGACCGGTCGAGAACCGGGTCGCGATAGCGGAACTCGCTGGCCAGCTCCACCTCGCAGGGGATCCGGGTCCAGTGCTCGATGGCGTACTTCGCCACCATTCCGGCATGGTACGAGGTGCCGCAGGCGACGATGAAGATCTTGTCCACGTCCCGCAGGTCCTGGTCGCTGAGGCGGACCTCGTCGAGCATGATCTCGCCGGTCTCGGTGAGCCGACCCAGCAGCGTGTCTGCGACGGCCTGCGGCTGCTCCGCGATCTCCTTGAGCATGAACCAGTCGTAGCCGCCCTTCTCCGCGGCGGAGGAGTCCCAGTCGATGTGGAAGTCCTTGCCGGTGGCGGGCTGGCCGGCGAAGTCGGTGATCTCGATGCTGTCGGCGGTGATCAGGACGATCTGATCCTGACCCAGCTCGATCGCTTCGCGGGTGTGCTCGATGAACGCCGCGACGTCGCTCGCCAGGTAGTTCTCGCCGTCGCCCCGGCCGACGACCAGGGGTGAGTTGCGCCGCGCACCGACCACCGCGCCCGGGACGCCGGCATCCACGGCGAGCAGGGTGAAGGCGCCCTCCAGGCGCTGGCAGACGACCCGCATGCCGGCGGCGAGCAGCTGCGGCCCCTCCGGATGCCCGGCGGAACGCAGGTCGGCGAGGGCCTCGGCGAGCAGGTGCGCGGTGCACTCGGTGTCGGTGTCGCTGACGAACTGGACCCCGTCGGCCTCCAGCTCGGCGCGCAGCTTCGCGAAGTTCTCGATGATGCCGTTGTGAATCACCGCGACCCGCCCGTCCGGGGAGAGGTGCGGGTGGGCGTTGCGGTCGGTGGGGCCACCATGGGTGGCCCAACGGGTGTGGCCGATCCCGGTGACCCCGTCCCCGATCCCGATCGGGGACGCGGCGCAGGCCTCCGGATCCCGTGCGGACCGCTCGGCGAGGACCTTCTCCAGGTTGGCCAACTTGCCGGCCTTCTTCTCCGCCAACAGCTCATCCGCGCAGATGACGGCGACCCCGGCCGAGTCGTAGCCGCGGTACTCCAGCCGTCGCAGCCCATCGAGCACAATGCCGAGCGCCGGACGCGCACCGGCGTAACCCACGATTCCACACATGGGTCGCAGCCTAACCCAGTTTCACTCACCGGTGGTGCTCAGAAGACGGGTAAACAAGCAGCAACCTTGAGCGAATAGCGCGAGTGGTTACCTAGCGTCACGAACGACGATCGGCGACCCGCGGCGGATTGAACCGACACGGACAGTCCGTAGGCTGGCAGACGTGACGACCACCCACGTCGATCCCCTGGTAGCCCGAATGCGACCCTTCGGGACGACGATCTTCGCCGAGATGTCCGCCCTGGCCAGCCGCACCGGGGCGGTCAATCTCGGGCAAGGCTTTCCGGACACCGACGGGCCGCCCGAGATGCTGGCTGCGGCGGCTGAGGCGCTGCGCGGCGGGCAGAACCAATACCCGCCCGGGCCCGGCATCCCCCAGCTCCGCGCCGCCCTGGCCGCACATCAGCAGCGGTTCTGGGGCCTCGAGTACGACCCCGACGGCGAGATCGTGGTGACTGCGGGCGCCACCGAGGCGATCGCGGCGGCGATCCTGGGCCTCTGCGAGCCCGGCGACGAGGTGGTCTGCTTCGAGCCCTACTACGACTCGTACGCCGCCTCGATCGCGCTGGCCGGTGCCCGCCGACGCCCGGTGACGTTGCGGCCCGGGGCAGCCGGCCGGTACGCGGTGGACCCGGACGAGCTGCGCGCCGCGTTCGGGCCCCGCACCCGGCTGGTGCTGCTGAACTCCCCGCACAACCCCACCGGCAAGGTCTTCACCCCCGCCGAACTGACCCTGGTGGCCGAGCTGTGCCGCGAGTACGACGCGTACGCGGTCACCGACGAGGTCTACGAACACCTCGTCTTCACCGACGCCGCCGCCGGCCACGTACCCCTGGCCACGCTGCCCGGGATGCGGGCGCGGACGCTGCGGATCTCCTCGGCCGGCAAGACCTTCTCCTGCACCGGCTGGAAGGTCGGCTGGGCGAGTGGCCCGGCCTCGCTGGTGTCGGCGGTGCTGCGGGTCAAGCAGTTCCTCACCTTCGTCAACGCCGCGCCGTTGCAGCCCGCGGTCGCGGTGGCCCTGGGGCTGGGCGAGCACTACTTCACCGAGTTCCAGGCCGGGATGCAGGCCCGCCGGGACCAGCTCGTCGCCGGCCTCGCCGACGCCGGATTCGGGGTCGGAGCACCGGAGGGCACATACTTCGTCACCGCCGACGTGACACCGTTCGGCGCCCGGGACGGGGTGGAGTTCTGTCGCACCCTGCCGGAGCGCTGTGGCGTGGTCGCGGTCCCGACCCAGGTCTTCTACGACGACTCGGAGGCTGGCCGGCAGCTGATCCGGTTCGCTTTCTGTAAACGGCCGGAGGTGTTGACCGAGGCTGTCACCCGGCTACGGCAGCTGGCCCAATGAGGGCGCGCCCGGTCCGGCCCCTCCCACGAGGGGCGTTGACGACCTGCGCCAAGCCGGCACCAGCCAGCAGACCGTCCCCCGCCGACATCTGTCGCCGGCGGGGGACGCAGCAGGTCAGCTGACCGGGCTGGCGGTGCGGACCTGCTCGGCGATCCGCTCGGCCACCGCACGCGCCGTCGTCTCGGTACCGGCCTCCACCATCACCCGGACCAGTGGCTCGGTGCCCGAGGGACGCAGCAGGACCCGCCCGGCATCGCCCAGCTCGGCCTCGGCCTGCGCGACCTCGGCCCGTACGGTCGGAGCCGCCGCACCGACCGTACGGTCGCCGACCGGCACGTTGATCAGAACCTGGGGCAGCGGAGTAACCACGGCTGCCAGCCCGGCCAGGGACTTCCCGGTCCCCGCCATCCGCGACATCAGGTGCAGGCCGGTCAGCACGCCGTCACCGGTGGTCGCGTGGGCGGGCATCACGATGTGCCCGCTCTGCTCGCCACCGAGCGCCAGGCCGGAGGCGCGCAGCTCCTCCAACACGTAACGGTCACCGACCTTCGTCTCGACCAGCCGGATCCCCTCCCGCGACATGGCTATCCGCAGGCCGAGGTTGCTCATCACGGTCGCCACCAGGGTGTCGGCGGTGAGCGTGCCCGCCTCCCGCATCGCCAGCGCGAGGATCGCCATCACCTGATCGCCGTCCACCTCGTCACCGTCGGCGGTGACCGCCACGCAACGGTCGGCGTCGCCGTCATGGGCGATGCCCAGCTGCGCGCCGTGCTCGACGACGGCCTGCCGGAGCGCCGCCACGTGGTTGGAGCCACACTCGTCGTTGATGTTGAGGCCGTCGGGTTCCGCGTGGATCGCGACCACCTCGGCGCCGGCCTCCCGGTACGCCGCCGGGGCCACCTCGGCGGCGGCGCCGTTGGCGCAGTCCACCACCACCTTGATCCCGTCCAGCCGGTGCGGCACGGTGCCGACCAGGTGCTGGACGTAGTGGTCGGCGCCGTCGAGCAGGTCGTGGACCCGGCCGACACCCGCCCCGACCGGACGCTCCCAGGCGGTCGTCGCGTTCGCCTCGACCGCCGCCTCGATCTTCATCTCGATCTCGTCCGGTAGCTTGTGCCCACCCGCGGCGAAGAGCTTGATGCCGTTGTCCGGCATGGGGTTGTGCGAGGCAGAGAGCATCACGCCGATGTCGGCCTTGGCCTCCGCGGTGAGGAACGCCACCGCCGGGGTCGGCAGGACGCCGACCCGTACGACGTTCGCACCGGCACTGGTCAGCCCGGCCACCACCGCGGCCTCCAGCATCTCGCCGCTGGCCCGGGTGTCCCGGCCGACAACGGCCAACGGGGGGTGGCTCCGATCCGCCTCAGCAAGGGTGTGCGCGGCGGCGACCGCTACCGCGAGCCCCAACTCGGGCGTGAGATCCGCGTTCGCCCGTCCCCGTACCCCGTCCGTGCCGAACAACCGACCCATTCCCGCCAAACCTCCGATGCGACTACCGATGGTGAAAAAACGGAACGGCCGAGCCACCTCCGTTCGCAGGAGGCGGCCCGGCCGTCCGTCAGAAGTACAACGAGCAGTTGATGGTCAGCGCTTCGAGTACTGAGGAGCCTTACGGGCCTTCTTGAGGCCGTACTTCTTGCTTTCCTTGACCCGCGCGTCCCGGGTCAGGAAGCCGGCCTTCTTGAGCGCCGGGCGGTCGTCCGGCTCACTGGCGATCAGCGCGCGGGCGATAGCCAGCCGGAGAGCACCGGCCTGACCGGTGGTGCCGCCGCCCCGCAGGTTCGCGATGACGTCGAACTCCTCGGCCTTCTCGGTGGTGACCAGCGGGTCCTTGATCAGCTGCTGGTGCACCTTGCTCGGGAAGTACGCCTCGAGGTCCCGGCCGTTGCAGGTGATCTTGCCGGTGCCCGGGACGATGCGGACCCGGACGATGGCCTCCTTGCGGCGGCCCACGGTCTGGATCGGCCGGTCACCAAGGGGCGCGCGGACGACGGGCGCCAGCGCCTCGGCGGCCTCGGGGGCGACCTCGGTGGCGATGATGTCGGTCATGCTGCTTCCTTCGCCCGCGCTCACTGCGCGATCTGCTTGATCTCGAACGGCACTGGCTGCTGCGCGCCGTGCGGGTGCTCGGCACCGGCGTAGACCTTCAGCTTCTTGATGAGCTTCCGGCCCAGCTTGTTGTGCGGGAGCATGCCCTTGACGGCCAGCTCGATGGCCCGCTCGGGGCGCTTGGTCAGCAGCTCGTCGTAACCGACCTGCTTGAGGCCGCCGGGGTAGCCGGAGTGCCGGTAGGCGATCTTCTGCTGCCGCTTGTTGCCGGTCAGCGCGACCTTGCCGGCGTTCACGATGACGACGAAGTCGCCCGTGTCGACGTGCGGCGCGAAAGTCGGCTTGTGCTTGCCGCGCAGCAGCGTGGCGGCATGGGTGGCCAAGCGGCCCAGCACGACATCAGAGGCGTCGATAACGTGCCACTGACGCTCGATCTCACCCGGCTTCGGGCTGTACGTACGCACAGGTTTACCTTGTCTCGTCGTCGGTCTGGGGCCTGCGCGCCGGGGTGACCATGACTTTCAGGCCGAGCCAACGCGCACGAACGACCAAGCGCACCTCAGACGGCACGCCCCTAGATGTCGCACAACAGCAGGTAACGATACCCAACGCCGGGCCAACCGGCAAAGTGGGGTCCGGTCGGCCCGCCCGGCTGGGCCGGGACAGGCTGGCTTCCCACTCCCGGCGCAGGTCGATGATGGCCGAAATCACACCCGAGCCGCGGCCAGCCGCGCGCCCGGTCGCAGATACACGGCCCAGGTCAGCACGGTCAGCACCAGGAAGAAGCCAGCATAGAACCACAGCGCGGGCTGGATACTGCCGTACGCCGACTTCGCCCACGCGTAGCAGATCGGAACCAAGAAGCCGCCGAAGGCGCCGACCGCGGAGATGATCCCGAGCGCCCCGGCCGCCTGTCGGCGCATGGCGCGCATGATCTCCGGTGAACCGCCAAGCTCCTCCCCCCGCACCTGGAAGATCCGAGAAATCATCCGGTACGTCGATCCATTGCCAACCCCGGTGGCCACGAACAACAGCATGAACGCCAGGAAGAAGAGCTCCAGCCAGCGCTCCCGCACCGACCACAACGCCAGGTAGGCACCGCCGGTCATCAACACGAAGCTGGCCACGGTGACCCGGGCACCACCGACGGTGTCGGCGAGACGACCACCGAAGGGGCGGCAGAGCGAGCCCACCGCCGCACCGAGGAACGCCCAGGACAGCGCGATGTCGGGCCGGCCGAAGACTCCGTTGAGCAGCGTCGGGAAGGCCGCCGAGTAGCCGATGAACGAGCCGAACGTGCCGACGTACAGCAACGACATGATCCAGGTGTTCCGGTCCCGCAGCGAAGACCACACCGGCCCCACGTCCGCCTTGGCCTCGACCAGGTTGTCCATGAACAGGTAGGCACAGACCGCGGCGATCACCGCGAGCGGGAGGTACATCAGGCCGGCTCGGGCCAGCGCGAGGCCACCGCCGAGCACGATCACCTGCGGCACCAGAAACTGCACGACGGCGACCCCGATGTTGCCGCCCGCCGCATTCAGCCCAAGCGCCCACCCCTTCTCCCGCTCCGGATAGAAGAACGAGATGTTCGCCATGCTGGAGGCGAAGTTCCCGCCGCCGAAGCCGGCCGTGGCGGCGATCAGCAACAGCGGCACGAAACCGATCTCCGGGTGCTGCACCGCCCAGGCCAGCCCGGCAGCCGGGATGATCAGCAGCAGGGCGGAGATCACGGTCCAGTTCCGCCCACCGAAGACCGGCACCGCGAAGGTGTAGGGCAGTCGCAGCAGCGCGCCGACGCCGCTGGGCACGGCGGTCAGCCAGAGCGCCTGGCTGGTGGTCAGCGTCCAGCCGACATCGTCCAACCGGACCACCACGATGCTCCAGAGCAACCAGACGGAGAACCCGATGTGCTCGGCGAAGATCGAATAGATCAGATTGCGCCGGGCGACGGCCCGACCGACGGTCCGCCAGAAGTGTTCGTCCTCCGGAGCCCAGTGGCCAACCCAGCGGCCCCGGCCGCGTTGCAGGTCGACCTCCTCCGCCGTGGTCGTCGCGGGCACGCTCGTCGTCGTCATCAGGGGCTCCTTCCGGCCAGGCCGTTGTGGCCCGCCGGGGTGCACCGGCTGGTCGGTGTCGAGCGGGCCCGGCTGGAACCTAGGAAGCCGGCGTTACCGCAGCGTTCGTCGCCGGATTCGGGGAGGCAACGGTGCTCGCACCGAGCTGCCCGCCGGCCCGTGAGGAGCGCCGTCGGCAAGCAGGGCGACCGACCGTGGCTCAGAGCTGTTGCAGGATGCGCAGCGCCCGGCCGACCCGACGCATGACCTCGTGATCGGCCACGTCCACACACTCGGAGAACCACTGCTTCATCGGTGAGGAGAGCCGGTCCGGCATCACCACCCGCTCCCCCATCGACACCGCCAGGGGAGAGTCCCGCAGCAGCGCCGTCTCCACCACCTCCGCCACGATCACGATCGGCACGGCGGTGGCGTTGTAGACGTCGGAGCTAACGACCAGCCCCAGCCGCTCCCGGGCCCCCGAGATCCGCCAGAGCTCGCCCCTACGCAGCACGCGGACGGCCACCGCGGAGCAGGTCGTCAACCAGCCCCACCTCATGGGCGTCAGCGAGCGCGGCGGCCTCCCAGTCGAGACCGGCCCGGCTGACCGCCTCGGCGTGGGCGGAGAAGACCGCCCGCAGCGTCTTCTCCCGGGCGGCCTGGTCCATCCAGGCGGACAGGGAGAGCCCCTCGCGTCGGGCGAACCACCGGGCCTGCTCGATCGTCTCGTCGGCGAGCGACAGGGTCACCTTGGCAGTCATGCCGGCAGCCTACCCAGGGGTAGGACCATCAGTCAGCCTGCCGAGACCGTGCGCCCGACTTGACCGGACCGAAACACGCGGGATCCGGGCCGGAAACCCCCTACCGGCACGCTTCACCGGCATGACAGACGGTACGCGCCCCGCTACCGCAACCGGACAACCCCACCTCGAGGCGGCGACGCACTGCCCGTACTGCGCTCTCCAGTGCGGGATGACCCTGCGCCAGGCAGATGGCGACGTGGCCGTACTCCCCCGCTGGTTCCCCACCAACCAGGGCGGGCTCTGCCAGAAGGGCTGGACCGCCGCCGAGCTACTGGACCACCCGGAACGCCTCACCACCCCGCTGCTTCGCGACCCCGCCAGCGGCGAGCTGCGCCCCGCGAGCTGGGACGCGGCCCTGGACCGGATCGTCACCGGCATCCGCACCATCCAGGCCGACCACGGGCGAGACGCAGTCGCCGTCTTCGGCGGCGGTGGCCTCACCAACGAGAAGGCGTACGCGCTGGGCAAGTTCGCCCGGGTGGTGCTCCGGACCCGACACATCGACTACAACGGGCGGTTCTGCATGTCGTCGGCGGCTGCCGCCGGGATGCGCGCCTTCGGTGTCGACCGGGGTCTCCCCTTCCCCCTGGCCGACCTGGGCACCGCCGACACCCTGCTGCTGGTCGGCGCGAACCCGGCCGAGACGATGCCCCCACTGGTACGCCGGCTGACCGAGCAACGCCGCCGAGGGGGGCGGCTGATCGTGGTGGATCCGCGAGTCACCGCCACCGCCCGCCAGGCCGACCTGCACCTACAGCCGCTGCCCGGCACCGACCTGGCGGTGGCCAACGCGCTGCTGCACATCGCGCTCGCCGAGGGGTTGGTGGACCACAGCTACGTCGCCGGACGCACCACCGGCTTCGACGAGGTCCGCCGGGCGGTGGCGGAGTGGTGGCCAGCCCGCGCCGAGGCGCTGTCCGGGGTGTCGGTGGCCGATCTGGAGGCGGCCGCACGTGCGCTGGGCAGCGCCCAGCGGGCGATCATCCTCACCGCCCGCGGCGCCGAGCAACACGCCAAGGGGGTCGACACCGTCACCGGGTACGTGAACCTGGCGCTCGCCCTGGGCCTGCCCGGTCGCCCCGGCTCCGGCTACGGCTGCCTGACCGGGCAGGGCAACGGCCAGGGCGGCCGGGAACACGGCCAGAAGGCCGACCAGCTTCCCGGCTACCGCCGCATCGACAACCCCGCCGACCGAGAGCACGTCGCCGCGGTCTGGGGCGTGCCAGCGGAGGACCTACCGGGGCCCGGGGTGCCCGCGTACCGGCTGCTGGACTCGCTCGGCACCCCGGACGGGCCGAAGGCGCTGCTGGTGTTCGGCTCCAACCCGGTGGTCTCCGCGCCCCGGGCGGCCCGGATCGAGGGCCGCCTGCGCGACCTCGATCTGCTGGTGGTCGTCGACTTCCTGCGCTCCGAGACGGCGGCCCTCGCCGACGTGGTGCTGCCGACCGCGCAGTGGGCCGAGGAGGACGGCACCATGACCAACCTGGAGGGACGGGTCCTGCGTCGGCGGGCGCTCCGCAGCCCACCACCCGGCGTCCGGACCGACCTGGAGCTCCTCGCCGCCCTCGCCGCGGCGCTGGAGCAGGGCCCCGGACGCCCCGCCGACCGGGGCCGAGGGCCCGCCCTCTCGCCCGAGCCGCAGGTGGTGTTCGAGGAGCTCCGAGCAGCCTCGGCCGGCGGGCTCGCCGACTACGCCGGGATCAGCTGGGAACGAATCGACGCGCAGGAGGGAGCGTTCTGGCCCTGCCCGGAGATCGACGGGCCGGACACCCCCCGGCTCTTCGCCGACCGGTTCCCCACCCCCGACGGGCGCGCCCGGTTCCACGCCGTGCAGCACCGACCCGCCGCGGAGCAGGTGTGCGCCGCCTACCCGCTGCACCTCACCACCGGACGGGTGCTCGCCCAGTACCAGTCGGGCACTCAGACCCGCCGGGTGCCCGCGCTGCGCCGGGCTGCACCAGCGGCCTTCGTCGAACTGCATCCGGACGTCGCCGACCGGCTGGGCGTGACCGATGGCGAGCCGGTCCGGGTGCGCTCCCGCCGGGGGGAACTGGTCGCCCCGGCCCGGCTCAGCCCGGCGATTCGGCCGGACACCGTCTTCGCCCCGTTCCATTGGGGCGGCACCGCCCGCGCCAACACGGTCACCAACGACGCCGTTGACCCGATCTCCGGGATGCCGGAATTCAAGATCTGTGCGGTCCGAGTGGAGAAGGTGGCGGCGACGTGACCGACCGAATCGTGATCATCGGCAACGGAATGGCCGGCACCCGCCTCGCCAGTGAGCTCTCCGCACGCGGCGGGGACCGGAAGGTAACCGCATTCGGGACAGAACCGCACCGGGCGTACAACCGGATCATGCTCTCCACCCTACTGGCTGGAACCATCGGGGAGCCGGACGTACAGCTGACCGAGGCCGCCGGACACGGAGTCGACCTGCACACCGGGGTCTGCGTTACCGCGATCGACCGCGAGGACCGTACGGTCCGCACCGACCGGGGCGACCGGATCCACTACGACCATCTGGTCCTGGCCACCGGTAGCCGCGCCGTTGTCCCCCCACTGACCGGGCTGACCGGCGGGGAACTGCCAGAGCGGGTGGTGTCGTTTCGCACCCTGGATGACTGCCGCCGCATCCTCGCGGTTGCTGACCGGGCCCACCGTGTGCTGGTGCTCGGCGGCGGGCTACTCGGACTGGAGGCGGCGCGCGGGCTCGCCAGCCGCGGGCTCGAAGTGACGGTGGTGCACCCGGTGCCGTACCTGATGGAGCGGCAACTCGACCCGGCCGCGGCGGCCGTGCTCGCCCACACCCTCGCCGACCTCGGGGTAACCACCCAGCTGGCCGTACCGGCTACCGCCGTGCGCGCCGACTCCCGCGGCGTCCGCCTCGAGCTCGCCGACGGTCGCTCATTCGACGCCGACCTGCTGGTGCTCGCCTGCGGCGTACGCCCGGACACCGCGCTCGCCACCGCTGCTGACCTGGCCGTACAGCAGGGAGTCCTCGTTGACGACCAGCTGCGCACCAGCGACCAGCGCATCTCGGCCATCGGCGACTGCGCCCAACACGGCGACACCCTGACCGGCCTGGTGGCCCCGGCCTGGGCGCAGGCACGGGTGCTGGCACAGGTGCTCAGCGGCGCGGACCCGTCGGCCCGATACCGGCCGAGACCGGTGGTGACCCGGCTCAAGACCGCCGGCATCGATCTGGCAGCGATGGGTGACCCTGGCGACGGCCCCGGTGAGGAGCTGACCTTCACCGACCCGGCCGGCGGCACGTACGCCCGGCTACGAATCAACCACGAACGGCTGACCGCCGCGATCCTGGTGGGCGACAACCCCTCCGTCGGCACGGTCATCCAGCTCTTCGACCGGGGGCAGCCGGTGCCCAGCGACCGGCGGTCGCTGCTGCTCGGCCGGGTACTCGGCGCGGGACCGGCGGAACCGGCCACGACACCGGCGCTGATGCCGGCCGCGGCGACGGTCTGCCACTGCAACAACGTCGACAAAGGAACGCTGGTGGAGAGTTGGCGCCGCGGGGCGCGGACGGTTGACGAGGTGGTGGCGGCCACCCGCGCCGGTACGGGCTGCGGCTCCTGCCGGGACGCGGTCGCCGGCATCACCGACTGGCTCTCCACCATGGAATCTGTGGAGGTGGAACGATGAGGAAAGGCCGACTGGTCGTCGTCGGCAATGGCATGGTCGGGCAGCGGTTCGTGGACGCGTTGCGGGACCGCGACAGCAACGGTCAGTGGCGGGTGACCGTGCTCGGCGAGGAGTCCCGGCCCGCGTACGACCGGGTGCGTCTCTCTGCCCTCTTCGACGGGGTGGACCCAGATGAACTGAACCTGCACACCCCGGATCCGCAGGTACGGCTACGGCTCGGCACGTCGGTCACCGCGATCGACCGGGCCCGACGCGTCGTGGCGACGACCGCCGGTGAGTACCCGTACGACGCGCTGGTATTGGCCACCGGCTCATCCCCCTTCGTGCCGCCGATCGACGGCGCCGACCTGCCGGGAGTCTTCACCTACCGCACCCAGGACGACCTGGCCGCGATCCGCGCGCACGCCCGGGGCCGCCGGCGGGGCGCGGTGATCGGCGGTGGGCTGCTCGGCCTGGAGGCGGCGAACGCGCTGCGGCTGCTCGGCCTCGCCACCAGCGTCGTGGAGTTCGCACCGCGGCTGATGCCGATGCAGGTGGACACCGCCGGCGGGGCGCTGCTGCGTCGATACGTCGAGGAGTTGGGCGTCGCCTGCCACCTCGGGGTCGCCACCAGCGCGCTGCACCCCGGCCCGGACGGCTCGGTGGCCCAGCTGGAACTGGCCGACGGCGGTCGAGTGGCCGCCGACCTGGTCGTTGTTGCGGCTGGCATCCGTCCCCGGGATGAGCTGGCCCGCGCCGCCGACCTGCCCCTTGGCCGCCAAGGCGGGGTGCTGGTCGACCGCACCTGCCGCAGTGCCGATGAGCGGATCTGGGCGGTCGGCGAGTGCGCCGCCGTGGACGGCACCTGCCACGGTCTGGTCGGCCCCGGCTACGCGATGGCGGAGACAGTGGCCGACCGCCTGGTCGGCGGAGCGGCCACCGTCCCCAACGCGGACACCGCCACCAAGCTGAAGCTGCTCGGCGTGGATGTCGCCTCCTTCGGCGACGCCCACGGCACCACCCCGGGCTGTCTCGACGTGACCTTCACCGACCCGGCCACCCGGGTGTACGCGAAGCTGGTCCTCTCCGACGATGCGCAGACGCTGCTCGGCGGCGTGCTGGTCGGTGACGCCGACGCGTACCCGACGTTGCGGGCCAGCGTCGGTCAGGCGTTGCCTGCCGCGCCGCTCGCGCTGCTCGCCCCGGCCGGTGCGGGCACCGGGGCGGCGGCGCTCCCCGGTTCCACGCAGGTCTGCTCCTGCAACGCGGTGACCCGCGTCGACCTGGACACGGCGATCGCCGGCGGCGCGACCGACGTGCCGGCGTTGAAGGCGTGCACCCGGGCCGGCACCAGCTGCGGCTCCTGCGTACCGATGCTCCGGCAGCTGCTCGACGCCGCCGGAGTTGGGCAGCCCCGCGGGCTCTGCGAACACTTCGAGGTGAGCCGCCAGGAGCTCTTCGACCTCATCCGGATCCGGGAGATCCGCACCTTCTCCAGCCTGATTGCCGAGTACGGCCGGGGAGCTGGCTGTGACATCTGCAAGCCGGTGGTGGCCTCAATCCTGGCCTCCCTCGGCACCGGGCACCTCCTCGACGGCGAGCGAGCGTCGCTACAGGACACCAATGACCACTTCCTGGCCAACCTGCAGCGGGACGGCAGCTACTCGGTGGTGCCCCGAATACCCGGTGGCGAGATCACCCCGGAGAAGCTGATCGTGCTCGGCGAGGTGGCCCGGGACTTCGCGCTCTACACGAAAATCACCGGCGGACAACGCATCGACCTGCTCGGCGCGCGGGTGGAGCAGTTGCCGCAGATCTGGCGCCGGCTGGTCGACGCGGGGTTCGAATCCGGCCACGCGTACGGCAAGGCACTGCGGACGGTGAAGTCCTGCGTCGGGTCCACCTGGTGCCGGTACGGGGTGCAGGACTCGGTCGGGTTGGCCATCGCGCTGGAGCTGCGCTACCGCGGGCTCCGCGCCCCCCACAAGATCAAAGCTGCGGTCTCCGGTTGCGCCCGGGAGTGCGCCGAGGCGCGCGGCAAGGACTTCGGCATCATCGCCACCGACGCCGGCTGGAACCTCTACGTCGGCGGCAACGGCGGATTCCGACCCCGGCACGCCGACCTCTTCGCCACCGACCTGACCACCGAGGCGCTGGTACGGCTGATCGACCGCTTCCTGATGTACTACATCCGCACCGCGGATCGGCTGCAACGTACCGCGGCCTGGATCGAGGCGATGGACGGCGGCCTGGAGCACCTGAGCGCGGTCATCGTGGACGACTCGCTCGGGCTCTGCGCCGAGTTGGACGTGGCGATGGCCCGACACGTGGGGTCGTACTCCGACGAGTGGCGCGACGTCCTCAAGGATCCGGCCCGGCTCGGCCGGTTTACCTCGTTCGTCAACGCGCCCGAGGTGCCCGACCCCTCCATCCGATTCACCGAGGAACGTGGACAACGAGTACCGGCGCAGGCCGAAGAGACCGGGAGCCGACAGCCGGTCGGGCTGGGACTGCCGCAGGTACGGCGATGACCGGCCAACCGCGGGAGTGGACAGTGGTCTGTCCACTGACCTGCCTTGACCCGGGTCGGGGGGTGGCAGCGCTCGTGGACGGCGTCCAGGTGGCGCTCTTCCGCACCACCGCCGACCTCTTCGCCATCGACAACCGGGACCCGGTCACCGATACATACGTGCTCTCGCGCGGAATCGTGGGCAGCCGGGGCAGTGTGCCGACAGTCGCCTCCCCACTACACAAACAGGCATACGACCTGCGTACCGGAGACTGCCTGGACCTACCGGGCGTCGCGGTCCGGTGGCACGAGGTGCGGTGCCGGGCCGGACTGGTCGAGGTACGGCTGCGAGAGGAGGCGTAGATGCGCGACGAACTGGCCGGCTTCACCGTCGGGGTGACCGCCGACCGGCGTCGGGACGAACTGGCGGCGCTACTCCAGCGGCACGGGGCGCGGGTGGTCTTCGCGCCGGCCCTGCGGATCGTGCCGCTCGCCGACGACACCGAGCTACGCGCGGCGACGCGGGCCTGCCTCGATCGACCACCAGATGTCCTGATGGCCGACACCGGGATCGGGATGCGGGGCTGGCTGGAGGCGGCCGAAGGCTGGGGGCTCGCTGAGCCACTGCGCGCGGCGCTTCGCGAGGCGTACGTGGTGGCGCGCGGTCCGAAGGCCCGCGGCGCGATCCGAGCCGCCGGCCTGCATGATCAGTGGTCGCCCGCCTCGGAGAGCTGCGCCGAGGTGGTGCAGCATCTGCGGGACCGGGGTGTGGCCGGCCAGGTGGTCGCCATGCAGCTGCACGGCGGGGTGCAACCCGAGTGCGCGAGGGCGCTGGTTGCGGCCGGCGCGACCGTGATCGCGGTGCCGGTCTACCGTTGGGCCCCGCCGACCGACCCGACACCACTGCATCGGTTGATCGACCTGGTCGCCGACCGGATGGTGGACGCGGTGACGTTCACCTCGGCACCGGCCGCCGAGGCGTTGCTACGCGCCGCCGGGGACCGGACCGACCGGGTGCTCGACGCGTTCCGGGGTGCGGTGCTGGCGAGCTGTGTGGGGACGGTGACCGCGGAGCCGCTGCGGCGACGAGGGGTGCCGGTCAGCGCTCCTGAGCGGGCCCGGTTGGGCGCTCTGGTCCGAACGATCGTCGCGGAATTGCCGCGGCGCGCGGTCACGCTCAAAGCCGCCGGCCACCTCCTCACCCTGCGCGGGCATGCCGCCGTGGTCGATGGTGAACTGCGACCACTGGCACCGGCCCCGATGGCGGTGCTGCGGACGCTGGCGGCGTCCCCGGGGCGAGTCCTGTCCCGGGCCGCGCTGCTCCGGATGCTGCCGCGCGGGGCCGACGAACACGCGGTGGAGATGGCGGTGGCGCGCCTGCGCGCCGGGCTGAAGGCCCCCGGGGCGGTGCAGACGGTGGTGAAGCGCGGCTACCGCCTCCGGGTCGACTGACGCGGAGCCGCCGCAGCCCCGGCCCGCAGCCAGGTGACGGGCCGGGCGCGCGGACCGACGCCGGAGGCGCCGGTCACCGGCGACGGCTCAGCCGACCGGAGTCGGGTAGCCGCGGTTGTGCTCGGCCTGCAGGCGGCTCATGGCATGCTCGACGACGGTCACCAGCACCTGCTTGACCGAGTCCCGGCTGCGGGCATCGGTCAGCACCAGCGGCACGTCCGCCGGGATGGCGAGCGCCTCGCGCACCTCCGCCAACTCGTAGTTGGGGGCACCGTCGAACCGGTTGAGCGCGACCACGTACGGCAGCTTACGGTTCTCGAAGTAGTCCAGCGGGGCGAAGGCATCGGTGATCCGGCGGGTGTCCACCAGGACGGCCGCCCCGACCGCACCACGAATGATCTCGTCCCACATGAACCAGAATCGAGTCTGGCCGGGTGTGCCGAACAGGTACAGGATCAGATCCTGCGCCATGGTGATCCGGCCGAAGTCCATGGCGACTGTCGTCGTCTCCTTGCCCGGCACTTTGGATGGATCGTCGATGCCGACACCGGCTGCGGTCATGATCGCCTCTGTGGTCAGCGGTGTGATCTCCGAGATCGCCCCGACCAGCGTCGTCTTTCCGACGCCGAAGCCCCCCGCGACGACGATCTTCGCGGAGATGATCTCCCGGCTCGCCCTGGCGGGGTCATAGTTCGCGAAGTCCACTTAGCACCCTTCCAAGCAGGTTCATCCGCTCCACAAACCCCATCGTGGGAGCGGCAGTGTGTAGCGTCAGCAAGCCCTCGGCCACCATGTCGGCCACCAGTACCCGGGTTACGCCGAGGGGCATCCGGGTATACGCGGCGATCTCCGCCAACGACTGCGCCCGGCCCTCACAAATCGTCGCGATGCGGTGCTTGTCGTGCCCCGCGAAACGTGACTCGGCAGCCGCCGTGGCGCTCGCGGAGAGCACCGCCTCCAGGGTGATGTCCTGCTGCGGCTCGGTCCGGCCCCGAGTGACCGCATACGGGCGCACCAGTTCCCCACGTGATTCGGTCCGCCGGCCGTCCATCCGCTGTCACCTCCCCTCTCGCCCGATCGGTGCCCCTTCGACGCCGGATCTACATTCCTCGGGCGGCGCCGTCCGGAGCCCAATGATCATCAAGACACCGCGTCCCGAGGCAACGGCACCAGGGCGGCACCGACCCGTTCCACCAGGAGTGCCATCTCATAGCCGACTTGCCCGACGTCGCAGCTGCGAGCAGCGAGAACCGCCATTGACGACCCGTCACTGATCGACATCAGGAAGAGGTAGCCGCTGTCCATCTCGATGACCGTCTGCAGCACCCCACCGGCGCTGAACATGCGGGACGCGCCGTCGGTCAGGCTCACCACGCCGGAGGTGATCGCCGCGAGCTGGTCTGCGCGGTCCGCGGGCAGATCCCGGGACGAGGCGAGCAGCAGCCCGTCGGCGGACACCGCAACCACGTGAGCGATGCCCGCCACGCTGTCGGCGAAGTTACTGAGCAGCCAACCCATGTCCTGCATGGTCGCTGGCCTGTTCATCAGCTCGTCTCCTTGCTCGAGGTGCTGTTGGGGTCCGAGCCGGCCGCACGGCCGCGCTGCACGCCACGGTGATATGCCGACAGCAGGCCGCGGACGTCGTCCGGCGTCCGGCGGGTCCGTTCCCGGGTCCGGGGCTCGATCCCACCGGGGACGAGTTGTGCCTTCGGCACCCGCTTCGGCAGACCGGAACGGGTGGTACCACCGCTGGCCGGCTCGGCAGCCTGGCTGGCCCGGCTCCAACCCTCATCCGCGACGGTGCGCCACGCACTGCCACCGCCGGCCGGAGCCCCGGCGGCACTCGGCGGGACCGGCGGGACCGGCGGCGGCGGTCCAGTGAAAGCGGGAGCGGACGACGGCGCCGGGGTGGCGGCCGGCGGAGTCGTCGTGGTTCCGGGAGCCCGGGTGGGTAGCTGCGGCTCGGCTGGGGAACTCGCCGTCGCGGACGGGCCCGGGGCCGCCTTGTCGAAGTCCGGCCGGGTGAAGATGGCGGTCGCATCGTTGCCGTGCGTCCGGAACCAGACCGCCTCCATCTCCCGGAAGATCGGCGCCTCCGCCGGTGCCGCCGCCGGTGCTGCCGGCGGCGCGGACAAGGGCGCCGCGTCGATCGATGCGGTGGCGGCCAGGTCCGCCCCGAGCCCACCGGCCATCGTGCTATCGGCGCCGAGTGGACCGGCGGACGGCGGTTCGACTGACGATGGTGGGGTGGCAGCCACGGTGGGGAAGGCCGCGGTCGCAACCGACGACTCACCCGAGGGGTTCCGTTGCGGCAGTGGGTACGACGCGGTGGGCGCGTCACCGAGACCACCGGTGACGCTGAGGCTGGGCTCGGCCCCGGTTACCCCGCCGGTCAGGTCCGGCGCCACGCTGGTAACAGCCGGTACCGGCCACGGGGCTGGCTCGGGCTGCCGCTGCTCCGGCAGGGTAGCGGCGCTCGTGGTGACCGCCACCGGGTCGCCAAAGCCGACCGAGCTGGACGGGCCCTGCTCCACCGCGAGCGGCTGGCGAGGGCGGGTGAGCTGGGCTGGCCCCCGCCCGACGGGCAGCACAACCGCGGCCGTCGGCAGGGTTACCTGGGCGACGATGCCCCCCTCAACGTTGCGGCGCAGCTCGACCCGAATGCTGTGCCGCTCAGCGAGCCGGCTCACCACGGCCAGGCCCATCAGCCGGAACGCCGCGACATCGACGCTCTGCGGCTCCGCCAGCCGCTGGTTGAGTGAGTCGAGTTGCTCGTCGGAGAGGCCGAGACCACGATCCTCGACCTGGATGAGCACGTAGTCGCGGATCCGCCGCCCGTCGGCGACCACAGTGGTGTTTGGCGGTGAGAAGCGGGTGGCGTTGTCGAGTAGTTCGGCGACGAGCCGGACCACGTCGTTGACCACGTGCGCGGCCACCGACACGTCCGTGTCGACGGTGCCGAACTCGATCCGGTTGTAGAGCTCGACCTCGGACTGCGCGGCCCGTAGCACGTCCACCAGGAGCGCGTCCTCCCGCCGGGGTACGGTCGAGTCGGCCCCAGCGAGGACCAGCAGGTTCTCGTCGTTGCGGCGCATTCGGGTGGCCAGGTGGTCCAGTTCGAAGAGGCGGGCCAGCCGCTTCGGGTCCTCCTCACCACGCTCGATCGCGTCCAGTTCCCCGATCATGCGGTCAACCAGCGTCTGACTCCGCCGGGCCAGGTTGAGGAACATCGCTGAGACACTGGTCCGCAGCGCGGCCTGCTCCGCGGCTACCCGGACCGCCTCCCGGTGCACCACGTTGAAGGCGACGGCGACCTGACCGACCTCGTCCTGGTTGGTGAGCCGGATCGGTTCCCGAATCTCCCGGACGATTTCATCAACCCCGCCCTCGTCAACCGCCTCCATGTTCTGCAGGCGACGTACCGCTTCGGGCAGATCGTGGTTGGCCACAGCCAGCGCGCCCTCCCGCAGCCGGTGCAGCGAGTGGTTCAGCGAACGGGCCAGCACCACGGCGAGGGTGACCGCGATGATCAGGGTCAACAACACCAGCAGCGACTCGACGACGGCCTGTCGGAGGACGTCCGAACGGTCCTGCTCGGTATCGCCGAGCAGCTCCGCCTGCAGCCGGGCCTCGGTCCACCGCATGAGGTCGTGGACGGCGCCGAGGGCGGCGCTGGCCTCCTCCGCACTCACCGGGGACTGCTGGCCGACCGAGCGGGCGATGTCCACGGCGACGGTGTCCGACAGCGTGACCGCGTCACCCGAGATGGTGTTCTCCACAAACGAGCGTTGCGCCGGCTCCGCCGCGAGGGCGAAGGCGAGCAGCGCCTCCTGCCGGCTGGTCAACGTCGCCACGAAGGAGGAGTACTGCTCCTCGTCGAAACCGCCGGCGCTCAACGCGGTGTAGGCGACGGACTCTTCCTCGGCGACTGCGGCCTTGGCCCGGGCGAAGGCCGCGACGGCCCGCCGAGCCTCCGCCAGCCGCTCGTCGCCGGGGAGTTGGGCGAGACCGTCGCTGTAGGCCACCAGGTCGGCGAGGATTACGCCGTAGCGCAACGCCGACTCGGCGACCACCATCTGCTTACGGTCCAGCACCTGCTGCCGAATCGCGTCCAGCGTCTCAAGGTGCCCGTCGATGGCCGCCACCCGGTCGCTGACGGCGGCGGGCAGCTCGTCGAAGAGCTCGCGTTCCTCCCGGTAGGCCTGCACCCGCTCGTCGGTGCTGCGCACCCGCAGGTTGTAGGCGTCGGCGGCGACTTCCGCCTCTCCCGTCGACGCGATATAGACCGCAGCCGCCATTCGCTCGGTATGCAGGTCCTGAGTGAGCGCCGAGATGTCGATGGAGAGTTCGGTGAGCGCTTTGGCCCGCGTGGCGTCGTACGCACCCTCGCCGACTGTGATCAGACGAACAGTCGCCAGTGCGATGACCGCGGCGACCGGCACGACCAGGATCAGCGCCAGCTTCGAGCGGATTCGCGCATTGCGGAGCTGAGGCAGCCAGCGCCGCTTCGGCTGCTGGATGCCGCCGCTTGCGGGCAGGGTCGTCGGTCCGGTGCTCACGACATCGCCTCCGTCATTCCATCCACGCCTGAACCGCCGACCCAGGTCTGGTCCAGCAGAAGTGAAACCATGCGCGGCACGGCCGCGATTTCATCAGACGGGACGGGATTTGGGAAGCCGAGCTGAAGCCGGAAAGGGCCGGATGACGCCCAGCCGATGCCACAGTCCACGAATGCCACCAATTTGGCAACGCCCTGAACAGGCAATGTAGACGCGCATTGGTGTAGCAATACGGTTTGGTAATCAGACGCAAACTTTACGTCACCCCAGCATGTGAGATTTTCGTCCCGAAACGCCTCCGCCCGGCTCGCTTGACCACGGGGCCCGACATTGGCAAGGTTTTCCAGGCTGCGCGCACACCGTACGGGAAAAGTGATCGATATCCCAGCGATAACGGACGATCCGCCGGCTCCCGTGCCGTACCTGGAGGACAACGTTGAGCCCCATCCGCTCCGCAACCGCGGCACTCACCTCGGCCGTCCTGGCCGCCACGCTCACCGCCTGCCAGTTCGGCACGGAGGAGCAAGACACCAGCCCGATCATCATCGCCGCCGACCTGGAACTGTCCGGGCCCGGCGCGCCGCTGGGCAAGACCTACCAGCGGGCTCTCGAGCTCAAAGCCGATCAGCTCAACTCATCGGGCGCGCTGAACGGACGGCAGATCGAGCTTCGGGTCAAGGACAACCGCTCCGACGCGAGCGAGTCCCTCCGCAACGTCACCGACTTCAGCACCGACCCACAGGTCAGCGCGATCGTCATGGGCGGTTGCAACGAATGCGCGATAGGCGCGGTGGAGGCCGTCAACGGGCAGCAGGTGCCGATGGTGGCGCTGGCCGCCGCCGAGGCCATCGCCAGCCCGGCAACGGAGCGCCGCTACGTGTTCAAGCTGGCTCCGAGCGCACCAGACAGCGCCGCAGCCCTCGCTGTCGAGCTTCGTCGCAACAAGATCGACGAGGTGGGGGTACTGCGCAGCGACGACGCCTACGGCACGGAGGGGCTTACCGTCCTCGAGGCCGCGCTGGACAAGGCCGACATCGAGGTACGGGGAGTAAAGACCGTCCGCGCCACCGACACTGACGTCTCCAGCCAGATCACCGCGCTGGTTGAGGACGAGCCCGAGGCGTTGGTGCTCTGGGCCCGCGCCGAGCAGGCTGGTCTCGCCGCCGTCACCGCGCGGGAGGGCAACTTCGAAGGCGCGCTCTACTTCGATGCCTCGGCCGCGGGTGAGCTCTTCCTCGGTACGACGGCCCAGGCCGCGGAGAACGCCACCATGGTCTTCACTCAGACCATGGTGATCGACGACGTGATCGCCACCACTCCGGCAAAGGCGGCACGGCGACAGTGGTTCCAGGACTACACCGCCCGATTCGGCGGCTACCACGGTTCGTCCTCGTTCGCTGCGGACGCCCTCCAGCTCATCACCGACGCCGCCGTGCGGTCCCCCAGCAACTCCGGCAAGCCTGACCGGGAGGGCATTCGGAACGTGCTGGAGACCTCGCAGATGGACGGTCTCTCGGGTCCGATCCGGCTGACTCCGGACAACCACTCGGGCCTCATGCCGCAGGCACTGACCACTCTGGTCGTGCGCAACGGCCGCTGGCACCTGGCCGGGTAACACCTCCGCCCGGCCCGGTGGTACCGGGCCGGGCGGGTCCGCCTCATGCCGGCTGGATCACCGAGCCGACGTGGTCGCCCGAACCCAGGGCAGGGCGAGCCGTTCGACGAGGTAGAGCAGGGAATAGAGCCCGATGCTCATTGCGGCGATCAACACGATCGCGGCCCACGCCGTCGCGGTCTCCCCAATCCCGTTGTACTGCAGGATCTGATAGCCCAGGCCCGGCTGGTCCGAGTAGAACTCCCCGATCACCGCCCCGATGGCGGCCAGCGGCATTGCCACCTTGAGGCCGACGAAGACCTGCGGTAGCGCGGCCGGGAAGCGCACCTTCCGGAACGACTGCCACCAGGATGCGTGCAGCGACCGCGCCAGTTCGGCCAGGTCCGCCGGGGTGGTGGTCAGGCCAGTCGCGGTGGAGAGCACGATCGGGAAGAAGCAGAGCAGGAACACCATGGTCAGGACCGGCTTCGCACCCCAGCCGAATGACACCACGAGTAGCGGACCAAGCGCGATTTTCGGCACCGCGTTGACGGCGACGAGCAGCGGCGCGAACATCCGCTCGAGGTGTCGAGACGCCGCCAGCGCAACCCCGATCAGCACCCCGGCCGCCGCCGAGAGCAGGAAGCCCGCCACCGTCATCAAGGTGGTAATCCCGAGTGCGGGCATGAGCACACCACCCCTCTCGACCATCGAGTCCCCGACGGCCTGCGGTGGCGGCAAGGCGGCCGGGTGTACGAGGCCGAACCCTGTGGTGACCAGCCACCAACAGGCCAGTGCGACCACCAGCCCGAGCAACGGAAGCCCGACGTCCCCCACCGGGATCGCCCGCCACCCGTGGGCGGCCGCGGGCGGGTTCACCACCCCCGCCGCCGGCCCCTCAGGGCGGGTCCGGGTCTCGGTCACAGCCTCCCTCCTTCCTGCCGGCTGCGGGCCGGCACACGGCGGGGGTGCGGACCGGGACCGGTCCACACCCCCGAACGGTGGTCGATCAGGACTTCGGTGTGAGGCTGAAGTCGATGACCTGGTCGGGCTCGAGCTCCTGCTTGAGCTGTCCCGCACCCCGTAGGATGGCGATGCTCTTCGCCACTCGGGCACTGTCCAGCGTGCCCAGCACCGCACCACTGTTGCTGGACCGGACGTAGCCGGCCATCAACTCCAGCTCCGCCCTGGCGGACTCCACGTTCGTCGAGTCCACATTCTTCTTTAGCAGCTCGGCTGCCTCCTGCGGGTTATCCAACGCGTAGTCCAAGCCCTTCAACAGGGCCTCGCTGAACCGCTTGACCATTTCCGGCTTCTCTTTGGCGATGGTCGCGGAGGTGATCAGCACGTTGCCGTAGAGGTCCTGCATGTACTCGCTGTACGGCAGCATGACCGCCTTCTTCTTGGCGATCGCCTCGATGGTCGGCTGGCCCACGACGAACTGCCCGATGCCGTCGACCGTGCCGGCGGCGAGGGTGCCCATCAGGTCCTGCGGCTGACCGTTGACCCAGGTCACCTTGCTCGCGTCAACGCCGGCCAACTCCGCGTACGTGGGGAAGAGGTTGCGGACCACCGAGGTGGGGGAGTCCGCGATCTTCTTGCCCTCGAGGTCCTTCGGCGTGGCGATGTTCGTACCCTCGACGGTGGCGATGCCGGCCATGGTGCGCTGCTGGATCGCGGCGACGACGACGAAGTCCTTGGCCTCGCCGTTGCCGAACTGGAGCAGGCTACCGGTGAGGTCGACCGGCCCGAAGTCCGCCTGACCTCCAGAGACCGTCTGAATAGTGCTACCGGTGCCCTGCCCCGGCTTGATCTCGACATCAAAACCCGCGTCGCGGAAGAAGCCCTTCTCCTTCGCCACCCAGGCGTAGGAGTCTCGGCCGAAGTTTCCGAAGGAGGTGAGGTAGGTTACCTTCTCCATCGCGCCGTCACCCCCCTCGGTGGAGTCCGAGTCGCTGCTACACGCCCCAACCGTCGCCAACGCAGCGGCCATCGTGGCCGCGGCGACCGTACGGGTCAGCCTTCTCATCAGTGCACCTTGTCCTTTCCGACCGGGGCCGAGAGCCACCGGAGGGGTAGTCGGGTGGCGGCGACCCGAAGGGTGAAGCCGGCGCCACCATCGTGAGGGGACTCTTCGGGGGCACAGCGTACGAGAAAACCGCCGCCGCACCGCCAGGTATGCCGGGTTGCGGAACGGACACAACTATTCCCACCCCAGCCAGCATCGTTGCCGTGCCGGGCCGGTACCCTATTCCTTGATCACTGACTGTCAACTCAGGAAGGCCCACCGGATGATCCGGCTGTCCGGGGTATCCCGGATCTTCGATGGCCGCTCCGGCCGAGTCGAGGCCCTGCGCGGCATCGATCTTGACATCGCCGACGGCGAATTCGTGGCCGTACTCGGCCGCTCCGGATGCGGCAAGTCCACTCTGCTCCGACTCATCGCTGGATTACTCCCGGTTACCACCGGGGAGGTCACCGTCGCGGACGCACCAGTCACCCATCCCCGACCGGATGTCGCGATGCTGTTCCAGCGACCGGCCCTACTGCCCTGGCGCACGGTGCTCGACAACGTCCTCCTCCCCGCGGAGATCTTCGGCTGGCAGCGGGCTCGGTACCGCGACCGGGCCCGGCAGCTGCTGGAGCTGACCGGCCTCGCCGGATTCGAGAGGCGGCTGCCACACGAGCTCTCCGGCGGCATGCAACAGCGGGTCTCGCTCTGCCGCTCACTGATCGGCGAGCCCCGGGTGATGCTGATGGACGAGCCCTTCTCCGCACTTGACGCGCTCACCCGCGAGGAGCTCTCCGGTGAGCTACAGCGGGTGCACATGGAGACGTCGGCGACGGTCGTCTTCGTCACCCACTCGATCGAGGAAGCGGTCCTGCTGGCTGACCGAGTGGTCGTGCTCAGCCCTCGCCCCGGCCGCATCCGCGACATCGTTGACGTCTCCATCCCCCGTCCGCGCACGCTTGGTCGCAACGCACATCTGGCCGACGTCGCCCGGGTCAGCGCCGACCTGCACGAGTTGCTCGCGGAGAAGGAACCCGCGTCGGCGGAGGCACCCTGATGCGCGTCTCGGTATTCACTGAGCCACACCGTGGCGCCAGCTACGACGACCAGCTCCGGTTCGCCCGCCACGCGGAGCACTGCGGCTACGACGGTTTCCTCCGCGCCGACCACTACCGGGCGATGGGCGACGACCCGGCGTTGCCTGGCCCCACGGACGCCTGGCTGACCCTGGCCGCGCTGGCCCGGGAGACCAGCCGAATCCGGCTCGGCACGCTGGTCACGTCGGCCACCTTCCGGCTACCCGGCCCACTGGCTGTCATGGTGGCGCAGGTTGACCAGATGAGCGGTGGCCGGGTCGAGCTGGGTATCGGCGCCGGCTGGTACGAACGGGAGCACACCGCGTACGGGATCCCCTTCCCCAACGTCAGCGAACGGTTCGACCGGCTGGCCGAACAGCTGGAGATCGTCACCGGCCTGTGGCGTACCCCTCCGGGGGCCGGGTTCAGCTACCGCGGAGAGCACTACCAACTCGTTGACGCGCCGGCGTTGCCGAAGCCGGTCCAGCACCCCGGTCCACCGGTGATCGTGGGCGGTCGTGGCGCGAAGCGTACCCCTGACCTGGCTGCCCGTTACGCCGACGAGTTCAACATGCCGTTCACCTCCGTCGCGCAGACGGCGGCCGCGTACGAGCGGGTCCGCCAGGCGTGCGATGCCGCCGGCCGGGCCGAGTCCGGGCGGCCACCACTGGTGCTCTCGGCCGGGATTGTGGTGGCGGTCGGCCGCATCGACGCCGAGGCACACCGCCGCGCCGCGCCGCTGCACCGGCCCAGCGCACTGCCCCCGGAGGATCCGGTCGTGGGCTCGCCCGCGCAGCTCGTCGAACGCATCGGCGAGTTCGCCGCGATCGGAGCGACCCGCGTGCACCTGCGCCTCATCGACCTCGCCGACCTCGACCACCTGGAGCTCATCGCCGCCGAGGTGCTCCCCCAACTGGATGGACCACAATGACCACAACTGACCTTGAGCTGGGCCCGGTGGGCCAGGAGATCGTTTTCGAGAACGACCGGGTACGGGTCTGGCACATCAGGCTGGCACCCGGTGAGCGGCAGCCGCTGCATCGGCACGACCACCCGTATCTGGTGGTGGCGATCCAGGGTGCCAAGAACGTCGTGCAGACCATCGACGGCGACCGGATCGACGCCGACGAGCCAACCGGCGGTGTCGTCTATCGGGATCCGGGTGCGGTGCACATGCTCACCAACACGGGCGACACGACCTACCTGGCCCGACTGGTCGAGCTCAAGTAGCCCCACCGCCGGACGGGGCTACCGCACCCGCCCGGCGTGCCAGTGGCGCGCGCCCGCACCGGGACCGTAACGTGCCCGGCATGGCGTTTCGGACCTTGGGCAAACTACTGCTCACGGCGCTCGGGGTAGGCCTGTTGGCCGGAGCCGGTCAGCTCGGCGTCGCCTTTGGCTTCGGCATCGTGCGCTTCTCCGGCGCCTTCACCAGTGAGGGCGTCAACCAATGGCCGGCACAGCTCGCCTGGGTCGGCTGGTTGGCGGCGAACGCCGCTGTCACCGGTGCCATCTGCGCCGAACGGCTGGCACGGCGGGCTGCCCCGCTGATCGGTGCCGGTCGGCAGGTCGCCGTGGCGGGCGCCGCCGCGCTCGGCGCCACGGTTGTCGCGCCGCTGGGCATGCAGTCCGCCCGAGCCGCCGACGTGGGCGCCGTGGAACCGGTCTGGGCCGTCGCCGCTGGTGCACTCCTCGGCGCGGTGGTCGGCGGGGGCGCGGCGCTGGCCGTCCTGATGCGACCCCCACTGCTCTGGAGCATGGCATTCGTCGCCGGCCTGGTCTGGCTCCTCGCCCTGGCCTCGGTTGCCCCGTCGCTGAACGACACCGGTCCACTTCGGGCAGTACGCCTCGGGGTGTGGGAACCCTCCTGGCTCGATCCCGCCGTGGCGGACCGCCTCTGCCTGCTGGGCCTGCCGGTGGCGGCGCTGCTGGCCGGAGCCGGCACCGGTGGCCTCGCCCGTCGGCGCGGGCAGGCCACACCCGTCGGCGCGCTGGCCGGACTCCCCGGGCCGGTGCTGCTGGCCGGCGCGTACCTGGCCGCGGGCCCTGGGACGGACGCGGACCGGTACCAGGCCACGCCGTACTACGCCGCCCTGCTCGCAGTGGTCGCCGGCGGGCTCGGCTCGGCCGCCGCCGCGATGCTGCGCTGGCCACTGATCGAACGCCCGGTCGAGCGAGCCGCCACGATACTGCGCTGGCCACTGAGCAACCGCCCAGTGGAGCAAGCCGCCACGACCGCCGCAGCCGCAACCGAGGCGGCGGCCGACGCAGCGGGCACCGATTCGGCCCCGGGCACCGAGCCGACGGCGGACCCCCCAACGCACCCGGCTCCGGCCGCGGTCGAATCGGCCCCGCCGACCACCGGCAACCCCGTACCGGCGACCCGGCCCCGTCCGGTAGCGGACGAGGACGAGGCCGACCCGGACACCGCAGCAACGGCGACATCGGCGGCGACATCAGCCGACCCGTTGGTGGCCGGCGCAACGCCGCCCGCGCCACGCCGCCGAAACCTGTTCCGACGCAGTCGCTCCCAGGCCGACGAGGCGGGGGAGCCGGCAGCGGAGGTCCGGCTCGCAGCGCAGGACGAAGAGTTCGTTGACTGGGTCACCGGTCTGAGCAAGCCGGTGCCCAACAACGAACCCGATCCGGACAGCGCTCGCCGCTCGTTGCGCTCCATCGGCCGACACCACGCCGACTAACCCGGACCCGCCCCGGGGCCACCCGCTCCGGCCGACCACCGGTGCCAGGGTGCCCACCCGTGGCGCCCCGACCAAACGTCAGGGTGCCACGGGTGGGTGGAAGATCAGGCCAGCGGCAGGTAGACCCGACCGCCGGAGGCGACGAACTCCTCCGACTTGTCCTTCATGCCACGCGCCGCGTACTCCTTCAGCTCCTGGGTGATCTTCATGGAGCAGAACTTCGGGCCGCACATCGAACAGAAGTGGGCCGTCTTCGCCGGCTCGGCGGGCAGGGTGGCGTCGTGGTAGGCGCGCGCGGTCTCCGGGTCCAACGCGAGGTTGAACTGGTCCTCCCAGCGGAACTCGAACCGCGCCTTGGAGAGCGCGTCGTCCCAGGCCTGAGCACCGGGGTACCCCTTGGCCAGATCCGCGGCGTGCGCAGCGATCTTGTACGCGATCACGCCGGCCTTCACGTCGTCCCGGTCCGGCAGCCCGAGGTGCTCCTTCGGGGTGACATAGCAGAGCATCGCCGTACCGAACATTCCGATCATCGCCGCGCCGATGGCGGAGGTGATGTGGTCGTACGCGGGGGCGATGTCCGTGGTCAGAGGACCGAGCGTGTAGAACGGCGCCTCCTGACACCACTCCTGCTGGAGGTCCACATTTTCCTTGATCTTGTGCATCGGCACGTGGCCCGGGCCCTCGATCATCACCTGGACATCGTGTTCCCACGCGATCTTCGTCAGCTCACCGAGGGTCTTCAGCTCGGCGAACTGCGCCTCGTCGTTGGCGTCCGCGATCGAGCCGGGGCGCAGCCCGTCGCCGAGCGAGAACGTCACGTCGTAGCGGGCCAGGATCTCGCAGAGCTCCCGGAAGTTCGTGTAGAGGAAGTTCTCCTCGTGGTGGGCCAGGCACCACGCCGCCATGATCGAACCACCACGGGAGACGATCCCGGTCACCCGCTCCACAGCTAGCGGCACGTACGACAGCAGCACCCCGGCGTGCACCGTCATGTAGTCGACGCCCTGCTCGGCCTGCTCGATGACCGTCTCCCGGAACACCTCCCAGCTCAACTTCGCCGGATCGCCGCCCACCTTCTCCAGCGCCTGGTAGATCGGCACAGTGCCGATCGGCACCGGGGAGTTCCGGACGACCGCCTCCCGGGTTTCGTGGATCCGCTTACCGGTCGACAGGTCCATCACGGCGTCGGCACCCCACCGGGTCGCCCAGGTCAGCTTCTCCACCTCCTCGGCGACCGAGGAGGTGACCGCCGAGGTACCGATGTTCGCATTGATCTTCACCAGGAAGGCCTTGCCGATGATCGCCGGCTCGCACTCCGGGTGGTTGACGTTCAGCGGCAGCACCGCCCGGCCGGTCGCGATCTCCTCCCGCACCAGCTCCGGGGCCACCCCCTCGCGGATCGCCACGAACTCCATCTCCGGCGTCACCACACCCGCCCGGGCGTACGCGAGCTGGGTCGGCCGCTGGCCGTCCACCCCCGCCAGCGGCGTACCGGCCCCGCGCACCGGGGCAACGTCCCCACGAGACGCGATCCACTTGCCTCGCATCGGCGGCAGCCCCACCTCCGGGTCGGAACCCGGCCCCGAGGTGTCGTAGAGCCGTACCGGCGGGTTGTCCCCGGTCAGGTCGACCTCGGCGAACGGCACCTGAATGTCCGGCCGCGACCCCTCGACGTAAACCTTGCGACGTTTCTGCATGACAGCCTCCCTATAGGTCAGACGGACCAGCTGAAGTGATCGAGCGGCCCGGGTCCCGCGCCCAACTCCCAGTCCCGAGCGCCGATCAGCGCCCGGGTCACGTACTCCTTGGCCGCCGCGACGGCCACCGGCACCGCATCACCGAGGGCGAGCCGGACAGTGACGGCCGCCGAGAACGAGCAACCTGTCCCGTGGTTGTGCCGGGTCGGCACCCGGGCAGCGCGGAGCAGGGTGGTGCCGCCCGCGCCGTGGAGCACGTCCACCGCAGCTTCGTCCCCTTCGGCGTCCCCGCCGGTGACCACGACATACTCCGGTCCGCCGGCGGTGAGGGCCGTCGCGGCGGCGACCATCTCCTCGACCGTCTCCACCCGGCCTCCGGTGAGGGCCGCCGCCTCCGCCCGGTTCGGCGTCGCCACCTGGGCGTACGGCAACAACCGCTCCACTACCGCGACCGCGCCCAGCCGGTGCCCACTGGTGGCCACCAGCACCGGGTCGACGACGAGGCGCGGCAGTCGACCCTCCCGGGCCGCGACCGCGACCACGTCGGCGACCCCGGGGCTACCGAGCATGCCGGTCTTCACCGCCCGAACCGAGAAATCGACGAGCACGCTCTCCAATTGGTCGGTAACGGTCGGTGGGGGCAACGGCAGAACGGCGTCAACGCCGCGGGTGTTCTGCGCGGTGACGGCGGTGACAACGCTGGTGCCGTACGCTCCCAGCGCCGCGAAGACTTTCAGGTCGGCCTGGATGCCGGCGCCCCCACCAGAATCCGAGCCAGCGATGGTGAGGACGGTACGGGGCGTCACCGCCTCTCTCCACTAGAGACGGTGTCGAAGACTCCCTGCAGGGTGGCCGCGACCGCGCACGGGTCCTCGGCCCGCATGATCGCACCCAGTACCGCCACCCCGACCGCTCCCGCCGTCACACAGTCGCGTACCTGCCCGGCCGTCTCGATCCCGCCCAGCGCCACCACTGGGACCGGGCAGACCTCGATCAACGTGGCCAGTCCGGTCGGGAGCAGCGGCGGGCCGTAGCCGGGCTTCGTCCGCGTCGGATAGACCGGGGAGACCATGGCGTAGTCCTCGACCGTGAGTCGACCCAGCTCCGCCTCGTCATGGCAGGAACGGCCGGTCAGGCCCGGTCGGGGTGGCGGATACGGACCCGCCGCCGGCAGGTGAACGGCGCTTCCGCCGAGCGGGTCCGGGCCGGCGACAACCAGGGTGCCACCGACCGGGGTGAGGACCCGGCGCAGTGCACCGGCGAGGGCGGCACGCTCGACCCGCGGCAGATCCCGCTCCCGCAACACCACCCAGCGCAGGCCGCCGGCCACGGCGTCGGCGACGACCTCGACGAGTGGTCGCCGCGCCGCCCGGCGGTCGGTGAGCAGCACCAGGCCGCTCGGCCCGGTCACAGCTCCGGCCGCCCATCGTCGGAGGTGGAGGCGAGGGCGTGGAAGCGACGCGGGATCCGGCCGGCCCGGTACGCGAGCCGGCCGGCATCGACCGCGTACCGCATCGCGGTCGCCATCGCCACCGGGTCGGCGGCCCGGGTCACTGCGCTGGCCAGCAGTACCGCGTCGCAACCCAGCTCCATGGCGAGCGCCGCGTCGGAGGCGGTCCCGATCCCGGCATCCAAGATCACCGGCACCTGCACGCTCTGCCGGATGAGCCGGATGTGGTGCGGATTCGACACCCCGAGCCCCGATCCGATCGGAGCACCCGCCGGCATCACCGCCGCGCAGCCGACATCGGCGAGCCGACGGGCCAGAATCGGGTCGTCGGAGGTATACGGCAGCACGGTAAACCCGTCGGCGACCAACTCCTCCGCAGCCCGCAGCAGCTCCACGCCGTCGGGCAGCAGGGTGCGCTCGTCACCGATCACCTCAAGCTTCACCCAGTCGGTCTCGAATGCCTCCCGGGCCAGCTGGGCCACCTTCACCGCCTCGCCCGCCGTGTAGCAGCCGGCGGTGTTGGGTAGCAGCCGGACCCCGCAGCGGTCGATCAGGTCCAGTAGGCCACCCGAGGGGCCCCCGGTGGTGTCCACCCGGCGCAGCGCCACGGTGACCAGGCTGGTGCCGGAGGCCCGGATCGCCTCTTCCAGGACAGTGAGGTTGGCGGCCCCGCCGGTGCCGAGGACTAGGCGCGACGAGATCGACACGCCACCCAGTTCGAAGGTCACCCCGCTCACCCGCCCTGCGCGGCGCTGAGCACCTCGACCCGGTCCCCGTCGCGCAGCAGGGTGGCCGGCCAGCCACCGCGCGGCACGACCTCGCCGTTGACGGCGACAGCCAGGCCACGCTCCTGGTCGGTCACCACCTGGACCAGGTCCGCGAGGGTCGTTCCGGCGGGCAGGCTACGCCCGCCGCCGTTCACCATCAGCTCCACGATTCCTCCTGTGGGTTCAGCCGGGCCGCGGCGGATCCGTGCGCCGGGGCGGGCGAACCCGCCGCGGCCGCGACCGGCCCGAGGCGCTCCGGGGTGAAGGGAGCGAGCAGTGGATCCGGCGTACCGGTGACGATCAGGTCGGCGATCAGGTCGGCGGTGACCGGGGTGAGCACGATCCCGTGCCGGTGGTGCCCGGTCGCGGCGAGCACCGCCGGCCGCCCGGGCAGCGGACCGAGGATCGGCGCGTTGTCGGGGCTGCCCGGACGGAGCCCGGCGAGCGCCTCGACCAGCTCATACTCGGCCACCTCGGGCACCAGGTCGGTGGCGGCCCGGAGCAGCCGCAACACCGCACCGCTGGTCACCATGGTGTCGGTGCGCTCCTCCGAGGTCGCCCCGACCACGACCTCCCCGTCCGGCCGCGGGACGAGGTAGACCTGCTCCCCGTCGGCGAAACCCCGAATCACATGCTGGAAGCCCGGTGCCTCGGGGGCGCGGAGCCGAAGCACCTGTCCCTTGACCGGGCGGACCGGCAACCCGGTCAGCGCGGCGGAGCCGCAGCCGGCCGCGACCACCGTGGTCCCCGCGGTCACCTCGGTCAACCGCTGGACCGGCGTCGGCACCAGCACTCCCCCGGCCCGCTCGGTGGCGGTGCGCAACGCCGAGATCAGCCGCCGCGGGTCCACCTGGTGGTCGGTGCCGGCGTAGGCGCCGCCCCGCAGGCGGGGCGACAGCGCCGGCTCCCGGTCTCGTAGCTCGGAGGGGCGCAGTGGAGTGACCGGCAGCCCCAGCCCCTGCTGGTACGCCCAGAGCCGGCGGGCCACCGCGAGATCGTCGGTGGTGAGCCCGACCATCAGGGTGCCCTCGCTGCGGTAACCGACGTCGGTGCCGGCGGCGGCGGCCAACTCGGCGGCGAACGCCGGCCAGCGCGCCGCCGACTCGGTGAGCAGGCCGGTCAGCTCGTGCTCACCGAAGTACGCCTCGGCGACCGGTGCGAGCATCCCCGCGGCGGCGTTCGCCGCACCCGAACCAGGATCCGGGTCGTGTACGACGACCCGCAGCCCGCGCGCCGCGCACCGCCAGGCGATGGCCAAGCCGATCGGCCCCGCCCCGACCACCGCAACGTCGGGCGTCGACAGCGAGTTCGGGTTGCTGCCCCGGGAGGTGCCGGGAGGTTTGCTCACCACGTCAGTGCCTCCATCAGTGCGGCGGTGGCCCGGGCGGGGTCGGCGGCCTGCGAGAGCGCGCCGATCACCGCCACTCCGTATGCCCCGGCTGCCCGCAGGGCAGGCACGTCCGCCGCGGTCACCGCCCCGATGGCGATCACCGGCACGCTGACCGCGGCGGCGACCGCTCCTACCCCGGCCACGCCGATCGCGGGCGGCAGACCCTTCTTTGAGGTGGTGGAGTGAACCGGTCCGACCCCGAGGTAGCTGGCCCCGGCGGCGACCGCCTCGACAGCGGTGTCCGCGTCGCGAGCGGTGGCACCGAGGACGGCGGCGGAGCCGAGCACCGTACGGGCCGCCCCGACCGGCAGGTCGTCGGCGCCCACGTGACCACCGGCAGCACCAACCGCCAGGGCCACGTGCAGTCGGTCGTTCACCAGACAGGCCGCGCCGTACCGGGCGCAGAGCGCGATCACCCGGCGGGCCAGGTCGTACGCCTGCCGGTCGGTCGCATCGTCGGCCACCCGGACCTGGACGACGAGTTCGGTGCGGGCCACCGACAGGGCCGCCTGCACCACAGTGAGTGGATTGTGCCCAGAGCGGGCATCGGTAATCAGATGTAAGCGTCCAAGGGACGACACGGCAACTCTCCTCCCTGCGCCGGCACTACCCGGATCAGGTTCAACGGTCGGGGGCTCCCAGCCCCCCTCTCAGCCCGGTCTACCGGGCTCCCGTGGGTCACTTGCCTGCCACCGTACGGCAGCCGCCGTCAGCCTGCCAAGACGGCCCCGGGGTGGGCCGTCTTGGCGAGGGGCGGACCGGCCACCGCCGGCGGCACCCCGGACGCGGCTCGGCCTCCCACCGTCGGGACGGTGGGAGGCCGAGTCTCCGGCTTGCTAGCCGTCGAGCACCGCCCGCAGGGCCGCCAGATCGCCGGCTTCGGGCACCCAGGCACCCGCCGCCGCGTTGGCCCGAGCCTGGTCGGGGGTAGTGGCACCAGCGATCACCGAGGCCACCGCGGGCTGGGCGGCGAGCCCGCCGATGGCGACCTGAAGCAGGCTGAGCCCGCGCTCGGCCGCATAGCCCTCGAGCGCCTCGATGGTGTCCCAGTTAGCGGCGGCCAGCCGGGCCGCGTACCGGCCACCACCGGCGAGACGACTGCCCGACGGCGCTGCCTCGCCCCGCTTGTACTTGCCGGTGAGCAGGCCGTTGGCGAGGGGAAAGAAGGGCAGCAGGCCAAGCCCGAACCGCTCACACGCCGGGACGACCTCGGCCTCGGCGCCCCGTTCGAGCAGCGAGTAGTGATTCTGCGCGGAGATGAACCGGGTCCGTCCGCGCGAGCTGGCGACCCAGTCCGCATCGGCGATCTGCCAGCCATCGAAGTTGGAGTTACCCAGGTAGCGCACCTTGCCCGCGGTGACCAGATCGTCCAGTGCGGCGAGCGTCTCGTCGATCGGGGTGCCCGGGTCCGGTTCATGCATCTGATACAGGTCAATGTGGTCGGTCTGCAGCCGACGCAGCGACGCCTCCACCGCCCGCATGACGTAGCGCCGGGCACCGCGGGCGCCGTGGTCCGGTCCGTTATGGCCGTCCATGTCCATACCGAACTTGGTGGCGATCACCACATCCTCTCGGCGCCCCTTGAGCACCTGGCCGAGGAGTTCCTCGGAGCTACCCGGCGGAGCACCATAGATGTCGGCGGTGTCGAAGAAGTTGATCCCGGAATCGAGGGCGGCTTCCACCACCGCCCGAGTCCCGTCCAGGTCGACCCGGCGGCCAAAGTTGTTGCAGCCGATGCCGACTGCGGACACCACGAGCCCGGAGTCGCCCAACCGGCGATACGTCATCTCAGTCACGAAATCCACCCTATGCCGCTCGCGCTCAGGCCACCTCCCAGACCGGCTCGGCGACCTCCACCACCTCGCCGTCCCCTTGGAACAGCAAGAATCGATCAAATGAACGGGTGAACCATCGATCATGGGTCACCGCCACCACCGTCCCCGCGAACGCGGCCAGCCCCGATTCGAGCGCCTCCGCCGAGGCCAGGTCCAGGTTGTCCGTCGGCTCGTCGAGCAGCAGCATGGTCGCCCCGGACAACTCCAGCAACAGCACCAGGAAACGAGCCTGCTGGCCACCGGAGAGGGTGCCGAACCGCTGGTCCCCCTGCCCGGCCAGCTCATACCGAGACAGCGCGGCCATCGCCGCGTGCCGGTCCATCCCAGCACGGTGCTCGTCGCCCCGCCACAGGATGTCGACCAGCGTCCGCTCCATCAGCTCCGGCCGGTCATGGGTCTGGGAGAAGTGACCGGGCCGGACCCGGGCACCGAGGCGGGCCACCCCGTCATGCCCGACGGGTGCGAGCCCCGCACCACCGTCAACCGGCTGATTCACCGGATCGGGATCGGTTCCGCCCCGGGCGATCAGGCGGAGGAAGTGCGACTTCCCGGTCCCGTTGGCACCGAGCACGGCGAGCCGGTCGCCATACCAGAGCTCCAGGTCAAAGGGGTAGGTCAGACCGTCGAGCTCCAACTGCTCGCAGATCAGGGCACGCTTACCGGTCCGGCCGCCGGCCAGCCGCATCCGGATGTCCTGTTCCTTCGGGGGTACGGGCGGCGGCCCGGCCTCCTCGAACTTCCGCAACCGGGTCTGGGCGGCCTGGTAGCGAGAGGCCATCCCGGAGTTGTACGCGGCCTTCTGCTTGTACATCAGCATCAGTTCCCGCAGCTTCTGGTGTTCCTCGTCCCACCGCCGACGCTGCTCGTCGAGGCGGTCGTGCCGGGCGACCCGGGCCTCGTGCCAGCTGGCGAAGCCACCCGGGTGCACCCACGCGCCACCACCCTCGACGGCCACCACCCGGTCCGCGGTGCGGGCCAGCAACTCCCGATCGTGCGAGACGTACAGCACCGACTTGCCGGACTCCCGCAGCCGCGCCTCCAACCAGCGCTTCCCGGGCACGTCGAGGAAGTTGTCCGGCTCGTCGAGCAGGAGCACTTCTTCCGGACCACGCAGGAGCAGCTCCAGGGCGAAGCGCTTCTGCTGGCCGCCGGAGAGCGTCCGGACCGGACGGTGCCGCGCCGTGTCCCACGGCAGGTCGAGCACGATCGTGGTGACGGTGTCGAAGAGCACCTCCGCGTCGTACCCGCCGGCCTCCCCCCAGGCGGCGAGCGCGTCTGCGTACGCGAGCTGGGCCTTGCCGGCGGCGGTGCTGTACTTGCCGCGCACCTCGGCCGCCCGCATCGCCGTCTCGGTACCTGCGACCCGCTGACCAGCCTCGCGCAGCCGGGGCGGGGCGAGGGAGAGAGCCAGGTCAGCGAGGGTTGACTCGTCACCGATCATCCCGATGAACTGACGCATCACGCCCAGCCCACCGGCCCGGGCGATCGCGCCGCGCCGCACCGGCAGGTCGCCGGCGACCATGCGCAGCAGCGTCGTCTTGCCCGCGCCGTTCGGCCCGACCAGGGCGACCTTGGCACCATCGCCGACCCGGAACGACACATCGGCGAAGAGCTGTCGCCCGTCGGGTAGCCAGTGCCCAACTGCTGCTACGTCCACATAACCCACGAAGGCATCCTGCCGGGCCAACCCGGCCGGGCCAACCCGTTTTACCGGGTCACCCGCAGCACCCGGTAGCCCTTCTGGCTCGCCGGCCGCGCTACCTGCCAGCCCCGCTCGGCCAGCCAGCGGTGTAACGAGTCACCGCCGAGGTGCCGGGCGACAACCAACCAGGCCACCCCGTCCGGTGCGAGCCGGGGCAGCCAGCGCAGCAGGAGCTGGTGCAGCTCGGTCTTGCCGATCCGGATCGGCGGATTCGACCAGATCTGGTCGAAGGTCACCGCTGCTGGAACCGCGTCCGGCGGGGCCACCCGGACCCGGCCCGCGGCCCCGACCCGCGCGGCGTTGGCCATGGTCAGCTCCCGAGCCCGCTCGTTGACGTCGACGGCCCAGACGGTGGCCGACGGCGCCGAGGTGGCGAGCACAGACGTGATCGGTCCGAAGCCGCAGCCGAGATCGAGCAGCTGACCGGTGCTCTCCGGCGCCGGTAGCTCGGCCTTGCGCAGCAGCACCGCCGTCCCCGGGTCCAGCCGCCCGGCGGAGAAGACACCACCGGCGGAGGCCAGCGTGTAGTCGCGGCCGGCCGCGGAGAAGACCACCTCCCGGGGTTGGGCGGCAGTCGCCGGTTGAGCGGTGAAATAGTGGTCGCCGGTCACACCGTCGATTCTCGCACCGGCCCCGCCAACGCCCCGCCTCAGGCCGGCGGCGGCACCCGCAACCGGCGGGTCAGGCTAGCCCGACGGGCATACTCGGCCGGGTCGTCCGGGTAGCCCACCGCGACCAGGGTCAGGCCGTGTGCCGGGGCGACGTTCACCTCGCTGGCGCGCTCCCGACGGGTGAGCAGACCGGCCGGCCAGTCAGCGGGGCGGCGGCCGTCCCCGGCGGCCAGCATCGCACCGACCAGACTGCGCACCATCGCCTGACAGAAGGCGTCGGCCTGCACGGTCGCCACGAGAATCCCGTCCGGGGCGCGCCGCCAGTCCAGCCGGGTCACCTCCCGCAGCGTCGTCGCGTTCTCCTTACGCCGGCAGTATGCGGCGAAGTCGTGCTCCCCCACCAGTCCGTCGGCGGCCGCGTTCAGCGCGGCCAGGTCGAGCCGGCTCGGCCAGGCCAGGGTGTCGTGCCGCTGCAACGGCTCGGCGCCCCAGGGCGCGTCGGTGACCCGGTACTCGTACCGCCGGAAGGTCGCCGAGAAGCGCGCGTCGAAGTCGTCCGGCGCTCCCGTCATCGCCCGTACCCGGACGTCGGTGGGGAGCAGCCGGGCCAGCCGCCGCAGCAGGGTGTTCTCGTGCTGGTGCCACACCTCGGTCCGCAGGTCGACGTGGCAGACCTGCCCGGTGGCGTGTACGCCGGCATCGGTCCGGCCGGCGACGGTCAGCCCGGTCGCCGCACCGGCACCGAGCACCAGGTCAAGCGCGGCCACGAGGGCACCAGCGACCGTACGCCGCTGCGGCTGGACCGCCCAGCCGGAGAAGTCGGTGCCGTCGTACGAGACATCCAGCCGTACCCGGGTGCGCTCCTGCACTCCTGTCCCCTTCCACGCGTCGGGCCCGACACCCGGGTGGGTGTCGGGCCCGACGGGAGCCTGGCCGATCAGGCCTTGTTCTGCTCGTTGTTCTCCTCGACAGCGAGGTCGCTGTCCGCGCGGGCCGCAGCGGTGTCACCCGAGGCCGAGACGGGCGCCTCGGCGTCCTGGTCTCCGCTGGTCGCCGGGGTCTCCTCAGCCGGGGCGAGCGCCTCGACCTTGTCCTGCTGCGCGGCCTTGCGGCCGGCGGTCTTCTTGCTCGCCTTCGGCTCCGCGACCACGAGCTCCTCGACCAGCTCGATGATCGCCATCGGAGCGGCGTCACCCTTCCGCGGACCGGTCTTCACGATCCGGGTGTAGCCACCGTTGCGGTTGGCGTACCGGGGCGCGATCTGGTCGAACAGGGTGTAGACCACGTCCTTGTCCTTGACGACCGCGAGCACCCGACGCCGGGCGGCCAGGTCACCGCGCTTCGCCTTGGTGATCAGCTGCTCCGCGAGCGGGCGCAGCCGCCGGGCCTTGGTCTCGGTGGTCTGAATCTTGCCGTGCTGGAACAGTGACGTGGCCAGGTTGGCCAGCATCAACCGCTCGTGCGCCGGGCTGCCGCCGAGGCGGGCACCCTTGGTGGGCGTGGGCATTCTCGGTGCTCCTCGTCAATCCTCAGCCGCGCTTACAGCTGCTCAGTCTCGCGGTAGTCCTCGGTGTCGTAGTCGGCCTCACCGAAGGCGTCCACGACGTTCGCCGGGTCGAAGTTCGGGGCCGAGTCCTTCAGCCCCAAGCCCATCCCAGCGAGCTTCATCTTGACCTCGTCGATCGACTTCTGGCCGAAGTTACGGATGTCGAGGAGGTCAGCCTCGGTACGCCCAATGAGCTCACCAACGGTGTTGATGCCCTCGCGCTTGAGGCAGTTGTAGGAGCGGACGGTGAGGTCCAGCTCCTCTATCGGCAGCGCCAGATCCGCTGCCAGCTGGGCGTCCTGCGGGGACGGCCCGATGTCGATGCCCTCCGCGGTCTCGTCCAGCTCCCGAGCCAGGCCGAAGAGCTCGACCAGCGTGGAACCGGCCGAGGCCAGGGCCGTGCGGGGCCCCATCGACGGCTTGGACTCGACGTCGATGATCAGCCGATCGAAGTCGGTCCGCTGCTCGACCCGGGTCGCCTCGACCCGGTAGGTGACCCGGAGCACCGGCGAGTAGATCGAGTCGACCGGAATCCGACCGATCTCGGCACCCGCCTGCTTGTTCTGCGCCGCGGTGACGTAGCCACGGCCCCGCTCGACGGTCAGCTCCATGTCGAGCCGGCCCTTGCCGTTGAGGGTGGCGAGTTTCAGGTCCGGGTTGTGCACCGAGACGCCAGCCGGGGGCTGGATGTCACCTGCGGTCACGTCACCCGGGCCCTGCTTACGCAGGTACATGCTGACCGGCTCGTCATGCTCGGAGCTGACGCAGAGCTCCTTGATGTTCATGACGAGCTCGACCACATCCTCCTTGACCCCGGGGATCGTGGTGAACTCGTGCAGCACACCATCGATCTTGATCGAGGTCACCGCCGCGCCGGGGATGGACGACAGCAGCGTCCGACGCAGCGAGTTGCCCAGGGTGTAGCCGAAGCCGGGCTCCAGCGGCTCAATGGTGAACCGGGACCGGGTCTCGTTGATCGACTCCTCGGAGAGCGAGGGCCGCTGGGAGATGAGCATCTCTTCTCTTTTCTTCCGGGGCGCCCGCCATATGACGCCCACGACACACCGTTGTGGTGGTCCGCCCCGAAAAGGGGCGGACCACCACCCGAGCGCCTACTTGGAGTAGAGCTCGACGATCAGCTGCTCCTGGACCTGGGTGTCAATCACCTGGCGGCTCGGGAGCGAGTGCACGAGCACCTTCATCTGGCTCGGAATGGCCTCCAGCCACGCCGGCACGCTCTTGGAGCCGGCCTCGGCCTGCGCCACCAGGAACGGGGTGAGCTCCTTGCTCTTGCCCCGGACCTCGATGATGTCGTGCTCCTTGACGCGGTACGACGGGATGTCGACCTTCTTGCCGTTCACCGTGAAGTGACCGTGCTTGACCAGCTGCCGGGCCATGTCCCGGGACTTGGCGTAGCCGGCCCGGTAGACCACGTTGTCCAGCCGCGACTCGAGGATCTGCAGGAGAACCTCACCGGTCTTGGCCTGCTTCGCGACGGCCTCATCGTAGTAGCCGCGGAACTGCTTCTCCAGCACGCCGTAAACCCGGCGGGCCTTCTGCTTCTCGCGGTGCTGGAGCAGGTACTCCGTCTCCTTCGTGCGGCCACGGCCGTGCTGTCCGGGCGGGAACGGCCGGGACTCGAACGGGCACTTCGGGCCATCGCACTTGCTGCCCTTGAGGAACAGCTTCATCTTCTCCCGCCGGCAACGGCGGCAGTCAGCACCGGTGTAACGAGCCATCTCTTCCTACCTCTCAGACCCGGCGACGCTTCGGCGGACGGCACCCGTTGTGCGGCTGCGGGGTCACGTCGGAGATCTGACCGACCTCCAGCCCCACGGCCTGCAGCGAACGGATGGCGGTCTCCCGGCCGGAGCCGGGGCCCTTGACGAACACGTCGACCTTGCGCATGCCGTGCTCCATCGCGCGACGCGCGGCGGCCTCGGCGGCCAGCTGCGCGGCGAACGGAGTCGACTTGCGGGAGCCCTTGAAGCCAACCTGGCCGGCGGAGGCCCAGGAGATGACCGCACCGGTCGGGTCCGTGATGGACACGATGGTGTTGTTGAAGGTGCTCTTGATGTGCGCCTGGCCGTGGGCGACGTTCTTGCGTTCCTTGCGCCGGACCTTCTTGACGGCGGCTCCGGCACGAGCCTTCGGTGGCATAAGTCTTCTGCGCTCCTATTACTTCCTGCCGGGCTTCTTCTTGCCGGCGACGGTCCGCTTCGGGCCCTTGCGGCTGCGGGCGTTGGTCCGCGTCCGCTGACCACGAACCGGTAGGCCCCGGCGGTGCCGGATACCGGCGTAGCAGCCGATCTCGACCTTGCGACGGATGTCCGCGGCGACCTCGCGGCGCAGGTCACCCTCGACCTTGTAGTTGGCCTCGATGTGGTCGCGGAGCTGCACGAGCTCCTCGTCCGTGAGGTCCCGGGCGCGCTTGTCCGGCGAGATGCCGGTGGCGCCGAGCGTCTCCAGAGCGCGGGTGCGACCCACGCCGAAGATGTAGGTGAGCGCGATCTCCAACCGCTTCTCGCGGGGGAGATCCACGCCGACTAGCCGTGCCATGTGCGGGCGTACTCCTCGTGGTTTCTGGCGGAGGTGTGGTCCCGTCCCATCCCGCTACCGACCCATCCCGTTCTCCGACGCCGATACCGACGCCGGCGACCGGTTCGGTCGCTGCCCGAGCGGGCCCCGGCCTCCGACCGGGGGTTAACCACGACGAGGTACGCGCTGCGCACTCCTGCGGCTGGAACGAGCATGTGCTGTGTTGTGACGGAATCTGCGGCCGGGGCCGGTGTCGACCGGTCGTTGGCACGACCGGCCGGACAGTCAGCCCTGACGCTGCTTGTGGCGCGGGTCGGCGCAGATGACCATGACCCGGCCGTGCCGGCGGATCACCCGGCACTTGTTGCAGATCCGCTTGACGCTCGGCTTGACCTTCACGGTTGCCTTACTTCCGATCTGGCCCGGCGACGCGACGAACGCGGCTCCGGGCGACGAAGACGGACACGGGATTCACCCGGCCGCCGTCAGGCTTACTTGTAGCGGTAGACGATGCGCCCTCGGGTCAGGTCGTACGGCGAAAGTTCGACGACGACCCGGTCCTCCGGCAGGATACGGATGTAGTGCTGCCGCATCTTGCCGCTGATGTGAGCCAGCACCTTGTGCCCATTCGCGAGCTCCACCCGGAACATGGCGTTCGGCAGGGGCTCGATGACCCGGCCCTCGATCTCGATGGCTCCGTCTTTTTTCGGCATGTCCTCCGCTGTCCTGACGTCGGTTGCTCCGGACGGCCCACAACGTCTTTCACGGGATGACTGATCGAAATCAGGTGACCCGCGCCAGCCGCGGCTCCAGCACCCACCGAAGCGCGGGCGGGCATGCCGGAGTGGACGCTGTGCGCCGATCAGAAAGTGTACGCCGGCCCGTGCGCCGTCGCCAAACCGACCACCCAACCCGGCAATTGACCTCGCCGAACCGGGCGATCGGGTAGTCATCGCCGACCCCGTCCGGCTGCTGAGAAGCGGGCCAGAGCACCACGTCAACACCCGGGGCTGTCACCGGCTAGGGCTACCGCGGAGCCGAGCGGCCGGTTCCACCAACCACGGCCCGTTGGAGACGCAACCCGCCGCACCACCGGGATCACCAGCCGAGGTCGGAAGATGCAATGGCGGTCACCAGCCGGACCAGAGGAAGCCCACCCGGGTCACCACCGGCCCGGGACCATCGGCGGCGCCCGCCACGACGGCGAGTGCCCAATCGGCCGGCAGCTCGGCCAGCCGGCTGGCGGGCCGGACAGCTCCTCAGCCGAGGGCCGTTCCTGGGCTGCCCTCGGGCCGGCCACAGGCCCGGGTCTCGGGCTGGCCACAGGCCCGGTCTCGGACCGCTACTCAGCCGGCAACCGCCGGCTGCCGGGCGGTTACCAGGTCACCGAGGCGCTCCCGCCCGCCGTCAACCGCGGTCAGCACCCACACCCCGTCCGGCAACAGTGCCATGCTGTGCTCCACGTGCACCGCCCGGGAGCCGTCCCGCGTCACCACCGTCCAGCCATCGGCCAGCTCCGCCGTCCGGGGCGAGCCCAGCGTGATCATCGGCTCGATGGCGAGCGCCATACCCGATACCAGCCGAGGACCCCTACCCGGGCGGCCGTGGTTGAGCACGTGCGGATCCTGGTGCATCTCGGTGCCGATTCCGTGCCCGCCATACCCGTCAACGATGCCGTACCGCCCGCCCTTGCGGACCGCCGTCTCGACGGCGTGGGAGATGTCGGTAAGCCGTCCCTTGCCACTGGCAGCACCGCGGGCGCCCGCGGCGATGCCGGCCCACATCGCGTCCTCGGCGACCGCGGCCATCCTCAGTAACGCCGGCTCCACCTCGCCCACCGCGACGGTGATGGCCGCATCCCCATGCCAACCGTCCAGCACCGCACCGCAGTCGAGGGAGATGATGTCTCCGTCCCGGAGCACCTGGGTGGGGGCCGGGATGCCATGCACGACCTGCTCGTTGACAGACGCGCAGATCGAGGCGGGGAAGCCGTGGTAGCCCAGGAAGGATGGGGTGGCGCCCGCCGCCCGGATCGTCGATTCGGCGATCGCGTCCAACTCCGCGGTGCTGACGCCGGGAGCCACCGCCTCCCGCATCCGGCGCAACGCCTCCGCGACCACCAGCCCGGCAGCGCGCATCTTCTCGATCTGGTCAGGGGTCTTCAGCTGGATATCCAGCTGGGGACGACGCATCGGGGTAAACCTCTCTCACCGAAGAGCGGGGCACGCCGCCACGTACCCCGCTACCGGGTCTCTATCCGCGGTGCTGCGGCTCAGCCGCTGTAGGACCGCAGAGCGTCGATCGCACGCACGGTGACATCCTCCACCGGGCCGGTGGCGTCGATGCCCACCAGCTTGCTCTGGGCGCCGTAGTAGTCCACCAGTGGCGCGGTCTTGTCCGCGTACTCCCGCAACCGGGTGGCGATGGTCTCCGGCTTGTCATCGTCGCGCTGGAACAGCTCGGCGCCACACCGGTCGCAGCGCCCCTCCTGACTGGGGGCGTCGAACTCGACATGCCAGACCTTGCCGCAGCCCCGGCAGGTACGCCGGCCGGAGAGGCGCCGAATGACCTCGTCGTCGTCAACCACCAGCTCCAGCACCAGGTCCAGCGCGGCGCCCAGGTCAACGAGGAGCTTGTCCAGCGCGGCCGCCTGTGGGGTGGTCCGCGGGAAGCCGTCGAGGAGGAACCCCGCACCGGCGTCCGGTTCGGCGAGCCGGTCCCGGACCATGTTGATGGTCACTTCGTCCGGCACCAACTCGCCGGCGTCCATGTACCGCTTGGCCTCGACCCCGAGGGGCGTGCCCTGCGAGACGTTGGACCGGAAGATGTCCCCGGTCGAGATCTTCGGCACCGCGAGGTGTGCGGCGACGAACTCTGCCTGCGTGCCCTTACCCGCTCCCGGCGGGCCAACCAGAACGAGTCTCATCTACCGCAGGAACCCTTCGTAGTTCCGCTGCATCAGTTGGCTCTCGATCTGCTTGGTGGTCTCGAGACCAACACCAACCATGATCAGCACTGCGGTACCACCGAACGGGAAGTTCAGGTACTGCTGGCGGTCAAGCCAGATGAAGAAGAAGTTCGGCAGGATCGAGACGACGGCCAGATAGAGCGCGCCGGCCAGGGTGATCCGACTGAGGATGAAGTCGAGGTAGTCGGCGGTCGGCTTGCCCGGACGGATACCCGGGACGAAACCGCCGTACTTCTTCATGTTGTCCGCGACCTCGGTCGGGTTGAAGGTGATCGAGACGTAGAAGTACGTGAAGAAGATGATCAGCAGGAAGTAGACCACGATGTAGATCGGGCTGGTCGGATCGACCAGGTTGTTCTGAATCCACACCTGGGTCTGGCCCGGGTCGGTCTGGTCGAAGAACTGCAGGGCCAACTGCGGCAGGTAGAGCAGTGAGGAGCCGAAGATGACCGGGATGACACCCGCCTGGTTCACCTTCAACGGGATGTAGGTGGACGTGCCGCCGTACATCCGCCGGCCGATCATCCGCTTGGCGTACTGCACCGGGATCCGCCGCTGCGACTGCTCGATGAAGGTGACCGCGGTGATGATGACCAGGACCAGAGCGACGACGAGCAGGAACTTGGCCCAGCCCTGGCTCTCCTTGATCGTCCAGCCCTCGGCGGGGAGCCGGGCCGCGATCGAGGTGAAGATCAGCACGGACATACCGTTGCCGACGCCCCGGTCGGTGATCAGCTCGCCGAGCCACATCACCACGCCGGTGCCCGCGGTCATCGTCATGACCAGGATGCTCAGGGTCAGCCAGTCCGGGATACCGGTCCCTTCCGGGATGATCGGGAACTGGTCACACTGGTTGTTGAAGAGCTGCCCGGAGCGGGCCAGCGCCACGAAGGCCGACGCCTGCAGGACACCGAGCCCGAGGGTCAGGTAGCGGGTGTACTGCGTGATCTTCGCCTGGCCGGCCTGGCCCTCCTTACGGAGCTGCTCCAACCGGGGGATCACCACAGTCAACAGCTGCAGGATGATCGACGCGGTGATGTAGGGCATGATGCCCAGCGCGAAGACCGAGAGCTGCAGCAACGCTCCACCGGAGAAGAGGTTGAGCAGGTTCAGCACACCGGTGCTGCCCTGGGTCGCATCGATGCACTTCTGCACGTTGGTGTACGACACACCGGGGCTGGGCAGCGCAGCGCCGAGGCGGTAGATCGCAATGATACCGATCGTGAACAGCAGCTTCTTGCGCAGGTCAGGCGTACGGAACGCACTGAGAAAGGCAGACAGCAAGTTCTTCCTCCTGCGCGAAGGCCGCGTGGCCATTCGCCAACACGGGCACCATCAGACTGGCGACCTAGACGACGCCGAGGTCACACCTTAACAGGCTTGCCCAACACCACACCACTGGGTGCCTACATGTCTCGTTCTGCCGGCCGCGGCATACGAAGCGGACAGACGAGGGACCGAACCTCCACGGCCTCCCACATCGGGGGCCCAGAGCAGTCTACGCGCGCGTCATGCCACAAGAGAGCGACGCACCGAATTATCAAGTCTATAATCTTCTATTGACCCGGCACCACCCGTGCGCTAGCGTGCAGAATTGTTGCCAACTATAGCGAACAGCTACGGGCGATTCCCCTGCGCCCCACCCCTGGTCTCGCCTCGGCTTCAATCCCAGCCTCGAGCCCGGTCACGGCACCGGTCTCGTCTCGGTCCCGATCTCAGCCTCGGCCTTGCTGCAGCCAGCAGGCTGGCGCTCGCCGCGGTCCATCCAGGCCTCACCCGCACCATCACCATGATCGGTGAAGTCCATATCAGGTGCGCCACGCGAGTGCCAAAGTGACATCGCCGACCATTGCCCGCGCCAAGCTCCGAGTGCGCCCAGACCACAACGCGGCAGGACCTGGAAACAAGGTTTACGCTGCCCGTCGGTCAATTGGAAAGAAATCTACCCGCGATCAATGCGGCCGCATTTCCCGAAGCTACCGCAGCCGCGCCGTAGGTGGGCCGCAAGACTAGGGGTCTCACTCCTTCGGGAAACAAAACTGAAAGCGGTCACGATCAGCATTACCAAAAGCTGTGCGACTCTCCGATACTTCGATCAGCCGGCCGACCACACCGCAGCCAAAAATCGGAGCCCCTTCACGTTTCCCGAAAACGAGGCGCACGCCGCACAACGACGGCCAACGAGCTACGGCGTGGGCAGGTCGGCTTCTTCCCGACCTGCCCACGCCGCAGAACTCTTACAGCTCGGTGATCGAACCACCGGCAGCGGTAATCTTCTCCTTGGCCGACGCGCTGAACGCCTGCGCCGAGACCTGGAGAGTCACGCCACCGAGGTCGCCGGTCCCGAGAATCTTGACCGGCTGCCCCTTGCGGACCGCGCCGGCGTCGACCAACTCGGCCGGGCCAACCTGGCCGCCGTTCGGGAACAGCTCGGCGAGCCGCTCCAGGTTTACGACCTGGAAGGTCACCTTGAACTTGTTCTTGAAGCCCTTCATCTTCGGCAAGCGCATGTGGATAGGCATCTGCCCACCCTCGAACGCCGCCGAGATGTTCTTCCGGGCCTTCGACCCCTTGGTACCGCGACCGGCGGTCTTGCCCTTGGAGCCCTCACCACGACCCACCCGGGTCTTGGCCATCTTGGCACCCGGCGCCGGACGCAGGTGGTGGACCTTGATCGTCATTACTCGACCTCCTCGACCTTCACGAGGTGGTTGACCGTGAAGATCATGCCGCGAATCTCCGGACGGTCCTCCTTGACCACCACGTCATTGATCCGCTTGAGCCCGAGCGAACGCAGCGAGTCCCGCTGGTTCTGCTTGGTCCCAATCTCGGACCGGACCTGGGTGACCTTCAGGCGAGCCATCAGGACGCCACCTCCGCCCGCGATGCCAGCATCGCCGCCGGCGCAACGTCCTCAACCGGCAGGCCCCGTCGGGCCGCGACAGCCTCGGGGGACTCAAGCCCCTTCAGCGCCGCCAGCGTGGCGTGCACGATGTTGATCGGGTTGGACGACCCGAGGCTCTTGGAGAGCACATCGTGAATGCCGGCGCACTCCAGCACGGCACGGACCGGGCCACCGGCGATGACGCCGGTACCGGCCGAAGCCGGCTTCAGCAGCACGACACCAGCGGCGTCCTCGCCCTGCACCGGGTGCGGGATCGACTGACCGATCCGCGGCACCTTGAAGAAGTGCTTCTTGGCCTCCTCGACACCCTTGGCGATCGCCGCGGGCACCTCCTTGGCCTTTCCATAGCCCACACCGACGGTGCCGTCGCCGTCGCCCACGATCACCAGGGCGGTGAAGCTGAAGCGACGACCACCCTTCACGACCTTTGCGACGCGGTTGATTGCGACGACCCGCTCAAGGTGCGGGGTCTTCTCGACGGGCGCGTTTCCGCGGCCGCCCTCACGGCGGTTGTCGCGGCGACCACCCTCGTTGCCACCGGACCCGCCGCCACGGCGCTGTTGACCTGGCATCAGCAGCCTTCCTTCTCTCTCGTGACGGGGTTTGTCAGAACTCGAGCCCGGCTTCGCGGGCGGCGTCGGCCAGCGCGGCGACCCGCCCCGCGTACCGGTTGCCACCGCGGTCGAAGACGACCTTGGCGATACCAGCGGCCTTCGCCCGCTCGGCGAGCAGAACGCCGACCTTGCCGGCCAGAACACTCTTGTCGCCCTCGGCGCCCCGCAGCGAGGCATCCAGGGTCGAGGCCGACACCAGGGTGTGCCCCTTGGTGTCGTCCACGATCTGGGCGACGATGTGCCGCAGCGAACGGGTGACCACCAGGCGGGGACGCGCGGGCGTCCCACTGACCTGCCGGCGGACCCGGAAGTGCCGGCGCGCCCGCCCGACGGCGCGCTTGGCGGCGACACCGCGGCGACGCTTGAGCAGCGTGGCGCTCACTTCTTACCTGCCTTTCCGGCCTTACGGCGGATCACTTCACCCTGGTACTTCACGCCCTTGCCCTTGTAGGGCTCCGGCGGACGGATCTTCCGGATGTTCGCGGCGACCTCACCGACCAGCTGCTTGTTGATGCCGGCCACGTGGAACAACGTCGGCTTCTCTACCGAGAAGGAGATGCCCTCCGGTGCCACCACGGTGACCGGGTGCGAGAACCCGAGCGCGAACTCGAGGTCCTTGCCCTTCGCGGTTACCCGGTAACCGGTGCCCGCGATCTCCAGACTCTTCCGGTAACCCTCGGTCACACCGATGATCATGTTGGCGACCAGGGTACGGCTCAGTCCGTGCAGTTCCTTGGCCTTGCGCTCGTCGTTCGGGCGAGCCACGTTCAGCTGCCCGTCCTCCGCCCGCTCGACAGTGATCGGCTCGGCGATGGTGTGCGAGAGTTCGCCCTTGGGGCCCTTGACCGTGACGGTCTGGCCGGCGATCGTGACGTCAACGCCGGCTGGCACCGGGATCGACTTACGTCCAATACGCGACATTTCTACCTGTCTCCCGTTACCAGACGAAGGCGAGGACTTCCCCGCCAACGCTCCGCTTGCGGGCCTGCCGATCGGTGAGCAGCCCCTGGGACGTCGAAATGATCGCCACGCCAAGCCCACCGAGCACGCGCGGGAGCTCACCCGACTTGGCGTACACCCGAAGGCCGGGCTTGGACACGCGCTTGATGCCGGCCAGGCTCCGCTCGCGGTTCTGGCCGTACTTCAGCTCGACGACCAGTCGCTTGCCGACGGCGCTCTCCTCGGGCTCCTCGACCAACCAGGTGCTGATGTACCCCTCGGACTTGAGGACCTCGGCGATATTCGCCTTGATCTTCGAGTAAGGCATCGTCACCCGGTCGTGGTACGCCTGGTTGGCGTTACGCAGACGCGTGAGCATGTCTGCGATCGGGTCGGTCATCGTCATTAAACTCGTCAACCTTTCTCGCCGGGGTTCCCGGGCAGTCCCGGGCCTACGGCGAAGAGACAGTGCAGCTGACGCGCGGAGCGCGCCGGGCTATTACCAGGAAGCCTTGGACACGCCGGGCAGCTCACCGCGGTGGGCCATCTCCCGGATGCAGACCCGGCAGAGACCGAACTTGCGGTAGACCGCCTTCGGACGCCCGCACCGCTGGCAGCGGGTGTACGCGCGAACCGAGAACTTCGGCTTCGCGGCCGCTTTGAGGATCAGCGCCTTCTTGGCCATCTCAGTTCTCCTTGAACGGGAAGCCCAGGAACTTGAGCAGCGCCCGGCCCTCATCGTCGGTCGTGGCGGTGGTGACCACCGTGATGTCCATGCCCCGCTGGCGATCGATCTTGTCCTGGTCGATCTCGTGGAACACCGACTGCTCGGTCAAACCGAACGTGTAGTTGCCGTTCCCGTCGAGCTTGCGCCCATCGAGACCGCGGAAGTCCCGGATCCGCGGCAGCGCGATGGAGAGCAGCCGGTCCAGGAACTCCCACATCCGGTCGCCGCGCAGAGTGACCTTCGCGCCGATCGGCATGCCCTCCCGCAGCTTGAACTGCGCGATGGACTTGGTGGCCCGCCTAACCTGCGGCTTCTGGCCGGTAATGGTGGCCAGGTCGCGGACGGCACCGTCGATCAACTTGGCGTCCCGAGCAGCCTCGCCGACACCCATGTTGACGACGATCTTGACCAGGCGCGGCACCTGCATCGGGTTGCCGTACTTGTACTGCTCCCGCAGCTGGCCCACGATCTCGTTACGGTACCGCTCCTTGAGGCGCGGCATGGTCTTGGTTTCGGTAGCCGTGGTCATCACAGGTCCTTACCGGTGCTACGCGCGATGCGGACCTTCTGGCCATTGTCGTCGATCCGGTAACCGACCCGGGTCGGCTTGCCGTCGGAGTCCAAGACCATCACGTTCGAAACGTGGATCGGAGCCTCCTGGGTGACGATGCCACCGGTCTTCGCGCCACGCTGGGTGGTGCTGATGCGGGTGTGCTTCTTGACCCGGTTCACGCCCTCGACCAGGACCTTGTCCTGCCGTGGGTAGGCCGCGATGACCTTGCCCTTGGCACCCTTGTCCTTGCCGGCGATGACGACGACCGTGTCGCCCTTCTTGACCTTCACGGTCACAACACCTCCGGCGCGAGAGAGATAATCTTCATGAACCGCTTGTCCCGCAGCTCCCGGCCAACCGGGCCGAAGATACGGGTGCCACGCGGATCCCCACCGTCCTTGATGATGACGGCGGCGTTCTCGTCGAAGCGGATGTACGAGCCGTCCGGCCGCCGCTTCTCCTTGGCGGTACGGACGACGACCGCCTTCACGACATCGCCCTTCTTGACACCGGCACCCGGGATCGCGTCCTTGACGGTGGCCACGATGACGTCGCCGATGCTCGCGTAGCGCCGACCGGAGCCGCCGAGCACCCGGATGCACAGGATCTCCCGGGCACCCGTGTTGTCGGCGACGCGCAGTCGCGACTCCTGCTGAATCACGTCTATCTCCTATGTCTGCCGGTTCTCCGGCCGCACCACGGCGGCCGGAGCCTGGCGGAACCTGCGCCCGACCGGAACCGGCCGAGCTCGAGCCTTCGCTACTTGGCCTTCTCGAGGATCTCCACGAGCCGCCACCGCTTGGTGGCAGACAACGGCCGGGTCTCCATGATCAGGACCCGGTCGCCGATGCCGGCCGAGTTCTGCTCGTCGTGGACCTTCAGCTTGCTGGTGCGGCGCATGATCTTGCCGTACAGCCCGTGCTTGACGCGGTCCTCGACCTCGACGACAACGGTCTTGTCCATCTTGTCGCTGACCACGAGACCCTCACGAACCTTCCGGCGGGCCCGCGTGGTCGCGGTGGTGTTCTCGCTCATCCTGCAGTCACCTCAGTCGGCGCGGCCGAGAGCCCCAGCTCGCGTTCACGCATGATCGTGTAGATCCGGGCGATCTCCCGACGAATGACCTGCAGCCGCCGGTTGTTGTCCAGCTGCCCGGTTGCGGCCTGCACGCGGAGGTTGAACAGCTCCGCCTTAGCCTCGCGCAGCTTCGTGACCAACTCCTCCTCGGAGAGTTCACGCAGCTCGGCGGCCTTAACGCCCGCTGCCATCAGGATTCACCCACTTCGCGTGTAACAATCCGGCACTTCATCGGGAGCTTGTGGATCGCGCGACGCATCGCCTCACGCGCGATCTGCTCGTTGGGGAAGGACATCTCGAAGAGAACCCGCCCCGGCTTCACGTTCGCGACCCACCACTCAGGGGAGCCCTTACCGGAACCCATCCGGGTCTCCGCCGGCTTCTTGGTGAGCGCCTGGTCCGGGAAGATCGTGATCCAGACCTTGCCACCACGCTTGATGTGCCGGGTCATCGCGATACGCGCCGACTCGATCTGGCGGTTGGTCACGTAGGCCGGCTCGAGAGCCTGGATCCCGAACTCGCCGAACACCACCCGGTTACCGCCCTTGGACGCGCCACTGCGGTCCGGGTGGTGCGGCTTGCGGAAGCCCTTCGGGGGCTTGCGCGGCATCAGCATCTGTCAGCCCTCCTGCTGCGTTTCTGCCGGCTGGGTAGCGGCCGACGCGACCGCGCCAGCGTCCACCGACTCGCCGCTCGGCGTCTCGGCCGCCTGCGCGATGGTGGTCGCGGCGGCTCGGCCGGCCTCGGTGCCACCAGCGGTGGTGCCGGACGAACCGGACCTACCACGACGCGGACGCTCCGAACGGTCGCCGCGCTCCCGGCGCGGACGCGACGGAGCCTCGGCCGGGGTCTCCCGGCCCGGCACCGCGTCGCCCTTGTAGATCCAAACCTTCACACCGATCCGGCCGAAGGTGGTCCGGGCCTCGAAGAAGCCGTACTCAATGTTGGCCCGCAGCGTGTGCAGCGGGACCCGGCCCTCGCGGTAGAACTCGGTCCGGCTCATCTCGGCACCGCCGAGCCGCCCCGACACCTGCACCCGGATGCCCTTGCAGACCGGGTTCTTCATCGCCGACTGCATGGCCTTGCGCATCGCCCGACGGAAGCTGACCCGGCTGGACAGCTGCTCGGCCACGCCCTGCGCGACGAGCTGCGCGTCCGACTCGGGGTTCTTCACCTCGATGATGTTGAGCTGGACCTGCTTGCCGGTCAGCTTCTCCAGCTTGCCGCGGATCCGGTCGGCCTCGGCACCCTTACGGCCGATCACGATACCCGGCCGGGCAGTGTGGATATCGACGCGAACCCGGTCCCGGGTGCGCTCGATGTCGACCTTGGAGATTCCCGCCCGCTCCAGGCCCTTGGACATCATCCGCCGGATCTTGACATCCTCGCCGACGTAGTCCTTGTAGAGCTTGTCCGCGAACCAGCGCGACTTCCAGTCGGTCGAGATGCCGAGCCGGAACCCGTGCGGGTGAACCTTCTGACCCATTACTCGGCACCCTCCGTCTTGCTCTCGGTCGCAGCTGGCGTGGTCTCCTTCGCCGGGGCCGCCTTCTTCGCCGCCGCCTTCTTCGGCGCAGCCGGCGCGACCGCCTCAACCACCACCGTGATGTGACAGGTGCGCTTCCGGATCCGGTACGCCCGGCCCTGGGCGCGCGGCTGGAACCGCTTCATCGTCGGGCCCTCGTCCACGAACGCCTCGCGGACGAGCAGCGCGTCGGGGTCCAGCCGCTCGTTGTTCTCCGCGTTGGCGATCGCGCTCGCGAGTACCTTGTACACCTGCTCGCTCGCGGCCTGTGGCGCGAACTGCAGCACCGTGAGCGCCTCCTTCGCGGGCAGGCCGCGGACGAGGTTGACCACCCGGCGCGCCTTCATCGGCGAGATGCGCACGTACCGCGCAACCGCCCGCGCGCCCGGAAGCACCGGAGCGTCGCCCTTTCCTGGCATCGCTGTAACCCCTTGTTCCTCTATCCGTATGCCCGCGGCGTCAGCGCCGACGGCTCTTCCGGTCGTCCTTCTCGTGACCCTTGAACGTGCGGGTCAGCGCGAACTCGCCGAGCTTGTGCCCGACCATCGCCTCGGTCACGAACACCGGGACGTGCTTGCGTCCGTCGTGCACAGCGATCGTGTGACCCAGCATCTCCGGGATGATCGTCGAGCGCCGCGACCAGGTCTTGATGACGTTCTTGGTGCCCTTGTCGTTCTGCGTCTCCACCTTCTTGAGCAGGTGGTCGTCGATGAACGGGCCCTTCTTCAGGCTGCGAGGCATCTCTTATCTCCCTCAGCCGCGCTTACGCGTGGCGTAGCGACGGCGGACGATCAGCCGGTCACTCGGCTGGCCCTTACGGCGGGTACGGCCCTCGGGCTTACCCTGCGGGTTGACCGGGTGACGGCCACCAGAGGTCTTACCCTCACCACCACCGTGCGGGTGGTCGACCGGGTTCATGGCCACACCACGGACGGTCGGGCGCTTGCCCTTCCACCGCATCCGGCCGGCCTTGCCCCAGTTGATGTTTGACTGGTCGGCGTTGCCGATCTCACCGATGCTGGCCCGGCAGCGCACGTCAACGCGGCGGATTTCACCGGAAGGCATACGCAGGGTCGCGTAGGCGCCCTCCCGACCGAGCAGCTGGATTCCCGTCCCCGCGGAGCGGGCCAGCTTGGCACCGCCGCCCGGACGCAGCTCCACGTTGTGGATAGTCAGACCGACCGGGATGTTCCGCAGCGGCAGGTTGTTGCCCGGCTTGATGTCGGCGCCCGGACCCGACTCGACGATGTCGCCCTGCTTCAGGTCCTTCGGTGCGAGGATGTACCGCTTCTCGCCGTCCAGGAAGTGCAGCAGCGCGATCCGCGCGGTGCGGTTCGGGTCGTACTCGATGTGCGCGACCTTCGCCGGCACGCCGTCCTTGTCGACCCGCTTGAAGTCGATGATTCGGTACTGGCGCTTGTGGCCGCCACCCTGGTGCCGGGCGGTGATCCGCCCGTGGGCGTTACGCCCACCCTTCTTCGGCAGCGGGGCCAGCAGCGACTTCTCCGGCGTTGACCGGGTGATCTCGGCGAAGTCGGCAACGCTCGAGCCACGCCGGCCCGGCGTCGTCGGCTTGTACTTACGGATAGCCATTGTCTACACCCCTCAGCTGACCGGGCCGCCGAAGGCCTCGATGCGGTCACCGTCAGCCAGCTTCACCATCGCCCGCTTGGTGTCCTTGCGCTTGCCGAACCCAGTCCGGGTCCGCTTGCGCTTGCCCGCGCGGTTGAGCGTGTTAACCGTCAGGACGCGGACGTTGAAGATCTGCTCAATGGCGATCTTGATCGCGGTCTTGTTCGCGTCCGGGTGCACCAGGAACGTGTACCAGTTACGGTTCAGCTCGCTGTAGCTCTTCTCCGAGACGACCGGCGCAATGATGATGTCGCGCGGGTCGGCGATCGTGCTCACTTGCCACCCTCCTCGGTGGTCTCAGCGGGAACGCCCAGGAACTCCTCCAGGGCCTCCTTGGTGAAGACCACGTCGTCGGCCAGCAGCACGTCGTACGTGTTGAGCTGGCCGGACTCGATCAGGTGCACCCGCGGCTCGTTGCGCAGCGACACCCAGTTCAGCTCGTCGGTGCTGCTCAGCACCACCAGCACCCGGCGTGCGTCGGTCAGCTTCGCCAGCGTGGCCAGGGCCGCCTTCGTCGACGGCTTCTCACCGGCGACGAACGCCTCGACGACGTGCACCCTGTCGGCGCGGGCCCGGTCCGAGAGGGCACCACGCAGCGCGGCGGCCTTCATCTTCTTCGGGGTCCGCTGGCTGTAGTCGCGCGGCACCGGGCCGTGCACCACGCCGCCACCGGCGAACTGCGGGGCGCGGATCGAGCCCTGGCGGGCGCGGCCGGTCCCCTTCTGCTTGTAGGGCTTCTTGCCGCCGCCGGCGACCTCGCCCCGCGTCTTGGTCTTGTGCGTGCCCTGTCGAGCCGCCGCGAGCTGAGCCACCACGACCTGGTGCATCAGCGCGATGTTGGCCTGCGCGTCGAAGATGTCAGCGGGCAGCTCGACGGAGCCGGCCTTGGTACCTTCGACGGTGCGGACATCAACGGTGGTCACTTGACTGCCCCACCCTTCTTCGCCTTGGCCGCAGTGCGAACCAGGACCAGCGCGCCCTTGGGGCCAGGGATGGCACCCCGGACGAGCAGGAGATTGTTCTCGGTGTCAACCGCCTGGACGGTGAGGTTCTGGACGGTGTAGCGCACACCACCCATCCGGCCGGCCATCCGGGTGCCCTTGAAGACGCGTCCCGGAGTAGCACAGCCGCCGATCGAGCCCGGCGAGCGGTGCTTGCGCTCCACACCGTGGCTGGCGCGCAGGCCGTGGAAGCCGTGCCGCTTCATCGGGCCGGCGTAGCCCTTGCCCTTGGTCTTTCCGGTCACGTCGACCGAGATGCCGGCCGGGAACTCCTCGACCGTGACCTCCTGGCCGAGCGCGTACTCGGCGGCGTCGGTCGTACGCAGCTCGACAACGTGCCGGCGCGGCGCGACCTCAGCCTTAGCGAAGTGGCCGTTGATCGGCTTCTTGACCTTGCGCGGGTCGATGGCGCCGTACGCCAACTGGACCGCCGCGTAGCCGTCCTTATCCTGGCTACGGACCTGGCTGACGACACACGGGCCGGCCTGCACCACAGTCACCGGGACAACACGGTTGTTGTCCCAGACCTGGGTCATGCCGAGCTTCGCGCCCAGGATCCCCTTGACTTGCCTGTCCATTTGTCCGATCCCTACAGCTTGATCTCGATGTCGACGCCAGCCGGCAGGTCGAGGCGCATGAGCGAGTCGACCGTCTTCGGGGTCGGGTCGATGATGTCGATCAGCCGCTTGTGCGTGCGCATCTCGAAGTGCTCGCGCGAGTCCTTGTACTTGTGCGGCGAGCGGATAACGCAGAAACGGTTGATCTCCGTGGGCAGCGGCACCGGGCCTGCGACCTGCGCCCCGGTGCGCGTCACCGTCTCGACGATCTTCCGAGCCGAGGAGTCGACGACCTCGTGGTCATAGGCCTTGAGCCGGATGCGGATCTTCTGTCCCGCCATAGTGGCTTCTGTTCCTTCTCTCGATGCCGCTGTGTTGCGGACGCCTGCGCCGATTGGCACCGGGCCCGCTTCGCCGACCCCCGCGGTCGGGCGTGTCGCGCCCTCGGTTCAGAATCCGCCCCGGGATTCCGGAGCGATCCTGCCGCGGTGGGTCATCACGTCGATCGCACTACGGCGACCTAGACGCCGCGCGAGGGTGGTCGGCGAACGAATCGCCAACCACCCCGCGCCCGACTGGTCCCCCCCCGCCCGGAGGTTCGGCAGTGCCGAACGCGAGCGGGCGAACCGTCGTTACGCAACCTGACTAGTATGCCGCACGGGCGGCGGCACACCTAATCGGGGTTACCTAGCTCACTGAATGATCTTGGTGACGCGACCCGCGCCAACCGTGCGGCCACCCTCGCGAATCGCGAACTTGAGGTTCTCCTCCATCGCGACGGGCTGGATCAGCTTCACGGTCATCGTGGTGTTGTCGCCCGGCATGACCATCTCGGTACCCTCGGGGAGGGTAACAACGCCGGTAACGTCCGTGGTCCGGAAGTAGAACTGCGGACGGTAGTTCTGGAAGAACGGCGTGTGGCGGCCGCCCTCCTCCTTGGAGAGGATGTAGACCGTCGCCTCGAACTCGGTGTGCGGGGTGGCGGTGCCCGGCTTGATGACGACCATGCCGCGCTCGACGTCCTCACGCTTCACGCCACGCAGCAGCAGACCGACGTTCTCACCCGCGCGAGCCTCGTCCAGCAGCTTACGGAACATCTCGATGCCGGTGCAGGTGGTCTTCGTCGACTTCTCGCGGATGCCGACGAGCTCCACCTCCTCGTTCGGCTTCAGCACGCCACGCTCGGCGCGACCGGTGACGACCGTGCCCCGGCCGGTGATCGTGAAGACGTCCTCGATCGGCATCAGGAACGGCTTCTCGGTCTCGCGCTCGGGCTGCGGGATCGAGGTGTCGACCGCGGTCATCAGCTCCATGAGCTTGCCGGCCCACTCCGGGTCACCCTCAAGGGCCTTCAGCGCGGACACCCGCACGACCGGCAGGTCGTCGCCCGGGTACTCCTGCGAGGAGAGCAGCTCACGGACCTCGAGCTCGACGAGCTCGAGGAGCTCCTCGTCGTCAACCATGTCGCTCTTGTTGAGCGCCACGACGATGTACGGCACACCGACCTGACGGGCCAGCAGCACGTGCTCGCGGGTCTGCGGCATCGGGCCGTCGGTCGCCGCGACCACGAGGATCGCGCCGTCCATCTGGGCCGCACCGGTGATCATGTTCTTGATGTAGTCGGCGTGCCCGGGGCAGTCGACGTGCGCGTAGTGCCGCGCCTCGGTCTGGTACTCGACGTGCGCGATCGAGATCGTGATGCCGCGGGCCTTCTCCTCCGGCGCCTTGTCGATCTCGTCGAACGGCATGTACGGGTTCAGGTCCGGGTACTGGTCGTGCAGGACCTTGGTGATGGCCGCCGTCAGCGTCGTCTTACCGTGGTCGATGTGACCAATGGTGCCGATGTTGACGTGCGGCTTAGTCCGCTCGAACTTCGCCTTCGCCACTGGTGTCCTCCTGTGGACTTTCTTGGTTCGTTCGCCCCGGTGCGCCGGTCGGCGCTTAGGACTCTGTCGACAGCCTTTCCGGCCTGACGGCCGGGAAGCCATTTGTGGGCACTGCGGCGATGAAGCCTACAGACCCGGAATCATGCCGTCCGACCGAGGTGGTCGCGGGCGGGATATCCTCCCGCGACCCGCCCCGGCTCATCGACCGGCTCAGACGAGTGTCACTCGCCGGTTGCCTTGGCGATGATCTCCTTCGCCACCGAGGCCGGAACCTCGGCGTAGGAGTCGAACTGCATGCTGAAGCTAGCCCGGCCCTGGGTCTTCGACCGCAGGTCGCCGACGTAGCCGAACATCTCCGACAACGGCACCAGGGCACGGACGACGCGGGCACCGCCGCGATCCTCCATCGCCTGGATTATGCCGCGACGGGAGTTGATATCGCCGACGACGTCACCCATGTTCTCCTCTGGAGTGGTGACCTCAACGGCCATCATCGGCTCGAGCAGTGCCGGATCGGCCTTGCGGGCCGCGTCCTTCAGCACCATCGAACCGGCGATCTTGAACGCCATCTCGGACGAGTCGACCTCGTGGTACTGACCGTCCACCAGCGTCAGCTTCACCCCGACCAGCGGGAAGCCGGCCAGAATGCCGTACTGCATGGCATCCTGCGCGCCCGCGTCCACCGAGGGGATGAACTCCCGGGGGATGCGACCGCCGGTGACGGCGTTGGCGAACTCGTAGGTCGGAGCGTCGTTTGCCAGGGGCAACGGCTCCAGGCTGATGATCACCCGGGCGTACTGGCCGGAACCACCGGTCTGCTTCTTGTGGGTGTACTCGACCTTCTCCACCTTGCGGCGGATGGTCTCGCGGTACGCCACCTGCGGCTTACCGATGTTTGCCTCGACGTTGAACTCGCGGCGCATCCGGTCCACCAGGATGTCCAGGTGCAGCTCGCCCATGCCGGAGATGACCGTCTGCCCGGTCTCGTCGTCCAGCTTGACGCGGAAGGTCGGGTCTTCCTCGGCCAGCCGCTGGATGGCGGTGCTGAGCTTCTCCTGGTCGGCCTTGGTCTTCGGCTCGATAGCCACCTCGATGACCGGCTCCGGGAAGGTCATCGACTCAAGGATGACCGGGTTCGCCGGGTCGCAGAGGGTGTCACCAGTGGTGGTCTGCTTCAGACCCTGAACCGCGATGATGTCGCCGGCCTTGGCGGAGCCACGCTCCTCCCGCTTGTTGGCGTGCATCTGGTAGATCTTGCCGATCCGCTCCTTGCGGTCCTTGGTGGAGTTGACCACCTGCGAACCGGTCTCGACCACACCGGAGTAAACCCGGACGTAGGTGAGCTTCCCAAGGTGCTTGTCGGTCTGGATCTTGAAGGCGAGACCGGAGAAGGGCTCCGAGGTGGACGGCTTCCGCAGCATCGGGGTCTCACCGTCGGTCGCGGTGCCCTCGATCGCCGGGACGTCCAGCGGCGACGGCAGGAAGTCGACCACGGCGTCGAGCATCGGCTGGACGCCCTTGTTCTTGAAGGCGGAGCCGCAGAGGACCGGGTTGGCCTTACCGGCGATGGTCGCCCGGCGGATCGCGGCCTTGATCTCCTCGACGGAGAACTCCCCACCCTCCAGGTACTTCTCCATCACCTCGTCGTCGACGTCGGCCAGCGTCTCCATCAGCTTCTCGCGCCACTCGGTGGCAACGTCGGCCAACTCAGCCGGGATCTCCTCGACGGCGTAGTCCTCACCCTTCTGAGTCTCCCCACGCCAGGTAAGGGCACGCATGCCGATCAGGTCGACGACGCCGATGTGCTCAGACTCGAGTCCAATCGGGACCTGGAGCACCAACGGGGTGGCGTTGAGCCGGTCAACCATCATCTGGACGCAGCGGAAGAAGTCCGCACCGGTCCGGTCGAGCTTGTTGACGAAGCACATCCGCGGGACGTTGTACTTGTCGGCCTGACGCCAGACGTTCTCCGTCTGCGGCTCCACGCCGGCGACTCCGTCGTAGACCGCGACCGCACCATCCAGAACCCGCAGCGACCGCTCGACCTCGACCGTGAAGTCGACGTGGCCGGGCGTGTCGATGATCTGAATCGTGTGGCCCTTCCACTCGCACTTCGTGGCGGCGGAAGTGATCGTGATACCGCGCTCCTGCTCCTGCGCCATCCAGTCCATGACGGCGGCGCCCTCATGAACCTCACCGATCTTGTAGGTAATACCGGTGTAGAACAGGATTCGCTCGGTAGTAGTGGTCTTACCGGCATCGATGTGCGCCATGATGCCGATGTTGCGTACGTTGGCGAGCGCGTCTGCGGCGGCCACTTCAATCCCTACTTATCGTCGTCTCGACACAACTGGTGTGGTTCCGGCGCCGAGCCGGCGCCGGAACCTGGGTGTTACCAGCGGTAGTGCGCGAAGGCCTTGTTGGACTCGGCCATCTTGTGGGTGTCCTCGCGCCGCTTGACGGCGGCACCGAGTCCGTTGCTCGCGTCCAGCAGCTCGTTCATCAGCCGCTCAACCATGGTCTTCTCGCGCCGGGCGCGGGCGTAGGTGACCAGCCAGCGCAGGCCCAGGGTGGTGGCGCGGGCCGGACGAACCTCGACCGGCACCTGGTAGGTGGCGCCACCAACACGGCGGCTGCGCACCTCGAGCGTCGGCTTGACGTTGTCCATCGCCCGCTTGAGGGTGACCACCGGGTCGGTGCCGGACTTCTCCCGGCAGCCCTCCAGCGCCGCGTAGACGAGGGTCTCGGCGAGCTGGCGCTTACCGCGCAGCAGGATCTTGTTTACCAGCTGGGTGACCAGCGGCGAGTTGTACACCGGGTCAGCGACCAGCGGCCGCCGCGGAGCGGGTCCCTTACGCGGCATCTCAGCTCTTCTCCTTCTTCGCGCCGTAGCGGCTACGCGCCTGCTTGCGGTTGCGGACACCCTGGGTGTCCAGCGAGCCACGTACGATCTTGTACCGCACACCGGGGAGGTCCTTCACCCGGCCGCCGCGGACGAGCACGATCGAGTGCTCCTGGAGGTTGTGACCGACGCCCGGAATGTAGGCGGTCACCTCGATCTGGCTGCTGAGCTTGACCCGAGCGACCTTACGCAGCGCCGAGTTCGGCTTCTTCGGGGTGGTGGTGTACACACGAGTACACACGCCCCGCCGCTGCGGGGACCCCTTCAGGGCAGGGGTTTTCGTCTTGGTCGTCTTGGCCTGACGGCCCTTTCGGACCAGCTGCTGAATGGTGGGCACCGGGTTTCTCCGCTCCCTTCGGCCGCCTGGAGGCGACCGCGCCGTCTGCTTCTAGCCGGCCGGATGGACGGCTCTCCTACATTTCAACCAGGGCCACCTGCCGGGGTCCCAGCACCCGCGGTCGGGCGTGTCGCCGACTCACGGTTTCCCGGTCGTCACTCACGGGCGAAAACCGGGTTTGGTCACCGGCGCGAGGTGGCCGGATCTCTGGCTGTCGTCGTGCACCGCGAGAAGCCCCGTCAAGCGGGATCACAGCGCACGCACGAACTGCCCAGGCATGCCTGGGCACAGGGGGAAAGAGTACCTACCACAACCGCGCAGGTCAAAACTGGGCGGCCAGTGGGTCCACCCACCGGTCGAGAACCGTTCGGCCTGTGCGCCCGCGCCGGGCACCTACCGAGTCGAGTGTACCGGCTGCACCCGGCGACGATCCCCCGGCCCTCGGTTCCCAACACCCACACAATCAGGCACAAACCCGGTGGTCAGGACAACCCCAGGAGCAACGCCAACCCAAGCCCGCCCGCGTTGAGCAGCAGCCCGGCACCACCGCAGCTCACCCCGGCCCAGGCCAGGCCCCGCCCGGTGAACCGGACCGCCGGCGGCGGCATCGGCCGACGGATCTGCTGGAGCCCGAACAAACCGACACCAACAGCACCCGCCCCGGTGAAAGCGCCCAGCGCGGTGAAGGCTCCCGCGGCCCACGCACCGTCTCCATCCGCCCCAACCACGCCGACACAGGCCACCAGCAACGAGACCAGAATCGAAACGATTCCCGCGATCAGAGACCCCACCGCGAGACCAGAGGTGACCGCCGGTACGTCGAGGTGTACCACCCCGAAGGGTGTACCCGGCACCGGATGAATCCGACTCGGCTGACCCAACGCGTCCCGCGGCGGCGGCGGAGAGACCACTGGCAGGGGACCCCATCCGGGGGTTGAGGTCGGTGGCGTGCCCGCCGGGCCGGACGGCGCTGGTGGCCGGGCCCACGGGTCCGGCGGCGGCGCCCCAGGGCCCGACGGACGGGGCTCACCCTCAGCTGGCCCCTGCGGCCCGCCGGGCACCGCCGGGTCGGTGCCCGGCGGGCGTGCCGGATCGGTCACAGGTCCTCCAAGTCGACCGTCGACGCCCAAGCGCCGAACATCGGTCAGGCTACCGCTGCGCGGCCAGCGGGCGATGCCCGACTTGGTCAACGCTCCCAGCGGTCAATCCACGTTCGGGGCGAAATCCTGGCCGTAGGGGGCCTCCGCCAGCTGGATGACACCGATCACCACCATGACGGTCACCACGACCAGGGTCAGCAACAGGCCGGTCCAGGCCAGTCGCTCTCCTCGGCGCAGCCACGCCGCACCGGTGAGAAACCCCCCAGAAAGGTACGCCTCACGACGCGCCTGCCGCGCCAACACGAGTGCCACCGTGGCCGGCACCGCTCCCCCGACGAACAGGCCGGTCAGGGCTCCGAACAGCCCGAGCGCGAAGACTGCCCGGGCCTTGGTTGACCGCACCGGATCCGGGTCCTGCGGGTGCCGGGGCAACCCCAGCAGGGCGAGTGGGGTGGTCCCGGAAGCGGTGCTCATGCCCCCATCATGCCCGGGCGCTAATAGGAACAGACCTCGAGCCGGTTACCGAGCGGATCACGAAACCAGAACCAGGTCACTGGCTGATCAGGGGCCTGATTCAGCTCACCGACCTCAGCCCCACGCTCGATCAACCACCGACGGGCGGCGACGGCGTCCGGGGCGTGGAAGTTGAAGCCGGACCACTCGCCCCCCGCCGGGTTGAGCAGGGTCACCGGCGGGCCCTCGGGGGCCTGGAGCACCACGATGTGCGAGGTGCGGAAGAGCTCGGACCAGCCCAGGGTCTCCTGGTACCACCCAGCCACAGCATGTGGATCATCGACCTTGACGAAGACGGTGTCTACCTTACGCAGCGGACTGTCGGACATGCCGGGGACGATAGCGGCCGGCACCGACACCGCCGGACACGACGCGGCCCCCGGCATCGCCGGGGGCCGCGTCGACAACCGTGCCTAGCGGTACGACCCGAAGTCGAAGTCGTCCAGCGGGACCGCCTGGCCACTGGCCGGACCGAAGCCGTAGTCGGTCTCCGGGTAGCCGGTCATGGAGTAGACCTTGGCCTTCGCCTCCTCGGTCGGCTCGACCCGGACGTTGCGGTACTTGCTGATGCCAGTACCAGCCGGGATGAGCTTACCGATGATCACGTTCTCCTTGAGGCCGATCAACGAGTCGCTGCGAGCGTGGATCGCCGCGTCCGTCAGCACCCGGGTGGTCTCCTGGAAGGAGGCCGCCGAGAGCCAGGAGTCGGTGGCCAGGGAGGCCTTGGTGATACCCATCAGCACCGGACGGCCGGCCGCGGGCTCGCCGCCCTCGGAGACGAGCCTGCGGTTCTCCGACTCGAACAGCGCCCGGTCCACGAGGACGCCCGGCAGGAACTCGGTCGAGCCGGAGTCGATGACCGTCACCCGCTTGAGCATCTGCCGGATGATGATCTCGATGTGCTTGTCGTGGATGAGCACACCCTGCGAGCGGTAGACCTCCTGGACCTCCTGGGTCAGGTGGACCTGGACCGCACGCGGACCCAGGATCCGGAGCAGCTCGTGCGGGTCGATCGTACCCACCGTGAGCTTCTCGCCGACCTCGACGTGGTCTCCGTCGTTGGCCAGCAGTCGAACCCGCTTCGAGATCTTGTCGTAGGCGATCTCGTCGCTGCCGTCGTCCGGCACCACAATGATCTTCCGGGACCGCTCGCCATCCTCGATCCGGACTCGACCAGGGGTGTCCGCGATCGGGGCCTTGCCCTTCGGGATTCGAGCCTCGAAGATCTCCTGGACCCGGGGCAGACCCTGGGTGATGTCCTCTCCAGCGACACCACCGGTGTGGAAGGTACGCATCGTCAGCTGCGTACCCGGCTCACCGATCGACTGGGCGGCGATGATGCCGACCGCCTCGCCGACATCCACGGTCTTGCCGGTCGGCAGCGAACGGCCGTAGCAGGCCCCGCAGACGCCCAGCTTCGACTCACAGGTGAGCACACTGCGGACCCGAACGGACTCCACCCCGGCGGCGACGATCTTGTCCACCAGGATCGAGTTGATGTCCGCACCCCGCTCGGCGACGACGGTGCCGTCCGGCCCCTTGATGTCGTCAGCCAACGTACGGGCGTGCACGCTGGTCTCCGCGTGCTCGTGCACGACCAGCGAACCGGCTTCCCCGGCCCGCTGACCCACCTGCATCGGGATGGCCCGGTCGGTGCCGCAGTCTTCCTCGCGGATGATCACATCCTGCGAGACATCCACCAGACGACGGGTCAGGTAGCCCGAGTCGGCGGTACGCAGGGCGGTGTCCGCCAGACCCTTACGGGCACCGTGCGTGGAGATGAAGTACTCCAGTACGGAGAGACCCTCGCGGTAGGAGGCCTTGATCGGACGCGGGATGATCTCACCCTTCGGGTTCGCCACCAAGCCACGGATCGCGGCGATCTGCCGGAGCTGAAGCAGGTTACCGCGGGCCCCCGAGTTAATCATCTTCCAGAGCGGGTTCTCCTGCGGTAGCGCGGTGTCCATCTCCTTGGCGACCTCGTTGGTCGCCTTGGTCCAGATCTCGATGAGCTCACCGCGACGTTCCTCGGCGGTCATCAGACCACGCTGGTACTGCTTGTCGATCCGATCGGCTTCCTTCTCGTACCGACCAAGGATCTCCCGCTTACGCGGCGGCGCGAGGACGTCCTCCATGCCGATGGTCACGCCGGACCAGGTGGCCCAGTGGAAGCCGGCCTCCTTGAGACCATCCAGGGTGGCCGCGAGAGCGACCTTCGGGAAGCGCTCGGCGAGGTCGTTGACGATCGCGGAGAGCTGGCCCTTGCGGATCTCGTAGTTCACGAACCGGTAGCCCGGCGGCAGGGTCTCGTTGAACAGAACCCGGCCAAGCGTCGTCTCCACCGTGATCGGGTCGCCCTCGACCCAGCCCTCCGGCGCAGTCCACGGCTCGGCACCGGGGCCACTCTCGACCCCGACGAGACCCCGCAGACGGATCTTCACCGGCGCCTGCAGGTGCAGTTCGCCGTTGTCGAACGCCATCCGGGCCTCGGCGTCCGAGCTGAACGCCCGGCCTTCGCCCACCTCACCCGGGGTGCGGTGGGTGAGGTGGTAGAGACCGATGATCATGTCCTGGGTGGGCATGGTCACCGGCTTGCCGTCAGCCGGCTTGAGGATGTTGTTGGACGAGAGCATCAGGATCCGCGCCTCGGCCTGAGCCTCGGCCGACAGCGGCACGTGGACCGCCATCTGGTCACCGTCGAAGTCGGCGTTGAACGCGGTGCAGACCAGCGGGTGGATCTGGATGGCCTTGCCCTCGACCAGCTGCGGCTCGAACGCCTGGATGCCCAGTCGGTGCAGGGTCGGCGCCCGGTTGAGCAGCACCGGGTGCTCGCCGATGACCTCCTCGAGCACATCCCAGACGACCGGCCGCTGCCGCTCGACCATCCGCTTGGCGGACTTAATGTTCTGTGCGTGGTTGAGGTCCACCAGCCGCTTCATCACGAACGGCTTGAACAGCTCCAACGCCATCTGCTTGGGCAGGCCGCACTGGTGCAGCTTGAGCTTCGGGCCGACCACGATGACCGATCGACCCGAGTAGTCGACCCGCTTGCCGAGCAGGTTCTGCCGGAACCGGCCCTGCTTGCCCTTGAGCATGTCGGACAACGACTTGAGCGGACGGTTACCCGGACCGGTGACCGGTCGACCGCGGCGACCGTTGTCGAACAACGCGTCAACGGCCTCCTGGAGCATCCGCTTCTCGTTGTTGACGATGATCTCGGGAGCGCCGAGATCGATCAGCCGCTTGAGCCGGTTGTTCCGGTTGATCACGCGACGGTACAGGTCGTTCAGGTCGGAGGTCGCGAAGCGGCCACCGTCGAGCTGCACCATCGGGCGCAGGTCCGGCGGGATAACCGGGACGCAGTCCAGCACCATGCCGAGCGGCGAGTTGCTGGTGTTCAGGAACGCGGCGACCACCTTGAGGCGCTTGAGCGCCCGGATCTTCCGCTGTCCCTTACCGGTGCGGATGGTCTCCCGCAGGCTCTCCGCCTCGGTGTCGAGGTTCATGTTCTGGACCAGGGCCTTGATCGCCTCGGCCCCCATCCCGCCGGTGAAGTACTCGCCGAACCGGTCGCGCAGCTCCCGGTAGAGCAGCTCGTCGGTGACCAGTTGCTTCGGCTCCAGCTTGCGGAAGGTGTCCAGCACCTCGTCCAGGCGGTCGATCTCACGCTGGGCCCGGTCGCGGATCTGGCGCATCTCGCGCTCTCCGCCCTCCTTGACCTTGCGCCGGACGTCCGCCTTGGCGCCCTCGGCCTCCAGCTCGGCGAGGTCGGCCTCGAGCTTGCCCGCCCGCTTCTCGATCTCCGAGTCCCGGCTGTTCTCGGACTGCCGCTTCTCGGCGAGAATCTCGTTCTCGATCGTGGCGAGATCCCGGTGACGCGCATCGGCGTCCACACTCGTCACCACGTACGAGGCGAAGTAGATGATCTTCTCGAGGTCCTTGGGGGCAAGATCCAGCAGGTAGCCCAGCCGGCTCGGCACGCCCTTGAAGTACCAGATGTGGGTCACCGAGGCAGCGAGCTCGATGTGCCCCATCCGCTCCCGGCGGACCTTGGACCGAGTCACCTCAACGCCGCAGCGCTCACAGATGATGCCCTTGAAGCGAACCCGCTTGTACTTGCCGCAATAGCACTCCCAGTCCCGCTGAGGACCGAAGATTTTCTCGCAGAAAAGCCCGTCCTTCTCCGGCTTGAGAGTGCGGTAGTTGATCGTCTCCGGCTTCTTGACCTCGCCGTGGGACCACTGCCGGATGTCGTCGGCGGTGGCGAGGCCGATGCGCAGCTCGTCGAAGAAGTTGACGTCGAGCACGTTATATCCCTCGTGTCGTGTCTGATCTCTAGCTAGCTCTCGGCGGGGTTGCGGGCCGGCCGGCACACTTTCCGGATCAGGCCGGAAGTGCCAGGCCCGGCCAGCCCGCAACCCTCGCCACTCACACCTCTTCGACCGAGCTCGGCTCGCGCCGGGACAGGTCGATGCCCAGCTCCTCCGCGGCCCGGAACACCTCGTCGTCGGTCTCCCGCATCTCCAGGGCCACACCGTCGCTGGAAAGCACCTCGACATTGAGGCAGAGCGACTGAAGCTCCTTGAGTAGCACCTTGAACGACTCCGGAATGCCCGGCTCCGGGATGTTTTCGCCCTTGACGATCGCCTCGTAGACCTTCACCCGGCCGAGGACGTCATCGGACTTGATCGTCAGCAGCTCCTGCAGGGCGTACGCGGCACCGTACGCCTGCATCGCCCAGCACTCCATCTCACCGAAGCGCTGGCCACCGAACTGCGCCTTACCACCCAGCGGCTGCTGCGTGATCATCGAGTACGGACCGGTCGACCGTGCGTGGATCTTGTCGTCGACCAGGTGGTTGAGCTTCAGGATGTAGATGTAGCCGACCGCGATCGGGTCCGGCAGCGGCTCACCGGAGCGACCGTCGAAGAGCTGGGCCTTGCCCGACGAACCGATCAGCTGCTTGCCGTCCCGGTTGGCCCGGGTGGACGCGAGCAGACCGGAGATCTCCTCTTCGCGGGCGCCGTCGAAGACCGGGGTGGCCACGTTGCTGTCCGGCTCGGACTCGTCGGCACTGATCGCCTGGAGCTGCCGCTTCCACTCGGCGTCGTCGCCCTCGACCTTCCACCCGGTCTTGGCCACCCAGCCGAGGTGCGTCTCCAGCACCTGGCCGATGTTCATCCGAGATGGCACACCGAGCGGGTTCAGCACGATGTCGACCGGGGTCCCGTCCTCGAGGAACGGCATGTCCTCCACCGGCAGGATCTTGGAGATGACGCCCTTGTTGCCGTGCCGGCCGGCGAGCTTGTCGCCGTCCTGGATCTTCCGCTTCTGCGCGACGTAGACCCGGACCAGCTCGTTGACGCCCGGCGGCAGCTCGTCGCCCTCCTCGCGGGAGAAGGTGCGCACCCCGATGACCGTGCCGGTCTCGCCGTGCGGCACCTTCAGCGAGGTGTCCCGGACCTCACGCGCCTTCTCACCGAAGATCGCACGGAGCAGCCGCTCCTCGGGGGTCAGCTCGGTCTCGCCCTTGGGCGTGACCTTACCGACCAGGACATCGCCGGGAACGACCTCGGCGCCGATCCGGATGATGCCCCGCTCATCGAGGTCGGCGAGCATCTCCTCGCTGACGTTCGGGATGTCACGGGTGATCTCTTCCGGGCCAAGCTTGGTGTCCCGGGCGTCGACCTCGTGCTCCTCAATGTGAATTGAGGTCAACACGTCCTGCTGCACGAGGCGCTGCGACAGGATGATCGCGTCCTCGTAGTTGTGCCCCTCCCAGGTCATGAACGCCACGAGCAGGTTACGCCCGAGCGCCATCTCGCCGTCGTCGGTACACGGACCGTCGGCGATCACCTGGCCGGCCTCGACCCGGTCACCCTCGAACACGACCGGCTTCTGGTTGACGCAGGAGCCGGCGTTGGAGCGGCGGAACTTGTGCAGGAGGTAGGTACGGCGGTGGCCGTCGTCCTGGTGCACGGTGATGTAGTCGGCGCAAAGGTCCTCGACGACCCCGCCGAACTCGGCGACCACCACGTCACCGGCGTCCACCGCGGCCCGGTACTCCATGCCGGTGCCGACCAGCGGCGCCTCGGCCTTGACCAGCGGCACCGCCTGACGCTGCATGTTCGCGCCCATCAGCGCGCGGTTGGCGTCGTCGTGCTCGAGGAACGGAATCATCGCGGTCGCGACCGAGGTCATCTGCCGCGGCGACACGTCCATGTAGTCCACAGCCGCCGGGGGCACATCCTCGGTCTCGCCGCCCTTACGACGGACCAGGACGCGGTCCTCGGCGAATGAGCCATCCGCCCGCAGCGGCGCGTTGGCCTGCGCCTTGACGAAGCGGTCCTCCTCGTCCGCGGTCAGGTAGTCGATCTGGTCGGTGACCCGACCGTCAACGACCTTCCGGTACGGCGTCTCGATGAAGCCGAACGGGTTGACCCGGGCAAAGGTGGACAGCGCGCCGATCAGACCGATGTTCGGGCCTTCCGGCGTCTCGATCGGGCACATCCGGCCGTAGTGCGACGGGTGCACGTCGCGGACCTCGAATCCGGCCCGCTCCCGGGACAGACCACCGGGGCCAAGAGCACTCAGCCGACGCCGGTGGGTGAGGCCCGCCAGCGGGTTGGTCTGATCCATGAACTGGGACAGCTGAGACGTGCCGAAGAACTCCTTGATCGCCGCCACCACCGGACGGATGTTGATCAGAGTCTGCGGCGTGATCGCCTCGACGTCCTGCGTGGTCATCCGCTCCCGAACGACCCGCTCCATCCGGGACAGGCCGACCCGGACCTGGTTCTGGATCAACTCGCCCACGGTACGCAGCCGACGGTTACCGAAGTGATCGATGTCGTCGGCCTCGTAGCCCTCCTCCCCGGCGTGCAGCCGGCAGAGGTACTCGACGGTGGCGACGATGTCGTCCTGGGTGAGAACCCCGGTGTCGATCGACAGGTCCAGCTCGAGCTTCTTGTTGAACTTGTACCGGCCGACCTTGGCGACGTCATACCGCTTCGGGTTGAAGAAGAGGTTGTCGAGCAGGGTCTGCGCGTTCTCCCGGGTCGGCGGCTCGCCCGGACGCAGCTTGCGGTAGATGTCCAGCAGCGCCTCGTCCTGGCTGGCGATGTGGTCCTTCTCGAGCGTGGTCATCATCAGCTCGGACCAGCCGAACCGCTCGCGGATCTGCTCCGCCGTCCAACCGATAGCCTTGAGCAGCACGGTGACGGCCTGCCGACGCTTACGGTCGATCCGAACCCCGACGGTTTCGCGCTTGTCGATGTCGAACTCCAGCCAGGCACCCCGACTCGGGATGACCTTCACGCTGGAGAGGTCGCGGTCGGAGGTCTTGTCCGGCTGCTTGTCGAAGTAGACGCCCGGCGACCGGACGAGTTGGCTGACGACGACACGCTCGGTACCGTTGATGATGAAGGTGCCCTTCGGCGTCATCATCGGGAAGTCGCCCATGAACACCGTCTGGCTCTTAATCTCGCCGGTGGTGTTGTTGGTGAACTCCGCGGTCACGAAGAGCGGGGCGCAGTAGGTGAGATCCTTCTCCTTGCACTCCTCGATCGAGGCCTTGACCTCGTCGAAGCGTGGGGCCGAGAAGGAGAGTGACATGGTGCCGGAGAAGTCCTCAATGGGACTGATCTCGTCGAGAATCTCCGCGAGACCCGAGCGCGCGTGCGGATCGTCCGCCGACCGGCCCTGCCACGCCTCGTTGCCGACCAGCCAGTCAAAAGACTCGGTCTGAATGGCAAGGAGGTTGGGGACCTCGAGGTGTTCGGTAATCCGACCGAAAGAAACTCGGCGGGGAGCGAAAGCGCTCGACGTACGACTGGTCTTCGCAGGGCGGGAAGCTGCCAAGATGCGTCCTTCCGAGGACCGGTGCTGCAGAACGGCTGGTACGCGCGCACTCCAATAACCCCACCAGAAATATCCACAAACGGACATTTCCGAGCAGGGGTAAATTCGGAAGGCAGCGCAAACTAGCAGTGTAGCCGAGAGGCAAGCCTCTGTCCAGCCAACCCCGCAGGTCATCGCGGAACGCGCCTCGGGACCTCATGCCGGGCCGCTCAGAACGCGACGCTCCCACCGGGCCACCTGCGACCATCGGGCGATCATCTCGCCGAGGGCCTCAGCCAAGTGGCGGCCGTTGCAAGCGCGGAAGGTCTTGCTGGGTTCAGCGTGCCTGCCGGGCCGGGCCGCGTCAAGGGCCGGTTACCGCCCGCTGCGACCCGCCACCCCCCAGCCAGCGCCGGAGCCGCCGGCACCACCACGGGCACAGCACAGATGCCCGGCTCGGCAACGGCGGCCCGCGCCACCAACACGGGCGGGCGGCGATCCGCTGACCGGATCACCGCCCGTCGTGCCGGAATGTGCCCCGGCTCAGGTACACCGGGCCACCCCGTAGGGTTAACGCAAGGTCACTTGAGGGTGACCTTGGCGCCCTCGCCCTCGAGCTTGGCCTTGGCCTTGTCGGCCGTCTCCTTGTTGGCCTTCTCCAGGATCGCCTTCGGCGCGGACTCAACCAGGTCCTTGGCCTCCTTGAGACCCAGGCCGGTCAGCTCACGCACGACCTTGATGACCTGGATCTTCTTGCCACCGTCGGCCTCAAGGACGACGTCGAACTCGTCCTTCTCCTCCTCGACCGGGGCAGCAGCACCGCCGGCCGGGGCGCCAGCGGCAACGGCGACCGGAGCCGCGGCGGTGACCTCGAAGGTCTCCTCGAACTGCTTCACGAACTCAGAGAGCTCGATCAGCGTCATCTCCTTGAACGCGTCGAGCAGCTCGTCGGTGCTGAGCTTCGCCATATCTGGCGTCCTTTCTCAAGTGGTGTTGCTAAGAATCGTGTGCACCGGGGCGGCCTCAGGCCGCCTCGGCGCCCTCCTTCTCGCGCTTGTCCTGCAGGGCAGCCGCCAGGCGGGCCGTCTTGGCCATCGGCGCCTGGAACAGCGACGCGGCCTTGCTCAGGTTGCCCTTCATGGCACCGGCCAGCTTGGCCAGCAGCACCTCGCGGGACTCCAGGTCGGCGAGCTTCGTGACCTCGGCCGCAGAGATGGCCTTGCCCTCGAAAACACCGCCCTTGATGACCAGCTTCGGGTTGGTCTTCGCAAAGTCGCGAAGACCCTTGGCCGCCTCGACGACGTCGCCCGAAACGAAAGTCAGCGCGGTAGGACCGGTGAACAGCTCGTCGAGCCCGGAGATACCCGCGTCCGCCGCGGCACGCTTGGCCAGCGTGTTCTTGGCGATGGTGTAGGTGGTCTCCGTGCCGAGCGAGCGCCGCAGCTGGGTCAGCTGGGAGACCGTCAGACCGCGGTATTCGGTCAGCACGGTCGCGCCCGCGTTGCGGAAGCTCTCGGTCAGCTCGACGACGGCCGTGGCCTTGTCGGCCCGGATCGGCTTGTCCGCCATGTCCCTCCTCTCTCGTTGCTCCAGGCTGGTCACCGTCGTCGGCGGTAACCGACGACGGATCCGGAGGAAACACGGCAACGAGAAAAGCCCCGGCGCAGGGCGCACGGGGCGAAAGGCTGGTGCTGGCACCATAGTCGGCGGACCACGGGAGACAGCCGACTTTCGCTTACCGCCCTGCGCGGGTCGCCCGTCTGCGCGGAACCTTCGACCGTGCCGAGGCACGGTGACCAGCGGTCTCTGGGTGGAACTTCGCCGCAAGAATACACGATGCCCCGGGGCGGCTGCCAAACCGCCCCCGCGAGCCGGCTACCCCACCGCTCGGCACCACCAGAGGGGTCAGCCAGAAAGCCGAACGGGGCCCCACCAGCTGGCGGGGCCCCGTTCAAACGCAGTCGTGCTCAGCCCTCGGCAGAGCCCTCCTGCAGGTTCTTCACCACGTTCGGGTCGATCGGAACACCCGGGCCCATCGTGGTGGTGAGGGTGACCTTCCGCAGGTACTTACCCTTGGCCGCGGACGGCTTCACCCGCAGGATCTCCTCGAGGACCGCCGCGTAGTTCTCCACCAGCTGGCTCTCGGAGAACGAGGCCTTACCGATGATCAGGTGCAGGTTGGAGTGCTTGTCCACCCGGAAAGCGATCTTTCCGCCCTTGATGTCCGCGACGGCCTTGGCGACGTTCATCGTCACCGTGCCGGTCTTCGGGTTCGGCATGAGACCGCGCGGGCCCAGGATCCGCGCGATCCGACCGATCTTGGCCATCTGGTCCGGCGTGGCGATCGCCGCGTCGAAATCGAGCCATCCGCCCTGGATCCGGGCGACCAGCTCGTCCGTGCCCACCTCGTCGGCACCGGCGGCGACGGCCTCCTCGGCCTTCGCGCCGGCGGCGAACACGATCACGCGCGCGGTCTTACCGGTGCCGTGCGGCAGGTTGACCGTGCCGCGAACCATCTGGTCCGCCTTACGCGGGTCGACACCGAGGCGCATCGCGACCTCGACCGTGGCGTCGAACTTGACCGAGGTGGTCTCCTTGGCCAGCTTGACGGCCTCGGCGGGGGTGTACAGCTTCGACCGGTCGATGGCCGCAGCCGCCTTGCGGTAGTTCTTGCTGTGCTGCATCTGTTGTTACTCCTGTGGTCTCTGGCGGGCCGCGGCGCTCGCGAGCCCTCCCACAAACGGGATCGGCGGGTCGGCTTCGGTCAGTCGACGACGTTCAGGCCCATCGACCGGGCGGTGCCGGCGATGATCTTCTCGGCCTGGTCGAGGTCCTTGGCGTTGAGGTCCGCCATCTTCTTCTCGGCGATCTCCCGCAGCTGGGCGCGGCTGACCTGGCCGACCTTCTCCAGGTGCGGGACGCCCGAGCCCTTCGCCACACCAGCAGCCTTGATCAGCAGCCGGGCAGCGGGCGGGGTCTTCAGCACGAAGGTGAACGTGCGGTCCTCGTAGACGCTGATCTCGGCGGGGACGATGTCGCCCCGCTGGGACTCGGTCTGCGCGTTGTAGGACTTGCAGAACTCCATGATGTTCACACCGTGCTGACCCAGCGCGGGGCCAACCGGCGGCGCCGGGGTGGCCTGGCCCGCCGGCAGCTGAAGCGTGAACGTCTTGACGAGCTTCTTCTTCGGAGGCATGTCACTTCCTGGGACGTGAAACGGGAATTCGCACCGCCTGTCGGGCATGCACGGTCAGCATGCCGCGTAGACGGCGACGTTCTAGGGTAGCGCACGCCGACGGCCGGCCTTCCGGGGTCCGGCTGCCAGCCGCCCTGGCCAGAAACGAGTACGTCGGCGGCGGGTATGCACCCACCGCCGACGTACTGAAAGGTCAGATCTTGGCGACCTGGTTGAAGTTCAGCTCCACCGGCGTCTCTCGACCGAAGATCGACACCAGCACCTTGAGCTTCTGCTGGTCGGCGTTGATCTCGCTGATCGTCGCCGGCAGGGAGGCGAAGGCACCGTCGGTGACGGTGACCGAGTCGCCGACCTCGAAGTCGAGGACCTTAACCTCGGGCTTCGCCTTCTTCTCCACGGCCTCGACCGCTGGCGCCAGCCACTTCAGCACCTCATCGAGGCTCAGCGGCGCAGGACGGTCGGCCCGGTCGGTGGCGCCCACGAAGCCGGTCACACCGGGCGTGTTCCGCACGCAGGAGTACGACTCCGCGGTGAGCTCCATCCGCACCAGGATGTAGCCGGGGAAGACCTTGGCCTGGATCTGGGAACGCTTGCCGTTCTTGACCTCAACCTCGTCCCGGGTCGGCACCTCGACCTGATAGATGTAGTCCTCCATGTCGAGGGAGGTGATCCGGGTCTCGAGGTTGGTCTTGACCTTGTTCTCGTAGCCGGCGTAGGAGTGCACCACATACCAGTCGCCCGGCGCGTAGCGCAGCTTCTGACGCAGCTCGGCGACCGGGTCGAACTCCTTCTCCTCGGCCGGCTCGCTGGCGCTGGCGGAGAGCTCCGGCTCGCTGGCGGCCTCAACCGACATCTCACCAGCCGCCGTCGCGACCGTGGACTGCTCGTCCACAGGCTCGGCGGTCTCGTCGTACTCAGGCACGCTTGCTCACTTCCGTCACTATCAGCACAGTCAGCCGGTCAGCTGGGGTTACCGAAGACCCACAGCACACCCTCGGCGAAGGCGAGGTCCAGGCCAGCCACGATCGCTAGCATCACGGCGACGAACACGATCACCACGGAGGCGTAGGTCAACAGCTCCTTGCGAGTCGGCCAGATGACCTTACGCAGCTCAGCCACGACCTCGCGGACGAATCGCGTGACTCGACCGAACGGCCCAACCTTGTCACCCTGGGCACGGCTCTTGGACCGGTCGACCGACTCGGCCCGGGACCGCGAACTGGTCGCGCTCTCACCCCGGGAGGCTGACTCCTTGTCGGCGCCGGCATCGCTGACAGCGTCGAGCTCGCCATCCGGACGCTCGTCTTCGGCATCCTCGCCGCGCCGCTTGTTGTCGGCCACATCGCCCTCCATCGCGGGATGTCGGTTCGCACGCCGTCACAGCATACGCGGCGTCTGGTCACGCCGGCCGGCCCGACCGTCCGCGACGGGCCGTAGCCGGCGGTCCGAACTAGGGGGCCCGAGTGCCTCGGAGCCGCCCCGCCGATACCACCACCACGGGCCGGACGTCACCAGCTGGCGACGCGACCCACGAAACGATCAGGCCTGAGGCGCAGGGGTGACAGGACTTGAACCTGCAGCCTGCGGTTTTGGAGACCGCTGCTCTGCCAATTGAGCTACACCCCTATGCGGCGAGCGTCACCTCACCCCGCCAAAACGGCTGGGCAGGGTCACGTGCCCCACGGCGGACCAGTGTACGGGTAGTGGCACGACTTTCCCAACCGGTCCGCCCTCGCGCGTCGAAGACCGGTCAGCCGGACGTCCGAATGGTCGCCTTCGCCTGCGACAACACCTTCTCCCCGTGGCAGGTCGCGGTGATGTCGATCCTGGTCAAGCCCGCGTCGGTGACCTCCCGAATCGCCGCCGTCACCTCGATCTCGGTGCCCTGCTCATCGTCTGGGACAACGACCGGCCGGGTGAATCGGACGCCGTAGTCGACCACCGCGTCGGCAGCGCCGGCCCACTCGGCGACGGCCCGGCCCACCAGCGCCATCGTGAACATGCCGTGGGCGATCACGCCGGGCAGTCCGACCGAGGTCGCGACCCGGTCGCTCCAGTGGATCGGGTTGAAGTCTCCCGAGGCACCCGCATAGCGAATCAGGTCCGCCCGGGTTACCCGGAATGTCTTGGTCGGCAGCTCCATCTCAGCCCTCCCCCCGTACGACAATCTTCGACCAGACGGTGACCACCGACTGACCATCGGGCGTGGTGACCTCGGTACGGGTGGTCAGGAACCCGTGCCCACCGCGGGTACGGACCTCCTCGATGGTGTTGACGCAGACCAACTCATCCCCCGCCACGACCGGGCGGGTGTAGACGAAGCGCTGATCGCCGTGGACCACCCGGCTGTAGTCGACACCGAGGTCCGGGTCCTCCACGATCTGACGGGTGGCGGCCATGGTGATCACGACCGGAAACGTCGGCGGGGCGACCACGTCCGGATGGCCGAGCGCGCGAGCGACGGTCGGGTCGTGGTGGGCCGGTTCGGTAGCGCCGATTGCGGTCGCGAACTCACGAATCTTCTCTCGGCCCACCTGGTAGGGGGCGGTCGGCGGATAGGTCCGGCCGACGAAGGAGGGGTCCAGGGACATGCCGCGAACCTACACGCAGAACACGGCCGCCGACCCACCCGACCGGCGGCTACATAGCCACGCGGGTCGGCGGATCGGCGACCGTGGGTTGAATCAGCGGCGGACCGCCCGGATCAGCGGGTCTCGCGGTGGATCGTGTGCCGGCCGTCGCGCGGGCAGAACTTCTTCAGCTCGATACGGTCCGGGTCGTTACGCCGGTTCTTGCGCGTGATGTAGTTGCGCTCCTTGCACTCCACACACGCCAAAGTGATCTTCGGCCGGACATCGGTCGCCTTCGCCACGGCGGAGTGCCTTCCTCGTAAATGGGTGACAACTACGGGCGCATCAGCCTACGCGCTGAGCACGTGGACATGCAAAGCGGGCGCCGAAGGCGCCCGTCCCATCATCCGCCGGGTGAGGCCCGATGGATGAAAGTAGCGGTGGCCGGACTTGAACCGGCGACACAGCGATTATGAGCCGCTTGCTCTGCCACCTGAGCTACACCGCCGGGTGGGTCCAGCCGGACCCTCTGAGCCCCCTTACGGAATCGAACCGTAGACCTTCTCCTTACCATGGAGACGCTCTGCCGACTGAGCTAAGGGGGCCTGCGCAACCACTCGGTGGCCGTGCAGAGGTAAGCCTACACGGCCAGATCGCGGAGCTGAAATCGGATCCCCGGTGGCCCGTGGGGCACAGCTCACGGCACGACCCGAAGCCGCGGTGGCTCCCCCGCCGCCACCGCCTCCGACTCCACCTGGGCGCCGAACCACGCCTCCAGCCGCTCATAGGGCAACGGGCGGCTGAACAGGAACCCCTGCCCGTACTCACACCCAATGTCCTGGAGCAGCTCCAGGGTCAACTCGCTCTCCACCCCCTCGGCCACCACAGCAAGGCCGAACTGCTGGGAGAGGGTGACCACCGCGTTGACGATGGCCAGGTCCCCGGGGTCGGTCGCCATCCCCTGCACGAACCGGTGGTCGACCTTCACCTCGTGCACAGGGAGCCGGCGCAGGTGCGCAAGCGACGAGTTACCCGTGCCGAAGTCATCCACCGACAGGCGGACTCCCAGATCACGCAGGCGCCGCAGGGTCGGAATGGGGCGGTCGGTGCCGTCCAGCACCCCGGACTCCCGGATCTCCAACGTGAGCCGCTGCGGCGGCACCCCGTACTCCTCGAGCAGTTCCCGCACCCGCTCCGGGAAGTGCTGGTCGGTCAGCGTACGCGGGGAGAGGTTGACCGCGACGGAGAGCGGGTGACCCCCGGGCGCCCAGTCATGGCTACGCCGTAGCCCCTCCCGGAGCACGAACTCGGTGAGCCGCCCCAGTTGACCGGTGTACTCCGCAACCGGCACGAAGTCCTCCGGCGAGACCGATCCGTGGGCCCGATCGTTCCAACGGGCAAGGCACTCGACGCCCACCAACCGCCGGTCCCGCAGGGTGACCTTCGGTTGGAAGTACACGTCCAATTCGCCGTTGTCCAGGGCTCGGCGCAGATCACCGGCCAGACCGAGCCGCCGACGCGACCGGGACTCCAGCGCGGGGTTGAACAGCTGGACGCTCCCGGGAGTAGATTTGGCCGCGGTCACGGCCAGGTCGACCCGTTGCAACAGCACGGTGGACCCACTGCCGTGGTCCGGGTGAACGGCGACGCCCACCGCCGTATCCACGTCAAGGGCGAGCCCGTCGAAGGTCATCACCGAACCGCTCTGCTCCCGCAGCCGAGCCGCCAAGTCCAAGGCCTCATTCGCCCCCTCCAGCCGGAGGGTCACGAGGAATTCGTCACCGCCAACCCGCCCCACCAACGCGGACGACGGCGCACACGAGCGAAGCCGCTCGGCGACCTCGACCAGGACCCTGTCCCCGGCGGCACGCCCAAGGGACTCGTTAACCTCCCGAAGTCTGTCCACATCAAACAGCAACAGTGCCACCACCTCACCCGGCGCTCGGATCTTCACTGCCTCGTCGAGTGCCTCGATGGCCCGCCGCCGGTTGGGCAGCTTGGTGAGCGTGTCGTGGTAAGCGTCGTGCCGCAGTCGGTCAACCAACCGGGAATTCTCGATTGCGACCGCGGTGTGCGCGGCGACAGTCTCAAAGACGGGGATGTCATCTGGGGTGAAATGGCCGCCGTCACTGAGCCGGTTGACGACCTCCAGCGTGCCGATGATCGCCTGTCCCGACCGCAGCGGGACGACGATCACGTCCTTCACCCCATGCCCAGCCAGATCCCGCGAGATAGCGGGAAGTTTCGGAAGAGCCCGCCCAGAGGCGAGCGTCTCACCGGACTCCCGGACCTGCTGACGCAGCTCGGCGGGGGTCTGGGCGACATCGAGCAGGCCCCGGTCGTCCACCCGGGCGCTGAGCAGCATCTCTGGAAAGCGCCCCAGTGCGGGGAGCCACAGGGTCGCGTACTCGGCCTGCATCAACGCCCGGATCCGGCCCAGCAGAACGTCGGCGATGGCGCCCTCCCGACCCCCATCGGTCATCGCCCGGGTAAGCTCGTACATGCTGCTCAGCATGCGATGCTGCCGGAGGAACTGCGCGTACGACCGAGTTATCACCACCATCGCGACGGCCAACACGGCGATCAACAACATCGACCACCAGGTCGACTCCAACGCCAGCAGCAGGATCAGACCGATCAACACGTTGATGGAGTTGACCAGCAGCGGCACCGGGGACCTGCGGAACAGCTCCCAGCCGGCCTGCCAGCCGTGCAACAAGCTCACGACGCCACTGATCGCGAGCAGGGAAACCACCGAGTTCACCGTCACCGCGGCGAACAGGACCGCCCACGTCCGCGGACCGACTCCATCCACACCGGAGAGCCCAACCAGGACGACGCCACCGAGTGAGGCTGCCGCGCCCTTGCAGGCCACGTTGAACCAGACCTTCACCGCAGCGAGCCGGCGCCAGTATTGCGCGACGAGGGCGGACAGCACCATGAGCGCCACAACCGTCAACGGCGGCAGGTAGTAGAAAGCCAGCACGAGTGGGATCTCGGTGGCGATCACCTCGAGCGCCTGGCGGCGTACGACGATCTGCAGGACGTGCGTGCTCGCCCCGACCATCGCGACAAGCAGCAGGGCCGTGGTGATGGTTAGGTTGCCTGACGACGACTCGGTCGTAAGCGCCAGGAAGACGGTACAGAACACCGCGACCATCGCCAGCGGGGCGGTGATCAGCCAGACCAACTCAACAGTCCTACGCACCGTCGGTGAACTGTCTGACATACCGCCTCCTGGTCGGCGGTGCGGACGCTAGCGAACTACTGCCCTTCCGCTGAAGCCGGGGCGCTCCAGCTGAAGTCGGCAAGCTGGGCGCTCGGCTCCAGCGCCAGCAGGCCACCCGCGAACGCAGCCATAACCGCGAGCGCGAGGACGGCACCACGCCAGCGACGCGTCGATTTAGACATAGGTGAACTCCTGTCGAGGGGACCGGAGGCTGTTACCGGTGCCACGATGGTGCCACACGTGAATCGCCCGGCAAAGCCGCCGGGGCCACTACCGCAGCCAAACGGGAGGCCCGGCCGAACGGACTCATCCGGATAGACCAGGGCGAAACCGATCTTCACCATCACCCGCCGTTGACAAGGCACAGCGGCGGGAGTGCGGCGCGTTGATTGGCGGCGGGCGCCCTCGGGTGCAGCCCGGCGATTCCGGGGTATGTCAGCCGCCATGCCAGATCAGGAGCGGTCAGTGGACCCGGAACACTCCCGGCCGGCAGGGGTCGGTGACGCCACCGTCGAAGCCCTGGGCGGATTGACCGAGGCGTTGGAGACAGTCCATCGGGCACGCGGTCACCTGTATTCGGCACACCAGCTCATCGGTGGAGCAGATCTCACCCTCGACCGGGTGGTGCGGCTACTCCGCGAGGCCGAGCACGACGACATGGCCGACCGGGTCGAGCACGAGTTGCTGGGCCGCAACGTGCTACCCGGGCGATGGACATTCCAGGTCGTGGAGGAGTTCGACGACGGCTACTACGCCACGTTCCAGGCGATCGAGCGGGACGCACGGGAACGCCTTGCCGGTGGGCGGCGGCACATCTACGAGGCGGAGATGAAGCAGCGGCGCCGCACCCACGGCTTGCCGGGGCACGAGGCCACGCCGGAGGCGGGCGCCCCGTAACAGGGCCTGGGCAGCACCGCTCGAACCCTCATCCGGCGACCGAGCTTGTCTTGAGCCCTACCCGAGTGGTGCGCAGCGGCGCGGACCGGAGCGCCAGCAGCCCGACGCCGCTGGTGGCCACTGCGCAGATCGCCATCGCCACCACCGCACCACGGTATTCGACGACAGCGCCGAGCACGTTGAGCATGACCAGCGAAGCCAGGCTCTGCACCAGGGTCAGCAGGGCCTGAGTCCGAGACAGGTGAGTCTCCGGAGTCGTCCCCAAAATCAGGGGCCCGAGGTGCGCGGCGAAGAGACCGCTCCCGAACCCCATGACCACCCCCGCGCCGATGGCGACCGGAACGGTGGGCGAAAGCGCCAACCCGAGCACGCCGACGCTCGCTGCCAACAGACCCCAGGCGGAGAGGAGACCGGGCCGGCCGAGCGGGCCTCGGCGCGCGACAGCCAGGGTGACGACAACCATGCCGACGCTCTGCGCCCCAAGAATGAGACCGGCAGCCGCCACTCCCCAGTCCTGGGCCCGCGCGAGCAGCGGGACCAGCAACGACAGCACCGGCAGCAGAAACGCCGCCGCGGCCCCGGTCATCGTCAACCCAGGACGCAGGAGTGGATCACGAAAGCCAACGCGGAGGCTGTCGAGGGCGTCGCGGACAATCCCCGCACCCGCCGGCGGCGGCGGCGGGCCGGCGTACCGCGGCCGAATAGCAATCAGCAGCATCAGTACCGCGGCGAAGGTCACTGCGTTGACCAGGGCAGCCCCCGCCAGCCCGGCCAACCCGACGAGAACCCCGCCGAGCGGACCGCCGCCAACGGCCACCAGCTGACCGCCGGCCTGACGTAACGCCAGGGCCCGTGGCAGTTGGTCCGCGTTGACCAGCCGCCGCGGCATCGACCCGGACGCTGGCAGATAGAAGGCATCGGCGACCCCCACGGCAACCCCTGCGGTGAGCAACAACCAGGGCGGCGCGCCGAGATGATAGGCCGCTGCCGCCAGGGCGACCGAGAAGACGAGCATCGCCGCATCGCCGATGATGAGCACTCGGCGTGCGCTCACCCGATCCCCGACCGCCCCACCGATCAAAAGCAGCAGCACCCGCGGCAGCGTGATGGCGGTGAGCACCAGACCGGCGATGGCGCCGCCATGCGCACTCGCCTGCCAACCGAGGGCGAAGTAGAAGAACGAGTTGCCCAGCAGCGAGGCGAGGATCCCGACAAGCCAGAGCAGGTACGAGGTGGGCAGTTGGTACCTCCGGCGGCCGGGATGCAGTTCTGGACCACCGGACAATGCCGGATCCCCTCCGCTGCCACAAGGCCGGCCAGGAGCGGCCGTACCGCGGGGCTACCGTAGGTGCGTGACGCTCTCGCTGGCGATCTCGCCCTGCCCCAATGACACGTTCGTCTTCCATGCGCTGGTGCACGGGCAGGTCCCCGGCGCCCCTGCGGTCACGGTGACCTACGCCGACGTGGACGTGACCAACACGGCGGCCGAGCGGGGTGCGTTCGACCTGGTGAAGGTGAGCTACGCGGCGCTGCCGTGGCTGCTCGAGGACTACCACCTCCTGCCCTGCGGTGGAGCACTCGGCCGGGGCTGCGGACCCCTGGTGCTGACCCGACCCGACCCGACACTCGCCCCCGCCGCGTCCTCCGGGGGCTCGGGCGATCGGGTGACCGGAGTCCCGGACCGGGCCGATCTCTCCGGCGCCACGGTTGCGGTACCCGGTGACCGGACCACGGCCTACCTGCTCTTCCGGCTCTGGTCGGCCGGGCGGCCACCCGCCCGCATCGAGGTGGTGCCGTTTCACAAGATCATGCCGGGGGTCGCCGCCGGGCGATACGACGCCGGCCTGGTGATCCACGAGGCCCGGTTCACCTACCCCCGGCACGGGCTGACCGCCCTGGTCGACCTGGGCGAGTGGTGGGAGGCCGACACCGGCCTCCCGATCCCGCTCGGCGCGATTCTCGCCCGCCGCGGCAGCGTGGACCCCGAGGCTGCCACCGGGTGGATCCGAGAGTCGGTCCGCCAGGCCTGGGCGGACCGAGCGGCCAGCCGCGACTACGTGTTGACGTACGCGCAGGAGATGGAGCCCGACGTGGTCGAACGACACATCGACCTCTATGTGAACGAGTTCACCGCCGACCTGGGTGCGGCCGGGTACGCCGCCGTCAACGCGCTGCTGGGCCGGGCCGCCGACGCCGGCCTGGTGCCTCAGACCTCCAGTTCGCGGGCGACCGCGTGGACCAGCTGAGCGATCTTCTGGGCGGTCTTCCGATCTGGGAACCGGCCGCGGCGTAGGTTCGGCTGCACCTTCGCCTCCAGAACCTTGATCATGTCTTCGACGAGGCCATGCAGCTCCTCCGCAGGGCGACGACGCAGCTCCGCCACCGACGGTGGGGCCTCCAACAGCTTGACCCCCATCGCCTGGGCGCCACGACGGCTGTCGACCACGCTGAAGTCGACCCGTTGCCCGCCCTTGAGGTCGGTCACACCCGCCGGAAGCGCGGCCTTGGGCAGGAACACGTCGCCGCCCTCGTCACTGGTGACGAAACCGTATCCCTTGGTCGCGTCGTACCACTTCACTCGACCCGTCGGCACTTGTAAAACCTCTGCTTCGCTCACGACGTCTACTGCTCTAAGGCTAGCCGGACCGCGGCGTCGGGCGCCGCTGGGAATCTGGTGAGATCATCGCGCACCGGCGCCACCCCGGCCGGTCGCCGGTGCGCTCAGGGTGACTGGCCGACCGAGGGGCGAAGCGGGCGCCCGTCGGGCTAGCGTGGAAAGACGATGACCAACTCACTCGCCGACCACCTGCGTGCGCTGCCCGACCCGGCGCTCGCGGCCCTGCTCCAGCAGCGGCCGGACCTCGTCGTACCGGTCCCCACCGACCTCGCCGCGCTCGCCATCCGAGCCCAGTCCCGGGTATCGGTGGCCCGCGTTCTGGACAGCCTGGACCGGTTCACGCTTCAGGTCCTCGACGCCGCCCGGCTCACCCGCGACGCAGCGGCCGACACCACCAACCTCGACGTGATCCTCGCCATGGCCGCCGCCAACGCACGTCCCCCCGCCCCGGCCGCCGTCCACGAAGCGGTGCAGCTGCTCCGATCCCGCCTGCTGCTGTACGGGTCCGACGAACGCCTTCACGTGATCGGCGGCATCGACGAGATCTCCCCGTACCCCGCCGGGCTGGGCCGGCCGGCAGCGGAGCTGGACTCGCGGTCGGCGGCCCTCTGCGCGGACCCGGCGAAGCTGCGGCGAACCCTGCTCTCGGCACCGCCGTCGGCCCGGGCCATCCTGGATCGGCTCGCCGCCGGCCCGCCGGTCGGCAGTGTGCCACCGGGGGCGCTGAAGGCCCCGCCCCTGGGCGCCGAGAATGCCCTGCCACCGGACCCCACGAACGGCGGCGCACCCACCGGATCACCGGTGCGCTGGCTGGTTGACCACCGGCTCCTGATTTCGGTCAGCACCGGTGGGAGCGGCCGGCCCGGGACTGTCGAGCTGCCCCGGGAGGTGGGGCTCCTGCTCCGCCGGGACACCGGCGCACTCGGCCCCATGCCCACCGACCCGCCGCGGGTCGCGGCCCCACCCCGGGAACCAAAGGCGGTCGACTCAGCCGGGGCTGGCCAGGCCATGGAGGTGGTCCGCCAGGCCGAGGCGCTGCTGGAACAGCTCGCCGCAGAGCCGGCCTCGGTGCTTCGCTCCGGTGGCCTGGGCGTCCGCGACCTGCGCCGGTTGGCCCGCGCCCTCGGCCTGGATGAACCGACAGCCGCACTGCTGCTGGAGGCGGCGCACGCCGCCGGACTGACCGGGGAGCTGGAGGCACCCGGGGTCGCCGCGCCCCGTTCCGGCGCCGAGCAGCAGGTGCTGCCGAGCGCCGGGTACGAGGCCTGGCGAGCCGGTTCGCTGGCGCAACGGTGGGAGCAGTTGGCCCGAGCCTGGCTGACGATGACCCGGCAACCCGGGCTGGTCGGCCAACGCGACGACCGGGACCGTCCGATCACGGTGCTCTCCCCCGAGGCGGAACGCGCTGGGGCACCGATCGCGCGGCAAGCGGCGCTCAGTGTCCTCGCCGACCTGGAGCCGGCGACGGCACCCACCCCGGACGAGGTGCTGGAGCTGCTGGACTGGCGAGCGCCCCGGCGCAGTCGGGGACGGGAGGCGGCCCACCGGGAGGTGCTGGCCGAGGCGGCCACGCTGGGCGTGACCGGGCTGGGGGCGCTCACCTCATACGGGCGGCTGCTGCTCGCCGACACCAGCACCAGCGAGCAGCGGGGCGCTGACGACCCGCTGGGCCTGCACGCCGACGGCGAGGCGTCAACGGCGGTACGGGCGCTGGACGGGCTGCTACCCGCCCCGGTTGACCACTTTCTGGTGCAGGCCGACCTGACCGTCGTCGTACCCGGGCCGGCGGACCCGACGCTCACCGCCGAGCTGGACGTGGTGGCCGAGCACGAGTCGGCCGGCGGGGCCAGCGTGCACCGGGTGACCCCGGCAAGTGTCCGGCGGGCGCTGGACGCCGGCTACTCGGCAGACGACCTACACGGGTTGTTCACCCGGCGCTCGCGGACCCCGGTGCCGCAGGGGCTCACCTACCTGGTTGACGACGTCGCCCGCCGGCACGGCGGTCTGCGGGTCGGCGCCACCGGGGCGTACCTGCGCAGTGACGATGAGGCGCTGCTCGGCGAGGTACTCGCCGACCGTCGGTTGGAGGTGCTGGCGCTCCGCCGGCTCGCGCCGACCGTGCTCATCACTCCGGCCCCGGTCAACCGCATGCTCGCCACGTTGCGCGAGGCCGGCTATGCGCCGGTACCCGAGGACGCCACCGGTGCGGCGGTGCTCACCCGACCCAGGACCCGCCGGGCGCCGGCGCGCTCGCCGGGCACCACCCGGACAGTTGACCCGCTCGCCACCCCGAGGCTCCCGATGCCCCGGCTCCTCGGCATGGTCGAGCAGATCCGGCGGGGCGACGCCGCCACCCGGGCCGCCCGACAGGCGCCGGCACTGCTCCGCGGCCAGGAAGGCGCCAAAGCGGCGCACCGCCACACCGACGCGCTGGCCGTGCTGCAGCAGGCGGTCCGGGACAAGGCGCTGGTCTGGGTGGGGTATGTCGACGCGCATGGGGCGACCGCCTCCCGGCTGGTCCGGCCGGTGTCGATCGGGGCGGGTTACCTGCGGGCGGAAGACGAGCGGACCGAAATGCTGCACACCTTCGCCCTACACCGGGTGGCAGCAGCGGTGCTGGCGGACTGACCGCCGCGACGGTTCGGCGCCAGTCGCGACGGGAGAGCCCCGACGGTCAAACGCCGGTCACGACGGGAGGACTCCGACGGGTCAGCGCCGGTCACGGCGGGAGGACTCCGACGGGTCAGCGCCGGTCGCGGCGGAACGTGCCGACCACCGCGACCACCAACAGCAGACCAAACGCCGTCCCGGCGGTCTCGCCGACCGAGTCCACGAGGCCCTGCCGCTGCACCAGCAGACCAAACAGGAACCAACCGAACAGGAGCACCCCGCCGGCCACGTAGGCGACCATCATGCCGGCGGAGACGGGCGGAGCGGTCCTCCGCGGCGTCTCAGCCATCACATCCTGGTCGAGGGTCATTCCGTCCTCCCCGCCGTCGGCGAAGCTCGAAGGTCCAGGGTGCCACTCACAATGGCGGTGGGCCAGCACCTCGACCGGCCGGTCCGGCCCGGGCGTTGCGCCCGCCCCCGTTGGCGAGTCCGCGGCCCCGACCGACGCGGGCCCTCCGCCCCTGCCGCTCTCAGCCACGGATCGAACGCGTACGCACCGGCGCCGACCAGCGTGACGACCACGCGGGCAAGGTCCGGAAGACGACCCGGAGCCAGAAACATGAGACGTACCCGCGTTAGTTGTCACCCTGCAAGACGTACCAGTACCCCGCCAGGTTGCATGGTGCGCGCAAATTCCGATATCTGATGCGGAGCGTGCAACACTGGATGGTCGTCTCGCGGCACCGCTGCCCGGCGCGACGGCCGGCATCCGAAGATCAAGAGAGGCGCTCACGTGAGTGGTGGACCCCTGATCGTGCAGTCGGACAAGACCCTGCTGCTGGAGATCGAACACCCCGATGCGCAGGCCTGCCGATTGGCGATCGCACCGTTCGCCGAGTTGGAACGCTCACCGGAGCATGTGCACACATACCGGCTGACCCCGCTCGGGTTGTGGAACGCCCGGGCCGCCGGCCACGACGCCGAGGGCGTGGTCAACGCGCTGATCACGTACAGCCGCTATCCGGTGCCGCACGCCCTGCTGGTCGACGTGGCCGAGACGATGGACCGGTATGGCCGGCTGCAACTGATCAACGACCCGGCACACGGCCTGGTGCTGCGGGCCGTGGACCGGGTGGTGCTGGTCGAGGTCGCCAAGAGCAAGAAGCTGGCCGGGATGCTCGGCACGAAGCTCGACGACGACACCATCGCGGTGCATCCGTCCGAGCGCGGACGACTCAAGCAGGCGCTGCTCAAGCTCGGCTGGCCGGCCGAGGACCTGGCCGGGTACGTCAACGGTGAAGCTCACCCGATCGAGCTGGCCGAGGCCAGCGCGGACGGCGGGAAGCCGTGGACATTGCGCTCCTACCAGCGGGAGGCGGTGGAGGCGTTCTGGGCCGGCGGGTCCGGTGTGGTGGTGCTGCCCTGCGGCGCGGGGAAGACCCTGGTCGGGGCTGCGGCGATGGCCGAGGCGAAGGCGACCACGCTGATCCTGGTGACGAACACGGTGGCGGGGCGGCAGTGGAAACGGGAGTTGGTGGCCCGCACGTCGCTGACCGAGGCGGAGATCGGCGAGTACTCGGGCGAGCGCAAGGAGATCCGTCCGGTCACCATCGCGACGTACCAGGTGTTGACGTCCCGGCGCGGCGGCGCGTTCACCCACCTGGACCTCTTCGGCGCGCGGGACTGGGGTCTGGTCGTCTACGACGAGGTCCACCTGCTGCCCGCACCGATCTTCCGGTTCACCGCCGACCTTCAGGCCCGTCGGCGGCTGGGGCTGACCGCCACCCTGGTTCGCGAGGACGGCCGGGAGGGGGACGTGTTCAGCCTGATCGGCCCGAAGCGGTACGACGCCCCGTGGAAGGACATCGAGCAGCAGGGCTGGATCGCCCCCGCCAAGTGCACCGAGGTACGGGTGACGCTCACCGAGGCCGAGCGGATGGCGTACGCGACGGCGGAGGCTGAGGAGCGCTACCGGATGGCGGCGACCACCCGTACCAAGCTGCCGGTGGTGAAGGCGCTGCTCGACCGGCACCCGGGCGAGCAGACCCTGGTGATTGGCGGGTACATCGACCAGCTGCACCAGCTGGGGGAATATCTGGACGCGCCGATCGTGCAGGGGTCAACCACGAACCGGGAGCGGGAGCGGCTCTTCGACGCGTTCCGCTCCGGCGAGCTGCAGACCCTGGTGATCTCGAAGGTGGGTAACTTCTCGATCGACCTGCCGGAGGCGGCGGTGGCGGTCCAGGTGTCGGGCACGTTCGGCTCCCGGCAGGAGGAGGCGCAGCGGCTCGGCCGGGTGCTCCGGCCGAAGGCCGACGGCCGGCAGGCGCACTTCTACACCGTGGTGTCCCGGGACACGATCGACACCGAGTACGCCGCCCACCGGCAACGGTTCCTCGCCGAGCAGGGGTATGCCTACACGATCGTGGACGCCGATGACGTCCTCGGCCCGTCGCTGCCCTCGGTCGACTGACCGCGGGCGGGTTTGACTCCGATCAGGGTTCGACCGCCCGTCGCACCGGGCAGGGACGCTACGACTCGCCCCCGGCCGGAGAGCCCGGCCCGGCGGAGGACGACGATCAGGTAGACCCCCCGAGTTAATTCGGTCCCGCCGAACTTGCCCCTCCTCAGCATTTGCCGGGCCGAGACAGCACCGATGATCTGCGGCTATGCCTGGGCGAACTCCTCTGGGCCAAGGGACGTCTCGTAACCCTGACGAGGCCTTCGAAAGTCCTCCAATCAGACACAAGGCATAGGTCAACCAGAATATCCGCAATCTACCCCTTAGCGCGGGGGCGATTCTAGCCATCGGCTGTCCGCGATCAGGCTACCGGTTGACGAACCAGGCCATCGCCCCCCACCGCAGGGCTCTACCACCCATTGCCGACGCAACCGACACACCTCTACACTTCACCCGCTATCGATATCCGTCGACAGTCAGGACCACGAATATGCGCAAGCGAAGTCTCGCCCTGGCCTCCGTCATGACGGCAATCGGCCTGACCCTACCCAGTACGACCGCAGTCGACAGCACGGCTGGGCGCACCCTGCCCATCCCCGTCGATCCCCGCGGCGTCGGACTACAGCCATTCGCGGGTCAGCCGGCCACAGCCCACCCGATCGACAACGCGGAGGTGCCGCAACACCCCTTCATGGCCGCCAACGGCACCAGCAACATGCATGGCGACGCCTACCAGACCGACGCATACCAAAATGCCGGCCCTTCCGGACGCGATCTTAAGGTGAGCAGTCGGCTACAGGGCGGAGAGTGTCTTACGGTCACCTTCGACTCCAAGGGCCGGATCGTCACGGTCTGCATCACCCCGGGCCAGGCACCTCGGCTACTTCTCCTGGATCCGGACACCCTCGACGCGATCACCACCCTGAGCCTGCCTGGCGCCGCCAGCGCCAGCCCCACCGACGCCGTCGGCGGCGCGTACTTCTACCTCGACAACCGCGACCAGGCGATCATCCCAACGAACACCGGCGAAATCCTGGTCGTCGCCGTCCAGGGCGACCGCCTCGTACCCCAACGCAGCTACGACCTCACCCCCGCCATCGGCACCAGCGGCATCGTGTCGGCCCTGCCGGACTGGTCCGGACTGCTCTGGTTCGCAGCCAAGGACGGAACCGTCGGCACCCTTGACATGACCAATGGCCGCATCGAAACACACGAATTCGACGGCAAGCAGATCGCCAACAGCTTCGCCGTGGACGAGTCCGGCGGAGTCTTTGTCGTCAGCGACCACGCGCTCTACCGGTTCGACGCCACCCCAAACGGCCGGCCCGAGGTCACCTGGCGCGCCACCTACGACCGAGGGAGCCGACAAAAACCGGGCCAGTTCAGTCACAGTAGTGGCACCACCCCCACCCTGATCGGCGCGGCATCTGGCCCGGACGGGGGCTACGTGGCCATCACCGACAACGCCGATCCGGCCATGCAAGTACTCGTGTTCGCCCGCGGCAAGAACGGACCGACCGAAATCTGCACCCAGCCGGTCTTTCCCGCCGGCACCAGTGCCACCGAGAACAGCCTCGTCGCCGTCGGCGGTGACATCATCGTCGAGAACAACTACGGATACCAGTTCGACGGACGGGCGCTGCTCAAAGGGCTGGCCGGCGCCAGGCAGCCCGACACGGTGCCGGGTCTGACCCGGATACAGGTCGACTACCCCGGCCGAAACTGCTCCGTCGACTGGTCCAACACAACCGAGCGGATCCCGAGTGTGGTCAGCAAGGTCTCGCTGGCCAACGGCCTGCTGTACACCTACACCCACCCCGCTGCCGACGAACTGGCGTTCCGCCCCGGCGGCCAGTTGCTTGGACATCCGGACGCGTGGTATCTCACCGCGATCGACGTACGGTCCGGTGAACAGGTATGGAGCAGGCTGGCCGGAGCCGGACCCCTTGTCAACAACCACTACGCCCCGATCTCCATCGGACCCGATGGTGCCGCGTACATCGGTGCCGTCGGTGGCCTCATCCGCATCGCTGACAACCGGCCCGGATGATTCGTGGTAGTCGCCGGGACGTGCTGTTCGTCGGCGCATAGATAAGCGGAAGTGCCTGCCCTGCAAGGGAAACTTGTCATTGCGACCTCTACCGGTTTCTCGTCAAGGGGAGGCACTTCCGTGACGCCGAGGTGGCAAACGCGCGACCGATCAGCGACTCAGGTCAGGATGTGTGGTCTTGGCCCGGCTTGCCTGGCAAGTGCGGCTACGTCAGGGTCGCGCCGAGAAGGTCCCACCGGTTGCCGGCAATGTCGAGAAAGACCGCGACTCGGCCATAGGGCTCGGTCCGCGGTTCCCGGATGAAGGTGACACCGGCCTCGGTCATCCGCCGGTAGGCGGCGTCGAAGTCGTCAACACGGAGGAAGAACCCGACCCGGCCGGCTACCTGGTTACCGACAGCGGCACGCTGATCTTCTCCGTCGGCGCGAGCGAGCAGAATCCCGGTCTGGGCACCCGGAGACCGGACGACGACCCACCGCTTGGATCGCCCGTCATTGGTCAGCGATGGTGAGTCCTCGATGAGATCGAAGCCGAGTACGGCGGTGAAGAACGCGATCGCCGGATCGTACTCCTCGACAAGCAGGGTAACCACGTCAATCTGCACCGTGGCAGCGTACGCGGGTCGTGTCCGCTCGCCGCTCGAATGCGCCGACAACGGCTACTGGTCGACCGAGGTCGGCGCCCCGGCACCAGGGCGAGCAGGGGCCGACGGTGTCGATGACCCGATGCGCGGCGGCGTGCGACACCCCCGAACAGCGGGCCGATCTGCCGCATGGTCAGGTCGTGCGAGGGATGTTTTGACGCTGGACTGGTTGCTGCTGTCAGTCACTGCGAAACGTCACCTTGCCATCGACCACTGTGGCCAGACCGGTGACGTAGAAGGGGGTGTCGAAATCGTCCTCCGTCCCGCCAAAGCTGGAATATGCCACGTTGACGCGTCCCGACCAGCCGGCAACGGCGAGCTCGCTGCCCCGCATCTTGAACTCGAGCTCCGGGTACGTCTCGATCGTCCACTGAACGGTCCGCGAGGGCCCGAGCGCGATCCACGAGAAGGGGCAGCCTTCCGGTGACGGGTCGGTGCTCGCGGCACACTCGTCGAGGTACGCCTTCACCTGACTTTCGACCTCGCTGCGCGCCGATTCACTGACCGTCGGCCGCAGCCGTGCCTCGTGCGGCTCCAGCAGGCCGACCTCCATGACGACCGGTTCCGCCTCGAAGAGTAGGTCATCAGCCAGTCGCACCTCATGGACGCCGGGGAAGACGCGGGCCCTCGCGTACCGGTCGCGGGCCGGCACCGCCTGCCCGTTGATGAGCACCCTCGCATCGTCCTGCCAGATCGGCACGGTCAGCTCATTGACTCCGCCATAGATCAGCCAGCCATGGAGAACACCCAGCTCCTTCTGTTCCTGCCGGTGCAGATACAGCACTTCCCGATAGGTACGGCTGCCAACCCGGTAGGTGACACTGGCCGACCGCCAGTCAGCACTGTCCGCCCCGGCCGGAACTCCCGCTAGCTCGATCTCGTTCAGCTCCTCGATCGAGGTGACCTCCGCCGCCGACGGCGGCCGGTACGACGCGTTCAGGGGGATCAACGGCAGTTCCCCGCGATCGTTCGGACCTTCCCTCGACGGCTCCGCCAGGAGGGAACGCGCGGCGCCGAAGTCCCGCTCGGAGAGGGCGGAGAAGTACTCCGCGACCGTGCGCTCGGGGGTGTAGAAGACGCTTTGGACCACGTAGAGGCCGGTAATACCGGTCAACAGCACTGCCAGACCGAGGCCGGTGAACAGGTACACCCAGCGATTGGGGCTACGCACCTTGGCGAACACGGTGGGCGGCGGGTCGACCGGGTCGGTGCCGGGCCCCGGTGCCGTGGCCGGGTCGACGGCGGGCATCGGCGACCGCTGCCCCCGCCGCTGCCCGCAAGCGGGGCAGAAGCGCGCCTCCAGCGCGGTGGGCCGGTGGCAGGTGGAGCACTCCTGCGTCTGCTCGGCGGCCGGAAGGCCACATCGCAGGCACCCCTGCTGGCCCGGAAGGAGCACGGTCCGGCACTTCGCGCAGGCCTGAATCGTCGTCATCGCTACCTCTCCGCCATCGGCTCAGTCACGGGATGAGTGAGCTGGACACGACCACAGGAAGCGGACGTGCCGGCGAGTCGCGGTCGGGCAGCGGATAGTCAACCCCGGGCGCCTCGGCGCGCTCCAAACGCAGCTCGTTCGGGGGGTGGTTAGCGCAGACGGCGGCCTCCCACCCGTTACGGGCCCCGTCGAAACCGTCCCGGGAACGGCTCAACACCTGCCGTAGCCCGAGGTGATGCCCCGCCCAGATCGCGCCCTGGTCGGCGAGGTATTCGGCGGCTCGGTTTCCCGCTGCCTGCATCGGCATGACGAAGTACCGGACGGTCAGCAACAGCGGCCAGGTGCTGAGCGTCACAACGAGGGCAAGAATCGGGTGTCGGAAACTCTGTCGCAGCCACGTGCCGAACGCGTAGATGAGGTAGAGCGGCAGGCCGAGGCCGCGCACGAAGAGGCTGGACACCGGGTCGGCGTTGCGCCAGTGCGTCAGCTCGTGACACAGCACCGCAGCGATCGGCTCGGGCGCGTAGTCGAACTCGTCGAGCAGTCCTCGGCTGATCACCACGTGTCGGGTCCCGCTGACCGCGTGCTGACTGTGACTGTCGTCGATGAGTAGCTTCGGGTACTCGTCAAGCTGCAGCCGCGTCGCGCAGTCTACGAGAATCGGCTGGAGCAGTTCCCTTTCTCGGCGGCTTGGTTCGCGGTAGCCGGCAGCCCGGAACCGCCATCCTTCGGTAGCGATTCCGTAGCCGGTGTAGAGCAGGCTGAGGAGAAGCGCGACGATGGTCTGGGCGACGAAGTAGCCGGCGGCGTAGCCCGGCTCGGTGGTGACCAGGGACCACGGCACGAACAAGCCACCGAAGAACCCGGCCAGGCAGCCGAGCAGCACGCCGACCAGGAGACCGAGCAAGCCGCCTACCTGAAGCAGGTCACCGCTGAGCACCGAACCGAGCAGGGGAACCTCGGTGAGGAAATCGGGGCCGACTACATTGCCACTGGTGAACCCGCCGAGGTAGCCAGCTATCGCGCCGTACAGGATCCCCAATCCGCCGAGGAGCACGGCGAGCGGCAGGTTGAACCAGGCGGCGATGAACGCGCCGAGCGCACCACGCCGGTTCCGGAACGCGCCGGTCACCAGCCAGGAGACGAAAGTCGGATAGCCCGGAGGACGGGCGAAGAGCCGTTGCCCCCGGGCCGGCTGGACATTGTGCGGCGGGACGGAGATCGGCTGCGCGGGTCGTTGGCCGGGCACCTCCGCTCCGGTTGGCTGCGGCAACGGAGTGCCGCACCCGCACTCGCCCTTTGCCGGATCAATGTGATTGCCGCAGTTCGCGCACTGCACCGTCGACTCCCATGATCCTCGTCATTGAATCCGAACGGATTGTTGCACGAACGACGGCCGTGCGATGCCCCGCCGATCCGGGCATGGCGAGGAACGCAATCGAATCAGTGCCCCTTTTCACCGCCCTGCACTACTTCACCCGCTATGGCACTGAGAACGACCGGCCCACGAATTGCCGCCGGCACCTTTGTCATACGGGTGACCGTCGCGCCGGTGACGTTTACCTGGTGCAGGCCCGCACTCGACGGTGGGACCCGTGGATGAGCGGCAGGGCCGTTTCGCGTCCACGAAGTTGGTCGTACCCGCCGGGCATGATCTGGTGCATGACCGAATCTGGGACACACCGGCAGCACGCCATCGACTATGTTGAGTTCGCCGTCACCGACCTCGCCGAGGCGAAACGTTTTTACAGCGAGGCCTTCGGCTGGCAGTTCACCGACTACGGGCCGGAATACGCCGGCATCCGCAGCCCGCACGGCGAGTCCGCGCCCGAGGTGGGCGGGCTTCGGCAGGACACCCAGGTGCGTGCGGGCGGCCCACTGGTCGTGCTGTTCTCCACCGACCTGGAAAAGTCAGTCCAGGCGGTGACCGAGGCGGGCGGCACCGTGGTCAACGGCCCATACGACTTCCCGGGCGGGCGTCGGTTCCACTTCACCGACCCGAGCGGCAACGAGCTGGCCGTCTGGGCCGAGGCGTAGCAACCGCAGCAGGGCGGGGTGCTGCCCAGCTAAGGGCGGTGCTCCGTCAGCGACCTGGTGGCTCGGCGACGAAGACGCCGCGCCCGGCGCGTCGGATTGCCTCAGCGTAGACGGCGGGTCGGTTGATGCTGGTGGGCGAGGCGGATGAGGGTGGCACCGGTGAGGATCAGCAGGGTGGCGGCGGCAAGGGTGATGGGCAGGCTGGCACCGGTGGTGGGCAGGTCCGGTGGTGGTGGTGGGGTGGAGCCCGGTGGTGGTGCGGTGGAGCCCGGTGGTGGTGCGACTAGGGCCATGCTGTGGGCGGCGCCGGCGGAGGTGACCGTGACAGTGGTGCCCGCCGGCAGACTGACCTCGACCGGCGTACTGCTGTCCGCGGTCGTCCCGTCCCCCAACTGCCCTCGGCCGTTGTCGCCCCAGGCAAG